>NZ_JARD01000030.1:0-60474 GCF_000708345.1 Microbacterium sp. Cr-K32 | reverse complement strand
CCCGGTGCGATGCCCTGGACGCGAAAATCGATGCCCGGTGCGATGCCCAGGATGCGAAGTCCGATACCCGGTTCGACACGATGGAGACGAAGTCCGATGCGCGTTTCGATCGCGTCGAGCAGCAGATCTTCGAGGTGAAGATCGCGATCGCGCGCCTGGAGGGGCCGGCACCCCGGCTCATCGCCGCGCGCTGAGAGGTGACGCCTCAGAACAGTCGGGGGATGCCCGACTCGATGCCCTTCATGTCGTCGTAGTCGAGCACCAGGCAGCGGATACCGCGATCCTCGGCGAGCACGCGTGCCTGAGGCTTGATCTCCTGCGCGGCGAAGACGCCCTGCACGGGGGAGAGGTGCGGGTCGCGGCCCAGCAGTTCGAGATAGCGGGTCAGCTGCTCCACGCCGTCGATGTCGCCGCGGCGTTTGATCTCGACCGCGATCGCGGCGCCGTCGGCATCGCGCACCAGCAGGTCGACGGGCCCGATGGCCGTCGGGTACTCGCGGCGTACGAGCGTCGCGCCCTCGGAGATGCGGTCCACCTGTTCGGCGAGCAGCCGCTGCAGATCGGCCTCGACGCCGTCCTTCTGCAGCCCGGGGTCGATACCCAGCTCGTGGGAGGTGTCGTGGATGATCTCGTAGATCTGCACGCGCAGCGCATCACCGGTCTTCTTGTGGGTGACGCGCCAGACCTCGACGACGCCGGCGCTGGCTTCTTCCTCGCCGGGGGTCTCGCTCGAGAGCGAGCACGGCGGGCTCATCCAATTCAGCGGCTTGTAGCTGCCGCCGTCGGAGTGCACGAGCAGACTCCCGTCTCCCTTGTGCACGAGCAGACGCGTGGCAAGCGGGAGATGGGCGTTGAGCCGACCGGTGTAGTCGACCGAGCAGCGGGCGATGACGAGACGCACCCGTCGAGCCTACTTCGTCGGGAGTGCTGCGCGATCGCAGGCGGTGGGCGCGGCGGTCATCGGTCGAGGAACGACCCGATCGCCTGGAAGAGACCGAGCTCGGTGGCGGCGGAGCGGGCGATGAGGAATCCGATGATGCCGATGATCCAGGCGGTGTTCTCCGCGCCGGTGCGCTCCATCCAGGCCGCGAAGCGTTCGAGCGGCCGCTGCACCAGGGGAGCGGCGACCAGGCGCAGGACGAGCAGCACGACAGCGGGCAGGATCATCAGCGCGCAGTACCCGACGAGCGACAGCACGCGCAGCGGAGTGTCGATCCCCGCATCCGCCAGCATCGTCATCGCGACGATGTACGGGAGCATGGTGGCGATCTCGACAAGCCCGGCGGCGATCGCGACGGCCATCACGGCGGTCCCGCGAGTGCGCGGGTCGAGCAGTCGCTCGCGCCACCGGGTGATGCGACCGGGGCGCGGCGCGGCGTCCGTCGTCATCGCGGGAGCCGGAGGGGGTGGTGTCGTCATCGACGAGCTGTGCGCAGCCGACCTCGTCGGCATCCCCGTCCACGCCGAGACCTGCGGGGTCGTGGGTCCCGACGTCGGGGTCGTCGACGTGGGCTTGGCGCGCTTGTCACCGGTCGGCATCACGAAGGCCGTGATGAGGAGCGCTCCTCCGACGAGCAGGCGGATGACCAGGCCGGCGGGCGAGGCCAGGAAGTCGGACGCCACGTCGACGAGATTCACCAGCCCCCAGAGGAAGAGGAGCCCGACGAGCAGGTAGAACGCGGCGATCGTCACCAGATACAGCAGGATGCGTCCGGCGCGCACCCGCCCCGGGTGCAGGAGCAGGAAGACGGGGATGAGGAGAGTGCCGACGCTCAGCCCATCGATCAGCGCCAGGAGGGCGAGGGAGAGGGGAAGCGGCAGTCCGCCGAAGAGTTCCATGTCTCCACGTTCACGGAACGGGGGACGGCTGCGGATCGGGCGAAAGTAGCGTCTCCTTCGGCTCCCTCATCCCTTCGTCGGATGCGCGAGCGCGCGCGCCGTGGTTGCATGAAGGCATGCACGAGCAGGTCGAAGGCGGGTTCGGAGCCTGGTACCGCCGGCACCGCTGGTGGGCGGATCCGCTCGGGATGGCGATCCTCGCGGTCGTCATGGCGGGCTTCGGGTTCCGCGGCATCTGGGGTCCGTTCTCGATCCTCGAGACCTCCGTCTCGCCGTGGTGGGCACTGGCCCTCGCGCTTCCCGCGTGCGCGCTCGCCCTCGTCAAGCGGCGTATGCCCGTGACGGTCCTCGCGTTGGTCACGCTCCTCTTCGTGGTCGATCTGCTCACCGTCGGCGGCATCGGCACGCTCGTGGTGCTGCTGGATGTGTTGTGGACGGCGGCGTTCCTGGCGGGGCCGCAGGGGAGGCGGGTGCTGCTCCTCCTGCTGGGCGCTTCGACGATCATCTTCTTCCTCGCCGCCTGGCTCTTCACCGACGTGCCGTTCGCCGTGGCCTTCCTCATCGGCGTGCAGTTCGGCGCGATCTTCGGCACCGACTACTGGTGGGCGGTGGCGGTCTCCCAGGCCCACGAACTCGCCGAGCTGCATCGTCAGCGAGCGGAAGAGGCCGCCGCCGCCGCCGAGCGGGACCGCGTCGAAGCGGTGCAGCGTGAGCGCGAGACGATGGCGAGAGAGCTGCACGATGTCGTCGCCGGTCACGTGATGGCGATGGCGATCCGTGCCGAAGCGGCTTTGTCGTCCGCACCCGACCGTGCCAGGGATCGAGAAGCCCTGCAGGCTGTGCGCGACGCGGGACTCGATGCTCATGGTGCGCTGCGATCCATGATCTCGGTGCTCCGTCGCGGCGACGGGACTCTGGCTCCTGCACCCCGCTGGGCGGATCTCGGCGGAATCGTGCAGGAGGCGGAGCGGGCAGGGCTCGTCGTGCATCTCGTCGTCGATGACATCGAGGACATCGGTGCGGCACGCCAGCAGGCCGTCATCCGCATCGTGCGCGAGGCGCTGAACAACTGCATCCGCCATGCGAGCGGCGCCGTCGTCGACATCACGGTTCAGGAGCAGGACTCCGAGGTGCGGGTCGAGGTGCGCTCGCGTGGCGGTGCGCCCAGCCGCGCTGCTGCACACGGCGACGAAGGCTGGGGGCTGCAGATGCTCCGCGAACGCGTCGGCGCGTTGGACGGCGTCTTCTCCGCGGGGCCGACCCCGGGCGGATGGGCGGTCGAGGGGCGCATCCCGGTGGAGGTGCGGCCATGACGGCGCCGACCGTGCTGCTGGCCGACGATCACAGCGCGATCAGGGCGGGCCTGCGCATCATGCTCGAGACACAGGGCATCTCGGTGGTCGGAGAGGCCGCGGATGGTGAGGTCGCTGTCCGCAACGCCGCGGCACTGCGCCCCGACGTCGTGCTCATGGATGTGCGGATGCCGGGGCGGGACGGGATCTCGGCCACCAGAGAGATCGTCGAGCGCGGTCTCGGCGACGTCCTGGTCCTGACGAGCTTCGACGAGGACGACCTCGTGTTCGGGGCCATCCGCGCCGGGGCCGTCGGATTCCTGCTCAAGACGGTCGACGCCCCTACCCTCGGGCAGGCTGTCCGCGCGGTCGCCGCGGGCGACGGCGCTCTGGATCCGCGGGTGACGAGACGTGCGCTCGCCGCCGTCGCCGAGAACGCCGCGCTTCCCGTGCCGGTGCCGGATGCGGGGAGGCTCGCGAATCTGACCGGTCGGGAGCAGGAGGTGCTCGAGGGGATCCTGCAGGGGTGGTCGAACGCTCAACTCGCTGCACGGCTGCGCATCTCGGTGCCGACGGTCAAGACTCATGTCTCGAATGTGCTCACCAAGCTCGGCGCGCGCAGCCGTTCACACGCGGCAGCGCTCGTCCGTGGTGGCGAGGACTGAACCTCACTCCGCCGCCGTGATCACTCCGCCGCCGTGGTCAGCCCTGTGGAGTCGTCGCGGCCGGCGTCTTCTCGTCGTCGCGGAGCGGGCGCGCGGCGCCGGAGAACAGCCCGGACATCACGACCAGTGCGACCAGGATGAACAGCGTGTTGAGCAGACCGATGTGCTCGCTGATGACGCCGAGCACGGGAGGTCCACCCAGGAACGCGATGTAGCCGATCGTGGCCGCAGCACTCACCCGGGCCGCTGCCTTTGCCGGATCGTCCGCCGCCGCCGACATGCCGAGCGGGAAGCCGAGGGAGGCGCCGACGCCCCAGAGCGCCGCCCCGACGAGCACGAGCGGGAAGGTGGGCGCGAGGATGAAGAGCAGGATGCCCGATGCCGCCGCGACCGCGAGGATGCGCAGCACCAGCACGCGGCCGAAGCGGTCGACGAGCGGACCTCCGAACAGACGCACGACGGTCATGCCCACCGAGAACACGGCGAGCGACACGGCGCCGGTACCCTCGGCGAAGCCGTGCCCCTGCTCGGTGCCCAGGGCGATCCAGTCGTTGGCGCCGCCCTCGGCGAATGACATGCCGAGCATGACCACGCCGATCAGATAGGTGCGCGGTTCGCGCCATGCCTCGAGCGCGGTGTGCATGCGTGCACGGAAGGCCGGCTTCTCGTGCGCCGCGGGATCGAGGGCGGCCTCGCGCACCGGCACCTGGAAGAAGCAGACGATCGCGATCACGGCGATCAGCGCACCCATGACCGCGGCGTGGGTGGCGACGTTGATGGAGAGCTGCGCCGCGAGGGCGCCGATTCCCGCGCCGATGACCGTGCCGAAGCTGAAGAATGCGTGGAAGACCGGCAGGATCGTGCGGCCCATCTGCTGCTCGATCGCCGTGGCTTCGACGTTCATCATCACGTCGACCGATCCGTTGCCGAACCCGAACAGCACCATGCCGATGATGACGACGGGAACGGAGCCGAACACATTGGCGCCGAGGCCCACGAGGACGATCCCGGATGCGAACATCAGCATCGTCAGGAGCATGCCCCGCCGGGCACCGAGGCGCGCCATCACGGCGGGACCTGTCGAGATGCCGATGATCGATGACACGCCCATGCCGAGGAGGATGAGGCCGACCTGCGCGTTGTCGAGCCCCAGCGCCTCCTTGATACCGGGTACGCGCGACGCCCAGGTGGCGATCGACAGCCCGCTCGCGAGGAAGATGGCGAAGATCGCCGCGCGCCAGCGCACGAACTGCGAACGGGAGAGGGCTGTTTCCATGCCGGACAGCCTATCGAATCGATTCGACCGAAGGGAACCGTGGGGAGCTATCCTCGAAGTATGAGCAGTCAGGAGACGCCGCGTCGGCCCACGATCGCCGACGTCGCACGTGAGGCGGGCGTGGCGACGTCCACCGCCTCGGTCGTCTTCAGCGGCAAGGCGAATGTGGCGGCCGCCACGCGGGAGCGTGTGCTCACCGCGGCGTCGGACCTCGGATACGCAGGTCCGGATCCCCGCGCGGCATCGCTGCGTCGCGGACGCAGCGGCATCGTCGCCGTCGTTCTCGAGGGGCACCTGCGCGCGGCATTCCTCGATCCGGTGACGACGGCCATGATGGACGGCCTCACCGACGGTCTCGCCGACCTCAGTGCGGGCATCCTCCTGATGCGCGACGAACCGGGGGAGGAGGGGGCCGCCATCACGAACGCCCCCGTAGACGCCTTCGTCCTGATCGGATGCTCGGGGCGCACGAAGGCCTCGCTCGAGGTGGTCGTCGGCCGTGGTCTGCCGGTGGTCGTGATCGAAGGAGATGCCGGTGAGGATATCCCCCGCATCACGCTCGACAACGTCGCAGCGTCCGCCGACGTCGCGCGGCACGTCCACGACCTCGGTCACCGCGACGTGGCGCTGGTCACGCTCTCGCTCGACAGCGAACGGGAACGGGCACTGGTGACCCCCGAACGGATCGCGAACGCGACCGTCGACGTCTCGGTGCATCGCCTCGAGGGGATGCGTCAGGTGTTCCCCGATGCGCCGGCGATCTCGGCGTCCGGCAGCCTCATCGACGAGGGCGTGCTGGTCGGACGGATGCTTCTGACCGACCCCGCCACCCGCCCGACGGCCGTGCTCGCCCAGAGCGACCTGCTCGCGGTCGGGGTGATCCGAGCGGCCGAGGAACTGGGGCTCCGCGTGCCCGAGGACCTCTCGGTCGCCGGTTTCGACGGGATCCCGCTCGACGGCTTCGGGGATCTCACCCTCACCACCAGCGTGCAACCGGCGGTCGAGAAGGGTCGCGCGGCGGGGGAGCAGGTCGCCCGCATGCTCCGCGGAGAACCGGGCGAGACGCAGCATCTCACCTGTGTGTTCCGCGCCGGCACGACCACCGGCCCCGTCCCACGCTGAGCGGCGCCCGCTCAGCTGCGCTGCGGACCGAGCGGCAGGCCGTTCTCCCCGAAATCGAGGATGCGGTAGCGCCCGCAGTCGATCACCTCGTCAGGGATGGCCGGTGACGAGAGGCGCCAGGGGACCGTCTGGGCGTCCTCCACGAGGAATGACACCTCACCGACATCGAAATCCGCTCGGTTCACGAGCCACGCGTAGCCGTTGAGCTCATGATCGACCTGCACGAGACGGGCGGGATCCTCCAGATGCAGCTTCGGCAGGCGTACCGTCCAGAACTGGCCGGCCCCGACCCGGCCCGACGCATCGACCCAGTCGGTCACACAGGCGAGATCGGCATCGGGGGCGGCGCTCGCAGCGGCGAGCCGGGGAACGCTGAACGTGCCGCCGATCACGAGCACCACGGTGGCGGCCGCCGCGAGGAGAGCACCGGCACGCCGCGGCACCCGCCAGGCACGGGGAGCCGCCACCACGGCGAGCACCGGCGCGAAGACGAGGGGCTGCAGGTACCGGGCGGCGTGGGTGCCGAGAGCGATCGCGCCGATCGCGACGAGCACGGGGGTGACCCACGCGACGGTCGCGACGAACCGCGTGCCGGGATCGCCCGCTCGCGCCGTGCGCGCGATGGCCGACGCGATGAGGGCGAGCACGATCAGGGCGCCGATGATGCCGGCGGGCGTCGCCGTGCGGTCGAGGAGAAGGGTTCCGTAGTAGCCCGCCGACTCCGTCCAGAGTTCGGGCTGGACGTAGCCGGTTCCGGTGTTGGCGATCCATGCCCGAAGAGGAATGCGACCGAGGAAGCCCATCGCGGTGCCCAGGACCAGCACGACGAGCATCGTCGCCGTGCGGGTGCGTCGAGGCGACCGGATGAGCATCACGGCGAGGAGAAGAGCGATCGGAACCGTCGCCCAGGCGGCGAACAGCGGGTTGGAGAGAGTGGAGACGGCCGCCGTCGCGCCCAGAGCGACCAACGACCCGGTCCCGCCCTCGTCGCGGTCGATCACCCGACGCACCAGACCGACGGACAGCACGACGGCGATCACCGTCGAGCAGTAATACGTGGTGGTGAGCAGCAGGGAGGCGAGTTCGAGCGCGTCCCGAGAACCCGAGACATCGGTCATCGCCAAGATGCCGAAGACCGCGAGCCCGAGGAGCGCCCAGCTGACCGGGGCGGTGTCGTCGCGTCGACGGCCCGAGACCAGCCGGAGGGCCCCGTAGAGAGCGAGCATGTTGATGACGGCATTGATCGTGAGCAATCCGTTCACGTCGACAGGCAGCACCGCATCGAGGCCGGTGAAAACCGCGGACTCGGGCAGGAACAGCACGCTGGACATCGCCCAATCCAGCGGAGCGCCGGACAGGACGGATCGTGCGAACATCGCCACGACCAGGGAATCTCCATCGCGGAACAGCAGGTCGGCGCGAGCGGATGAAGCGACCTGCGCCACCGTGATCATCGCCACGGCCAGTGCCCCCACCCAGCCCGCGAGCTCTCGAACCCAGACCCGCCGCATGGGGCTACTCTCGCACGATCGTGCAAACGTGGACCGCAGGAACCTCTCGCGCCGGTAAACTGGTCTGACACCCGCCCGCCTGTGCCGAAATGGCCGACGAGCCCTGAGGGAGCCGCGTATATGCTGATGCTCCTCGCTGTGTTCCTCCTCGGGTCGCTGTTGATGCCCGTTCTGGTGCGCTGGCTCGGAGCTCAGGCTTTCGCCATCGCCGCCCTCGTCCCGGCCGCCGCCTTCGTGCATGCACTCGTCATGACACCGCAGGTGCTCGACGGGCCGGTACCGTTCGAGTCGCTCGAGTGGATCCCCCAACTGGGTCTGAACCTCTCCATGAACATGGACGTGCTCGGCTGGGTGCTCACCCTGATCGTCACGGGCGTCGGAGCACTGGTTCTCCTCTACTGCCGTTGGTACTTCTACGAGGACTCGGCGGGCGTCGGACAGTTCGCCGGCGTGCTGTTGGGCTTCGCCGGCGCGATGTACGGACTGGTCCTGACCGACGACCTCGTGATCCTCGTCATGTTCTGGGAAGTCACGAGCATCCTCTCGTACCTCCTCATCGGTCACTACCGCCGCCGTGCCGCCAGCCGTCGCGCGGCGCTGCAGGCTCTGCTGGTGACGACGCTCGGTGGCCTCGTGATGTTCGTGGGCGTCGTGCTGCTCGTGGTCGACACCGGCACCTCGAGCATCCGCGAGATCCTCGTCATCGCGCCCAGCGGACCTCTCGTCGATGCTGCGATCGTCATGCTCCTGATCGGGGCGATCAGCAAGTCGGCACTGTTCCCCTTCCACTTCTGGCTCCCCGGTGCGATGGCCGCGCCCACGCCGGTGAGCGCGTATCTGCACGCCGCCGCGATGGTGAAGGCCGGCATCTATCTGATCGCCCGGTTCGCGCCGATCTTCGCGTTCAGCACCACCTGGCGGCCGATCGTCATCACCCTGGGCATCATCACGATGCTGCTCGGGGGCATCCAGGCGTTGCGTGAGACCGACCTCAAGCGCATTCTCGCCTTCGGCACGGTCAGCCAGCTCGGCTTCTTCGCGATCGTCGTCGGCTACGGCACGCAGGCGGCGGCGCTCGCCGGTCTCGCCCTGGTCATCGGCCACGCGCTGTTCAAGTCGGCGCTCTTCCTGATCGTCGGCGTCATCGACCGTCAACTGTCCACCCGAGACATCAACGAGCTCTCCGGCGTCGGTCGGCAGGCACCCGTCATGGCGACCGCGGCATTCATCTCCGTGGCATCGATGGCGGGCATCGCGCCGACCATCGGCTTCGTCGCCAAGGAATCCACGCTCACCGCCCTCCTCGACGACGCACAAGGCGGATCCCCGTGGGGACTCGTCGCCCTCATCGGTATCGTCCTCGGATCCATGCTGACTGCGGCATATGGGGTGCGTTTCCTCTGGGGCGCGTTCTGGAAGAAGCGCGATGAGCAGGGCCAGCAACTCCCCGACACAGCCTGGCCCGACCCGCCGGTCGGCTTCCTCTCGGCCCCGATCATCCTCGCCGGCGTCACGCTCGCGGCGGGGATCGGCGCCCCCGCTCTCGACACGGCTCTGCAGGGGTACGCCCTCACCGCGACCCCGGGGCTCGACCATGCGGGCGAAGCCGTCGAGGGCCCCGGCCATCTCGCGCTGTGGCACGGCTTCGAGCCCGCACTGGGCATCTCGATCCTGTCGATCCTGCTCGGCATCGGGCTGTTCCTGGTCACCCGCAGGACCGGATGGGATCGCAAGCCGCGGATCCTGCGATTCACCGCGGCCGACGTCTACTACTTCGTCATGCGCGGCGTCGACCGGCTCTCGGTGCTCAGCACCACGCTCACCCAGCGGGGCTCGCTGCCGGTGTACGTCGGCACCATCTTCGTGGTGTTCGTCGCCGCCGAGGTCACGGCCCTCATCGCGAGCGACATCGATCGGTACAACCTGTCCCTCTGGCACACCCCGGCGCAGATCGTGGTCGCGCCGATCATGGCGATCGCCGGCATCTTCGCCGTCCGTGCGCAGAAGCGCTACACCGGCGTGGTGCTCGTCTCGGTCACCGGACTCGGCATGGTCGTGCTGTTCGCGACGAGCGGTGCACCCGACCTCGCGCTGACGCAGATCCTGGTCGAGACGGTCACGATGGTCACGTTCGCGCTGGTGCTCCGTCGCCTCCCCGCGCGGATGGGCGAGCACAACGCCTCGGTCGGGCGCATCCCCCGCGCGCTGCTGGCGATCGGCGTGGGCGTCACGATGGCCTTCGTCGCCGTCGTCGCCACCCAGTCGCGCATCGCCGACCCGATCTCGGAGGCGTTCCCGAAGCTCGCGTACGAGATCGGACACGGCAAGAACGTCGTCAACGTGGCGCTGGTCGACCTGCGCGGCTGGGACACCATGGGCGAGCTCTCGGTGCTCGTGCTCGCCGCGACCGGTGTGGCCTCCCTGGTGTTCGTCACGCACCGCGCCGACCTGCTCGCCGCCACCAGGAACCTTCCCCGGGCGACGCGCAAGGCCGCACGCAGCCGCCCGCTCGTCGAGACCACCGAGGGCATCCGATTCCAGACCTCCGAGAACGAGAGCAGCCCGCGGGCGTGGCTCGTCGGCGGTCAGAAGATGAAGCCCGAGAACAGGTCGATCCTGCTCGAGGTGATCGTCCGCATCCTGTTCCACACCATCATCGTGGTGTCGATCTTCCTGCTGTTCTCCGGCCACAATCTGCCGGGCGGCGGCTTCGCCGGCGGTCTCGTCGCGGGCATGGCACTCGTGATGCGCTACATCGCCGGCGGACGCTGGGAGCTGGGCGCCGCGGCCCCCACGGATGCGGGACGACTGCTCGGCACCGGCCTGATCCTCGCCGTCGGCACGGCGGTCGTTCCCCTGTTCTTCGGTCTCGCGCCCCTGACCAGCACCTTCTGGGAGTGGGAGATCCCCGGCATCGGACACATGGAGTTCGTCACCTCGACCATCTTCGACATCGGCGTGTACCTCGTCGTGATCGGGCTCGTCCTCGACGTGCTGCGCAGCCTGGGCGCCGAGGTCGACCGTCAGGCGGCGCTGCGCACCACACCGGGTCCTGAAGGATTCCTCTCCCGGGGCGGGAGGAGCAGCTGATGGACGTCTCCCTCACCCTGATCGTCATCATGGCCATCCTCTTCGCGTGCGGCGTGTACGCGATGCTGGAGCGCAGCCTGACCCGTGTGCTGATCGGCTTTCTGCTGCTCGGCAACGCCACGAACCTGCTGCTCCTGATCGTGATGGGCGTTCCCGGCAACGCGCCGTTCTTCGGGACGGAAGGGGAGATGAGCGACCCGCTTCCGCAGGCGCTCACCCTCACCGCCATCGTCATCACGTTCGCGGTCTCGGCTTTCCTGCTCGCCCTGATCTACCGCTCCTGGCAACTGGGTCAGGCCGACACGGTCGAGGACGACGAGGCCGACATCGCGCTCCGCGAGCGCACAGATGCCGACGAAGACCTCATGGACGACGAGTCCGAGACCGACGACGACGAGGCGACCACCGACTTCGTCGGCGTGCAGACCGCGCCGATCACGGTGCTGCATATGCGCGATCACCCCTCGATCCACGACGATGCTCCGTTCGACGCCCCGACCGGGTGGGGGAGCGAGCCCTCCGAACCGTCAGAACCCTCCGACGAGGGCCGTGAACCGCGCCCCGACCAACCCCATGACCGCGACGAGAACGAGGAGGGCAAGCCATGACCGCCCTCGTCCCGCTCCTCGTCGCACTGCCTCTGCTGGGCGCCGCGGTCACCCTCGTCTTCGGTCGCAATGCGCGCCTGCAGGTCGTCGTCACGGTCGCCACTCTCGCCGCCGTCTCGGTCATCGCCGCCGTGCTCCTGGTCGTGGTCGATTCCGGTGCTCCGCTGGCGGTGTCGGTCGGCGGCTGGCCCGTGCCGTTCGGCATCGTGCTCTACGTCGACAGGCTCGCCGCCCTCCTCGTGCTCATCTCCAGCATCGTGCTGCTCGCGGTCCTGCTCTTCTCCATCGGCCAGGGTGCCGCAGACGGCACCGACGAGACGCCGATCTCGATCTTCAACCCGTCGTACCTGATCCTCGCGGCCGGCATCTTCAACGCCTTCATCGCGGGCGACCTGTTCAACCTCTACGTCGGCTTCGAGATCCTGCTCGTCGCGTCGTACGTGTTGATCACTCTCGGCAGCACCGAGTCCCGCATCCGTACCGGCGCGGTCTACATCGTGGTGTCGCTGGTCTCGTCGATCCTGTTCCTCGCGTCGATCGCGATGATCTACGGCGCACTCGGCACGGTCAACATGGCCCAGATCGCCGAGCGCATGTCGGAGCTCCCGCAGGAGACGCAGCTGGTGCTGCACCTGATGCTCGTGGTCGCCTTCGGCATCAAGGCCGCCATCTTCCCGGTGTCGTTCTGGCTGCCGGACTCGTACCCGACCGCACCGGCCCCGGTCACCGCCGTGTTCGCCGGCCTGCTGACGAAGGTCGGCGTGTACGCGCTGATCCGCACCGAGACCCAGCTCTTCGCCTCGAACAGCATCGACACGCTGCTCTTGATCATCGCGCTCGCGACCATGATCGTCGGAGTGCTCGGTGCCGTCGCACAGGCCGAGCTCAAGCGAATCCTGTCGTTCACACTGGTCAGCCACGTCGGCTACATGATCTTCGGCCTCGCGATAGCGACCCCCGCCGCGATCGGCGCCACGGTGTACTACATCGTGCACCACATCGTCGTGCAGACCACCCTGTTCCTCGCCGTCGGGCTCGTGGAACGTCGAGCCGGAAGCACCTCGATCCTGCGGGTCAAGGGGCTGCTGAAGGTCGCCCCCCTGATCGCCGTCCTCTATTTCGTCCCCGCGATCAACCTCGGCGGACTGCCGCCCTTCTCCGGCTTCATCGGCAAGTTCGCCCTCTTCGAGGCGGCGGCCTCGGTCGGCACACCGATCATGATCGTGCTGATCTTCGGCGGCATCGTCACGTCGCTGCTGACCCTCTACGCCCTGATGCGCGCCTGGAACCTCGCCTTCTGGCGCGAAGAGGAGGACTCCACCGAGACCGAGGGACGCATCTCGTACCTCGGCAACGCGCCGGCGGCCGATGAGCAGCAGGAGCGCCGTCGCATCCCGAAGATCATGACCGTGGCGACCGGCGGCATGGTCGCGGTCACGCTCGCGTTGACGATCTTCGCTGGTCCTCTCTACGCCCTCTGCGACCGCATCGGCGCCGCACTGCTGCAGCCGGTGAGCCTCGTGCAACTGGAAGAGGAGGTGGGCTGATGGCGCGCGACACCCGACGTCACCTCTGGCGCGACATTCGCGTGCAGCTGCCCTTCCTCGCCTGGCTCGTGGTGCTCTGGATGCTGCTGTGGGCGCAGTTCACGGTGCTGTCGTTCCTCACCGGACTCGTCGTCGCGATCTTCGTCACCCGCGTGTTCCGACTGCCGACCGTCGCGCTCTCCGGGCGCATCAATCTCTGGTACGCCGCACTGTTCGTGGTGCAGTTCCTGTTCGCGGTGCTGAGCGGTGCTCTCTCGGTCACGGCGCAGGTGTTCGACTTCCGTCGCCAGCCCGGCACGGCCATCATCGCGGTGCCGCTGCGGTATGCCGACGACCTGGTGATGACGCACGTCGCCGTCGTGTCGTCGCTGATCCCCGGGTCTCTCGTCGTGGAGACCGACCGCGACCGGCGGATCCTGTACCTGCACGTGATCGGGGTCCGGAACCTCGACGACGTGGAGAAGCAGCGCGCCGGCGTGCTCCGGTGGGAGCGACGCGTGGTGCGTGCACTCGGCGACCCCGATCAGTATCGTGCCCTCAAGGCCGAGGAGCGCGCGGGACTCGGAACGATGAAGGGCGGTGCCCGATGAACATCCTCCTGCTGCTGATCATGGTGGTGTTCGGCATCGCCGCTGTGCTCGCGCTGATCCGCATCGTGCGCGGACCGTCGATCCTCGACCGCGCCGTCGCCTCCGACGTGCTGCTCACCGAGGTGATGTGCGTGATCGGCGCCGAGATGGCGATCAACGGTCACACTCGAAACATCCCCGTGCTCTTGATCATCGCGGCGATCGGAGTGTTCGGATCGATCGCCGTCGCCCGGTTCGTCGCGAGAAGGGACAACACGACACCATGAACGTGTTCGGTCTCATGATCCCGGATGCCGTCATCGACGTGGCGGTCCTGGTGCTCATCCTGCTCGGAGCGCTGCTGTGCCTGTCGGCGGCGGTCGGACTGCTGCACTTCCGCGATGTGCCGTCGCGTCTGCACGCGGCGACCAAGCCTCAGGTGCTCGGACTGCTGCTCATCTGCATCGCGATCGCGCTGTCGCAGCGGTCGGTCGGCGGCATCCTGATCGGGTTCGTGCTGGTCGCCCCGGTCGTGCTCATGCAGTTCGCCACCGCTCCGCTCTCGGCGCACATGGTCGGACGGCAGGCGTATCGCAACGGCACCATCGAGCAGCGCGGCCTCGTCGTCGACGAGCTCTCCGAGTCGAAGCAGACCCCGCCCGCTGCGGGCTGACATCGAGGCTGATCCTGCCCGGCTGCGCCGGGCGATCGATGCCGGCACGCCGCGTCGCGCGGGCCGCTCATGAGGAGGGCCCGGGGCGTCAGAGGCGAGCAGTGAACTCGTGGATCAGGCGCGCCGCGGGTTCGGAGTCGCTGATCAGCGTGCCGTGACCGTGGTCGGGGATGACTTCGAGGTCGGCGCCGGGGATGGCGTCGATGATCTCGCGGCACCAGCTCATCGGCGCCAGCGGATCGCTCTCCCCGCGCAGCACGAGCACGGGGCACTGGATGCGCGCGAAGGCGTCTTCGGGCTCGTGCACGATGGTCGCACGCATCTTCCGGAACAGGTGGGGGCCGCCGCGGAGGTACTCCCGGGCCCCGCGCCAGATGACCAGGGGGCGTTCGCCGATGAGGTCTGTGAGCAGATACCGCGCCTGCGCGCCGATGTTGCGCGCGGCCTTGTTCACGGTGGGGCCGGCGAGCACCACTCCCTCGACGAGGGACGGATGCCGCGCGGCGAGCTCGGCGGCGATCTGACTGCCCATCGAGTGCCCGATCACGACGACGCGGCCCGAGTCGACGTGCTGCAGGTAGGCCGCGACGAGGTCGGCATGCCGTTCCATCGTGAGTGTGCGGGTGGGCTCGGGCGCCTCGCCGAATCCGGGCAGATCGAGAGCGATGACCCTTCCCTCGAGACGTTGCACGATATCGAGATAGACGCTCCGCCCCATGCCGATGCCGTGCAGGAGCAGATACGTGTGCGGGCCCTCACCGAACGTCTCGGCGATGAGGGTCGCACCTGCATGCTCGAACTCCAGGAGCGTGACGGGGGTGCCCTTGGGGGCGAGATAGGCGGATGGCACCCGTCAACGCTAGCCGAGCATCCTGGGGCGCTGCTTCAGATGCCCCGAGAGCCGTCGTTCAGCCGGCCGGGGTGAGCACCAGGGTGTTGACCGCCGCTGCCTTCACGGCCTTCGCCGTGTACACCCACGGCTTCTGGATGCCCGCTGCCCAGTCCGCCGTCTGATCCGTGTAGTGCTCGTTGTACGCGTGACCCGAGGCGCCGGTGAGATGATTCCAGGTCGAGGCGTCGAAGTCGGAGAGGTCGACGACCATGCGCATCGACGGCACGGTCGTGGTGGCGTACGAGACCCCGAGCTCCCATCCGGTCGCGTTCACCACCGAGGCCCCTCCGCTGACCGGGAAAGGTCCACGGTTGAAGAGTGCTTCGATCGGCGCGATGCCCGAGGATCCGAGTGTCTCGCTGGTGAGGGTGATCGCGTGCAGGTCGCCCCAGTTCCAGCGCGAGACGGTGGTGCCCTGCAGGGCGGCGAGCTCGTCGTAGGCCTCTTCCGCCGACAGCGCCAGCATCCGCTCCATCCCGTCGACGTCGATCTGCGCGTTGACCCAGAGCGGGTCGGAAGGGTCTGCCAGCATGTCGGAGACGACGGTGAAGAGACGGCCTTGACCGTCGATGGGGAGGGGCTGCCGGCGCTCGTCGAAGATGTTCTGCACCAGGTTCGACCACAGCACGTTCGCGTAGGCGGCGGCCGCCGACGATGCGGAGTTCTGGCCATCCCATCCCTGCAGCAGTTCGACGGCCTCGGTCGCGCCGGTGCCGGACACGTCGACGTCGGCCATGGCGGTCGCCAGCTGGGTGCCGATCCACATCTCGTTGTCCATCTGGATCTCGCGCATGTCGTCGGCGGTCAGGGGTGAGACGGCCGCGCGTCGCTCGATGAGGTGTGCGATCCGGGCGGCGCGGTAGCCGTAGTCCCAGTCGCGGGAGAGGAAGTAGGCGTAGTCGTCGGTGACGATCGCGTTGTTCGCGGTCACGATGTAGCCCGAGGTCGGGTTGTACGAGACCGGCAGCTCCTCGAACGGGATGAACCCCGTCCAGTCGTAGCTGCTGTCCCACCCGGGCTGCGGCATCCATCCGTCGCCCGCGCCGCGGATCGGAAGACGGCCCGGGGTCTGGTAGCCGATGTTGCCCTCGGTGTCGGCGTAGATGAGGTTCTGTGCCGGCACGTCGAAGAGCGAGGCCGCGTAGCGGAAGTCGTCGAAGTCCTGCGCGGTGGAGAGCGCGAAGATGGCCGTCGCCGCCGTGCCGGGATCGAGCGCGGTCCACCGCAGACTCACGGCGTACTCGGCATCGTCGGAACCGGGGGGTGCGGACGCCGGGGCGGTGGCTTCGGCGCCGAGGGCGGGTTCCGGGGCCCCCGCGATTGCCGTGAAGTCGTCGGTGAGTCCGGAGATGAGGGGCCCGTGGACGGTCGAGCGGATGGTCAGCGCGATGTCGTCGCCGCCCGCGACCTTGATCGTCTCGGTGCTCTCCTCGAGAGGCACCAGTGCTCCGTCGCGCCAGTACTGGTCGCCCTCGACGCGCTCGATGTAGAGGTCGGTGACATCGGTGGTGAGGTTCGTGAACCCCCAGGCGACCTTCTGGTTGTGGCCGATGACGATGCCGGGAAGGCCGGAGAACGAGAAGCCTCCCACGTCGAACGGGCACTCCTCGCTCACCGTCGAGCACTTCAACTGCACCTGGTACCAGACCGAGGGCAGCGAGGCCCCGAGGTGCGGATCGTTCGCGAGCAGGGGCATCCCGGTTTCGGTGAGGTCTCCGGAGACGACCCAGGAGTTCGAGCCGATGCCCTCGCCGACATCGCCGACCAGCACACTCGCCGCTTCGATCACGCTCGAGGTCTCCTCCCACTCGACGGTCGTCGATGCCTGCTGCGCCTCGCCGTCGGTCTCGGAGGTGGTGTAGGCCGCAGGCTCCGCATCAGTGCCGAGTGCGGGAACGGTCGAGATCTTGGGCACGATCACGGGGTTCTCGTCGAACGGGTAGTCGGGGTAGAGCTTCGCCAGCAGGTCACCGGTGGCCGCGTCCTCTGCCCCGTCCGGGCCTGTGCTCAGTTCTGCGGCCAGCAGCGAGCGTTCGGTCTCGTCCTCGATGTTGCCGCGCAGGTCCCAGGCCATGGCCTTGAGCCAGGCGACGGAATCCGCGGGTTCCCACGGCTCGGGAGCGTAGTCGGGGTTCTGCAGTCCGATCACGGCGTACTCGAGCGACAGTTCGGCGCCGGAGCGCGAGGCCAGGTAGGCGTTCACGCCATCCGCATAGGCCTCGTAGTAGCCGCGCGTGGTGTCGTCCATCGCCTCGACCTCGGCCTCCGCGACCGTGCGCCATCCGAGCGTGCGGAGGAAGGCGTCGGTGCCGGCCTGCGACTCCCCGAACATCTCGGCGACGCGGCCGGCGGTCACATGGCGGCGGAAGTCCATCTCGAAGAACCGGTCCTGCGCGTGCACGAAGCCCTGCGCGTAGAACAGGTCGTCGGTCGAGTCGGCGGTGATCGTCGGGATACCGCGGTCGTCTCGCTGCACGGTCACTGCGGCCGCGAGACCGTCGAGCTCGATCGATCCCTCGGTCTGCGGGAAGGAACGCTGGATGGTCCAGGTCACGAAGAACGCCGCAGCCACGGCGATCACCACGACGGCGGCCACGACGAGGAACGCGATGCGCCCGATGCGAACGCCCAGCGGGAGGCGGGAAGGGGCAGCGGACTCCTGCGAATCGGTCATCATCGTCGAGAACACTTTCGGGTAGAAAGGTGGAACTCAGTTCCACCGAGCCCCAGCGCGCGTTTCAGGGCCGCGCCTTCGCATCATATCCGCACCGGCGCTCGCCACGAGGCGTTCCGCGACGAGCACCGGGTCGATCATCCGATCAGGCTCGGCTGCAGATCGCGCAGGGTGCGCCGATGTGTCATCCGCGTCACCCCGATCATCGCGAACAGCAGCGCGCTGACGAGCCACACGCCGAGCACGGCCAGATCCCCGCCGGCACGCGCGAAGTCGCCGCCGTACATCAGCTGTCGCATCGCATCGACGACGTAACCCAGCGGCAGCACGTGATGCAGGGCGGCGAGGGGAGCGGGCAGCGTCTGCCACGGGAACGTGCCGCCCGCGGTGACCAGTTGCAGCACCATCAGAACCAGGCCGAGGAACTGCCCGACCGATCCGAGCCAGACGTTCAGGGCGAGGATGATCGCCGCGAAGGTGGCCGACGCGAAGACCATGATGCCGAGCGTGCCGAGCGGATGGTCGAAGGTGAAGCCGAGCGTGATGGCGAGGATGCCCATCAACCCGAGCATCTGCACGGCACCGAGCATCGCCGGGGTCAGCCAGCCGGCCAGCGTGATGCGGATGGGGGAGTGCAGTGCGGTGATGGCGCGCCGGGAGATGGGCTTCACGATCAGGAAGAGGGCGTAGATGCCGATCCAGGCGGAGAGTGCGGCGAAGAAGGGGGCGAGTCCGGCACCGTAGTCCTCGGCGGAGGCGACCTTGTCGCTCGACACCTTGACCGGGTCGGCGATCGTGTCGGCCTGAAGCGAGCGCAGGTCGGGGGTGGAGGCGGGAATCGCGTCGACCCCCTGGGACAGTCCGTCGCGCAGCTCGGCCGTGCCGGAGGCGAGCGTGGCGAGTCCGTCGCGCAACTGAGAGGCACCGTCGTTCGCGGCGGAGGCACCCGTGGCGACCGCGCCGGCACCGGTGGCGAGTTCCGAGGCGCCCGAGGCGAGGGAGGCGGCACCGGCGGCGAGCTGGTCGACCTTGCCGACCGCGGCCTGCACCTGAGTGTTCCCCTCCTGCAGGCGAGCGCCGAGCGGATCGAGCGTGGCGAGCACCTGGTCGATCTCGTCGGGCGTGAGGCCCTGCTGCGTCAGGGCGTTCGCGATGTCGGTGCGCACCTGCGGCAGGGCGTTCGCGGCCTGCTGCACCGCGGATCCTGCACGGTCGGCGACGTCGGCGAGCTGACGGTTGCCCGCGCTCACCTGCTGCGCGCCGTTCGCGAGGCTCTGCGCCCCCGTGGCCAGTTGTGCCGTTCCGTCGGCGAGCTTCGCGGTGCCTTCGGCGAGCGTGGAGCTGCCGGAAGCGGCGGTGCCGGCGCCGTCGGTGAGCTGCGTGGCGCCGTCCGTCGCCGTGATCAGCTTGTCGCGCACGTCGCTGAGGCCGGTGAGCAGGCGCTCTGCGGCCTGGCTGCCGACCATCTGGGCGACCGAGCTGCGAATCTTCTCCACGGCCTGCGTGCCCATCGATGAAGCGAGGTAGTTGTTCGCGTCGTTGGTCTCGAGGTCGATGCGCGCCTGGTGCGGGTCGCTTCCCGCGGCTGAGGTGAGGGCGGAGGAGAAGTCGGCCGGGATCGTCACGGTGAAGTCCACAGTGCCGTGTTTCAGGGCTTCGGAGGCTTCGTCGGCCGACATCAGCTGCCAGTCGAAGGCGTTGCCCTTGATGAGGTTCTCGGCCACGTCCTCGCCGTAGTTCACGGTCTCACCGGTCGCGGGTTCGGTGCCGGTGGTGGGCGCGGGGGCGCCTTCGTCGTCGACCACGAGCGCGACAGGGACCTCGGGGAACTTCGCGTACGGATCCTGGTTCGCCCAGAGGTAGAGACCGCCGTAGAGGATCGGGACGCAGATCAACGCGACCAGGGCGATGATGCCCATCCGGCTCGCGGTGAGTCGCCGCAGCTCGGCGGCGATCATGGCGGGAACCTTCATCGCGCATCTCCGTTCTCACTCGTGGCGGGTGTCTCGTCGGCGGCGGGAGACGCGGGCTCGTCGATCGCGAGCGGTTCGACAGGCCCGGAGGCGTTGATCGCGTCGAACTCCTGCATCCGCTCCAGGGCGATGGCTGCCGAGCCTCCGATGATCACGAGCATCGCGTAGCCGCGGTCCGCGAATTCGCCCGCGATGCGCCACCAGCCGTCGGGGCTTCCTCCGTGGCGGTCGGGCGACACGAGCACGATGCCCTCGACCCCGGATCGGAGCACCGCGAGTTCACACAGGATGCGCACGCGTGCGGCGGGATCGATGGAGCCGAACGGCACGCCGGCCAGCTCGGTGTAGCCGAGCCGCGCGAGCCAGCGTCGTGCGTGCAGCGGAGTGGCGCCGAGTCCGGCGAACATGAGCTCTTCCTCCACGACGCCGACGAGGGCGACGTCGGGGTGCGGGTCGCTGACGGCGGGGGCGTCGACCAGAGCCACGCGACGACGCAGTGCCTTCGGATCGTCGGCGGCGTCGATGCTCACGCGGCCGGTGTCGGGGCGCATGCGACCGCTCGCGATGAGTCCGAGCACCGTCGGTCGCTGCTCCGTCTCGGCCAGGGCGAAGCGCACCGAGCCGGTGTGGAACTCGAGCGAGATCGCCGGGAGTGCTTGGCCGTTGCGGCCCTTGCTCACGTCGTGCAGAGAGATTCTCATGCCCGGTCCTCCGGGGTGTTCGGGGGTTCCGTCGGGGCTGCCGCGGATGTGGCGAGGTCGGGGTGCGATGCGAGCAGGTCGTCCGCTTCGCGCCAGGAGAGTCCGGCGATGCTCAGCACCGTCCGCACGGCGAGGTCGGCGGCCCCCGAGCTGGCCGCATCCGTGCGGGAGATGACCGTGCGCGCCATCTCTTCGATGAGGCGCGCAAGGGTGGGGGCGGCGAGGTCGGTGCGGAAGCTGCCGTCGTCCTGTCCCCGGCGCACGAGCGCTGCCACAGTGCGGCGCAGGGGAGCGAGCGCGGTGGCGGTGTGTTCGACGTGCGTCTCATCGAGGGCGAGGGCGGCGGCCACCTGCACGTGCGCGGCTTCGTGCCAGAGGTGGGCGGCGAGACGGGCGAGGGCGAGGCGGGCGTCGGTGTCGTCGATCGAGGCGGCGATGGCGTTGAACCGCTGCGCGCCGGTGGAGATGAGTTCGCGGATGAGGGCGTCGCGATCATCGAAGTGTCCGTACAGGGTGCGCCGCGAGAGCCCCGCGCTGCGCGCGATCACGTCGACGGAGGCGTGCGGATGCACGGCCAGGGTCGCGCGGGCGGCGGAGAGGATGCCGGCGCGATTCTCGACGGCGTCGCGGCGAGGTGCACGAGTGGTCATGAGTTCATGGTAGAGATCATGCACATGAATGTGCAAGATGCTGCTGCGGATCCGTGGAGGGCACCCGGGAAGGCATACAGCGCTGATCGAGGAGCGCTGTGTTATGTTACGCGTTGCGCGCTGGCGCGCACGGGGGATCGCACCGGTTCCGGACACGGGGGTTGTTCGGTTCGCGCGTGCCGACCGTTTCGAGTGGTGGGGGACCCGCTGTGGTCGAGGGAGGGTGTGATTTGGCAGGCATCGATGTGGCGCTCGAGCGCAGGACGATGAGCGAGGACGTCTATCGGCGGTTGCGAGATGCGATCGTGGACGGTGAGTTGCGACCGGGGGAACGCCTTCGCGATACCGACCTGGCGGAAGATCTGGGCACCTCCAAGACGCCCGTGCGTCATGCGCTGGCGCGCCTGGCGGAACAGGGGCTCGTCGAGATGCAGCGAAATCGCTTCACGCGTGTGGCGCCGCTCGACCTGGACCGGATCCGCGACGCGATCGCGCTGTTCGGTGACATCTGGATCGGATCGGTGCGGCATGCGATGCCGCTCGTCCGACAGGATGACGTCAGCTACCTCGTCGACCTGACGGAGGACATGTCCGACGCGGCGGTCGAGCGCGACGTCCTGGCCTACG
This sequence comes from Microbacterium sp. Cr-K32, assembly GCF_000708345.1. NCBI lineage: Bacteria > Bacillati > Actinomycetota > Actinomycetes > Micrococcales > Microbacteriaceae > Microbacterium > Microbacterium sp. Cr-K32. Next base: position 38,765 of record NZ_JARD01000030.1, on the reverse strand, counting down.
GCGTGGCTCTGCGTGCCATCGCCATCGGCTTCGCTCGTCTCGAGGGCAATGCCACGCGGGCGTCCGTGATCGAGCTGCTCGGGCCGCAGATCCGGCGCTTCACGCAGCATGCCGCCGGCTGGTTCGATTGGGCCGCGAGCGAGCGGTCCACCCTCGAGATCAGGGACGCCATCGTCTGCCGAGATGCGACGCAGGTGCGCGCGGCCCTCGTGACCCTGTTCGACGAGGTGCTTCCCGGCATCATCGACCGGACGGAGCTCGGAGACCGCTGAGGCGGGACGCCGCTGAGGCGGGACGGGGGTCTGAATGCACGATGCGCCGACACCCGAGGGTGCCGGCGCATCGGTGTCGCTCGATGTGTCAGTCCGTGCCGGAGTCGAAGGCCGCGCCTTCGGACGCCGAGTCGACGGCGTCGGCCAGCGTCTCGTCGGCTTCGGAGATCGACCCGTGGACGGACTCGGTGATCTCGCTCGACTCGCCGGCGGTGACACGGCCGACGAGCTCGCCGGTCGCACCGCCCACGAGACCGAGACCCGCGTACTGCTCGAGGCGCGCACGGGAGTCGGCGATGTCGAGGTTGCGCATGGTGAGCTGGCCGATGCGGTCGACCGGGCCGAAGGCCGCATCGCCGACGCGCTCCATCGACAGCTTCTCGGGGCCGTAGGAGAGGTTCGGCGAGACGGTGTCGAGGATCGTCCAGTCGTCGCCGCGGCGCAGGCGGATCGTGACCGTGCCCGAGATGGTGAGCCCGACCCAGCGCTGGATCGACTCGCGCAGCATGAGCGACTGCGGCTCGAGCCAGCGGCCCTCGTACATCAGACGGCCGAGGCGGCGACCCTGCTCGTGGTAGGTCGCGAGGGTGTCTTCGTTCAGGATGCCGTTGACCAGGCGCTCGTAGGCGATGAACAACAGCGACATGGCCGGAGCTTCGTAGATGCCGCGCGACTTCGCCTCGATGATGCGGTTCTCGATCTGGTCGCTCATGCCGAGGCCGTGGCGACCGCCGATCGTGTTCGCCTCCATGACGAGGGCGACCGGGTCGGAGTACTCGACACCGTTGATGGCGACGGGGCGGCCGGCCTCGAACGTGACGGTGACGTCTTCGGTGTCGATCGCGACGGACGGGTCCCAGAACTTCACGCCCATGATCGGGTCGACGGTCTCGAGCGAGACGTCGAGGTGCTCGAGCGTCTTGGCCTCGTGCGTCGCGCCCCAGATGTTGGCGTCGGTCGAATAGGCCTTCTCGGCGGAGTCGCGGTAGGGGAAGTCGCGGGCGACGAGCCAGTCGCTCATCTCCTTGCGGCCGCCCAGCTCGGTGACGAAGTCGGCGTCGAGCCACGGCTTGTAGATGCGCAGGCGCGGGTTGGCGAGCAGGCCGTAGCGGTAGAACCGCTCGATGTCGTTGCCCTTGTAGGTGGAGCCGTCGCCCCAGATGTCGACGCCGTCCTCCTTCATGGCGCGCACCAGCATGGTGCCGGTGACCGCGCGACCGAGGGGCGTCGTGTTGAAGTAGGTCTTGCCGCCGGAGCGGATGTGGAAGGCGCCGCAGGAGAGGGCGACGAAGCCCTCTTCGACCAGGGCGGTCTTGCAGTCGATCAGGCGCGAGGCCTCGGCGCCGTACTCCAGCGCGCGGCCCGGGATCGAGGCGATGTCGTCTTCGTCGTACTGACCGAGGTCGCCGGTGTACGTGAAGGGAACCGCGCCCTTCTCGCGCATCCACGCGACGGCGACGGAGGTGTCGAGTCCTCCGGAGAAGGCGATGCCGACGCGCTCGCCGACGGGCAGGGACTGGAGGACCTTGGACATGCTTCCCAGTCTATCGGCGGGCGGCGTGTCGCCCCGTGCTGCGTCAGATCACGCGCACATCGACGCCTAGCGCCGCATACGTTCCTATCGCGCGGCGATCGCACGTGACGAGCGTCACCCCGGCGGCCCTGGCGCACAACGCGACCAGGCCGTCGTAGACCGCTCCGCCGGCGATTCCAGCATCGGCGAGAACGTCGACGGCGGTGCGCGCGTCCTCTTCCGAGAGTGAGATCGATCGGGGGAATGCAGCCCGGATCGCGTTCGCCGCTGCCAGAGGGGTCAGGCGATTGGGGCCCGGCAGGCGCGTCAGCACGGAGTATGTCTCTGCTGAGGCGTGGCCGGCAAGGCCGAGGATTGCACCGGCGCAGGCGCTCTGGACCGCGATGTGCGCGGTGTTGTCTTCCACGAGGAGCGCGAGCGCCGCGCTCGTATCGAGGAGCAGGTCAGCGCTGGTCGGCAAGGCGCAACTCGCGGATGTCGTCGGGTGTGATCGCCATGCCGGACGACGCGACGACGAGACGCCCGTCCTTCTCGATGAGGTTGTCCGGGGCATCGATCTCGATGCGGATGCCGTTGCCGTCGAGGATGAGGTCGATAGGACCAGGGATCAATCCGACGCGCTCGCGGAGCGCAGCGGGGATGACGATCCGTCCTGCCTTGTCCATGGTTGCCTTCATGCCATGAGAATACCATTCGAATGGCACAGAACGGGGGCGAGGCGGGTGCTTCATATCGGTGTCCTCGTTCAGGATCCGCCGCTACATTGTGGCCATGCAGAGAGCAAGGTCGCGTAGGTGGTGGTTGATTGCGGGAGGTGCGCTTCTCGCCGCGATACTGGTCTTTCTTCTCGTCCTGGCGGTCCAAGCCTTCCGCGGGTCGACGCTCGCGCGGCAGGACATGGCGGCGCACCTGTCGTTCCCCGCGACGTATCACGGCTTCGAAGAGGCCTCGGAACTCGCAGGTTTCACACTCAAGGAAGACGGATCAGCGGAGGTCTCGGCGCTGATGCTCGGCACCGAGGAACGGGAACTCGACGACGGGCGGGTGTGCCTCGATGGCGACGTGACCCCGGTCGTCGGGAAGGCCAGCTGGCGGACGGACGATGCGGGGTGGGTCGTCATCGAGGCGGGTGAACGGCAGACGCGCCTGAGCCAGGACGATCCGATGCTCATGGGCTGGGGTTGGGGCAAGGTTTATGTCCTGACGCCCTGCACCGAGGAGTACACGGCGACGTTCGTCACCCCGAACGCCGACTACTCCGACTGAACGACATTCATGGCGTGCCAGGCGCAGTGGGGAGAAGAGCACGATCAGTGCAGCCACGACGAACACCACCACGCCGACCGAACGCGAAGGCGGTCACGGCGCCCGTGAACGCGCCGAGCGTCGACGATGACCAGAAGAGTGCGAAAGCAGGGATGCGCAGAACCTCGACCGGCCTGTCGCTCATCGCCGCCTCGCTGGGTCGCCCGCCGCTCCCGCTGTGGTCATCCTATTAGCGCCCCTTTCTGGAGACGGGTGGGTCGACCCGGATGGCGGGCTCGGAGGTGGGAGAGTAGGCCCCACGGAGGTCGGACATGGGTGGAGCAGTCCTGTGGGGTCTGGTCGCGGCTGCGCCGCTGTTCATCGGCGCGGTGCTTGCGCTGCTACGGAAGTGGCCGCCGCGCTGGCTCGGCATCGTGCTGGGATTCGGTGCCGGCGCGCTGATGGCTTCGATCGCGTTCGAGCTCTGGGAGGAGGGGCTCGACCTCGCCGGTCCCGTTCCCCTCATTGTCGGCGTCGCGGGGGGAGCGATCAGCTACTACATCGCCGACCGCATCCTCGATGCGCGTGCTGCGAAGACCAAGGAACAGGCGGGTGGAGGTCAGCTCGCCGTGGGCGCTCTGCTCGACGGCATCCCCGAGCAGCTGGTGCTCGGCATCGGGCTCGCATCCGGTGAGCCGGTGAGCATCGCGCTCGTGGTCGCCATCCTGGTCTCGAACCTGCCGGAGTCGATCGGCTCGGCGGCCGACCTGCTCGAAGGTGGCATGGCGAAGTCGCGGGTGCTGTGGCTCTGGGCGGGCGTGACCTTGATCTGCGCGGCCGCGACCGTCGCGGGCTTCGGTCTCGCGAGCATCACCGGCGATGAGTTCCGTTCGGCGGCGAGTGGTTTCGCCGCCGGCGCCCTGCTCGTGATGCTGGTCGATTCGATGATCCCCGAGGCGCAGTCCAAGGCCAAGGAATCGACGGGACTCGCGACCGTGCTGGGCTTCGCGCTCGCCGCCGGCCTGGCCCTCGCATCCTGAGCGACTGAGCGACGACGGAGATCACCCGGAGAGGGCGCTCAGTCCTTGCCGCGGAACTGGTCCCGTCGCACGGTACGGCCGGTGATGCTCTCGATGCGGAACGACAGCGGAAGGCTCCGATCCTCCCCCGCCCACGGATGCACGCGCGCGGCGTCACCCGCCGCTTCGTCGTCGGGGACCCGCGAGAGGGGGCCATGCAGCAGCACGCTCCATGCCGTGTTGCCGAGGGGGTCGTGGTAGTCCACCTCGAACGCGACCGGGAGCGGCTCGGAGGTCAGGGCGGCCAACACGCCGTCCGGGGCGGTGCGAAGAAGCAGGTCGTGACCGGAGACCGCGAAGTTCACGGGAAGGATCTGCACCCGGTCCTCATGGACGAAGCCGATCCGGCCGATCGTGGTGGTGGACAGCAGTTCGTAGGACTGCTGCTCGTCGAGTGCTCGAATCATGCGCGCATCCCTTCCCTTTGGCGCCAGGCTATCCAGCGCGACACGCGCCATCAAGGGAGTCGTGTGACGCCGGAGCGGAACAGCCCGCCATCCGGCGGATCGGAGACGTCGGATCCGCCCGCGCTGGCGGGTTACTCTCGGGAGCGGCGTGCGGGAGGCTGGCGGAACACCGCCGCGATGGTGGCCGAGGACAAAGGAGTTCCGATGACTGACACGACCCTGGCGCGACCGCCGTTCGATCCCGAGCTCGAGGCTGCTCTCGCCCTCGTCGGCGACCAGCTGCCGTCGACCCTGACGCCCGAGATGATCCCGCTGATGCGCCAGTCGCCGGTGAGCGGCGACCAGGAGATCTTCACCGTGCTCGACGACCGCGGCTTCACGCGCCGTGACGTCACGATCGCCGGATACGACGGAGGCGAGATCGTCCTGTCCGTGATCGAGAAGGAGGGCCGGACCGGCACCGGTCCGGGCTTCTTCCACACCCACGGTGGCGGCATGATCATCGGCAACCGCTGGCTCGGTGTGGTCGGCTTCCTCGACTGGGCGGAGCGCTACGACGGCGTGATCGTCACGGTCGAGTATCGGCTCGCCCCCGAGTTCCCCGACCCGTATCCGGTGGAGGATTGCTACGCGGGTCTGCTGTGGACCGCCGAGCATGCCGAAGAGCTCGGGATCGACCTGTCGCGCCTGCTGATCGGCGGCGGCAGCGCCGGGGGAGGTCTGGCTGCGGGCACCGCGCTGCTCGCCCGTGACCGGAAGGGCCCCGAGCTGATCGGCCAGCTGCTCATCTACCCGATGCTCGACGACCGAGACGAGTCGGTGTCCACCCGGCAGATCGACGGGATCGGGGTCTGGGATCGCGGGTCGAACGTGACCGGATGGACGGCGTTGCTCGGCGACCGCAAGGGTACCGACGACGTCTCGATCTATGCCGCTCCCGCGCGGGCGACCGATCTGAGCGGACTGCCCCCGGCGTTCATCGATTGCGGCAGCGCAGAGGTGTTCCGCGACGAGGATGTCGCCTATGCCACGAAGCTCTGGGAAGCCGGGGTCCAGGCCGAGCTGCACGTGTGGGCCGGCGGCTTCCACGGCTTCGACATGTTCGCCCCGCACGCCGCCGTCGCTCAGGCCATGCTCGCCGCGCGGGACAACTGGGTGCACCGCCTGCTCTCCTGAGTCCGGATTCCACCCTCCGGGGCCGCGCGCCGACCCCGTAGGGTGGAATCCCCGCGCGATGGAGCCGACATGCAAGATCTGCTGGGGCGTCTCACCGCCCTCGACCCGGATGCCAGCGAGACGCTCAAAGTCGTCAGCTACTTCGATGCCCTCGTCGCCCGCTCCGTGGGTGTGGAGAGCATGCTGCGGGGTGCGGCGGTGCTGAGCGGTGCGACCGTCGGCCAGCGCGACGGCCGGCACATCGTGCGCGTGCGGGCAGATGGGGTGCGCATCGATCCCGTCGAGCCGTCCCCGTCCTGGCCCGTCCGGGAGAGCGGGCCGGATGCCGTCGCCTGGATCGAGCGGGAGGGCGATGCGCATTCGAACGACGCGATGATCCTGGAGCGGCTCAGCCTCGGCCTCGGCATCATCCGGGCGCGACGCGCGGTCGGCCCCGAGAGCGCGGTCGAACTCGCCATCAGTTCCTACGCCGGTGCCGAGGAGCGGGCGGCTGCGCTGCCGCGGCTCCGGCTCTCCGCGAGCATGCTGCGACTGGTCGCGTCACCCCCGGAGCCCGCACCGTTGCCGACGCACCCCTCGGCTGTGGTCGCCACCCGGCACGGACTCACGCGCGCGACGATCATCGACGCGCAGACGGACGTGCGGGAAGTCTGGCCCGATACCGCTGCTCTGCGGTTGGGCGTCGGTCTCGCCGGACCGGGAGACCAGCTTCCCCAGTCGTGGGCATCGGCTCTCGTCGCCGTGCGTCTGACGAGTCCGGGCGAGCCGGTGGTCGATGCGGCCGACCTCGGAGCGCTGCTCCTCGTCGCCGACGCCGCCGAGTCGAGCCCGTTGCACCCGGATGCCGCCGCGCTCGCGGCCCTCGACGCCCGTAGTCGGGAGCTTCTCGACGCGGTCGCCGAAGAGCAGAGCGTGCGCGCCGCCGCCACGCGTCTCGGCCGCCATCATTCCAGCGTGCAGGAGCGTCTGACGGTGCTGGTGGAGACGCTGGGCTACGACCCGCGCACCTCCCGCGGCCACGCCCGCTACGTGCTGGCCCGGATGCTGCTGACGCTCGGCCCCTGACGCGCGTCGGCCCACGGCCCCGCAGGGCTCCGGCACCGTCTCACTCGAAGCCGGGGTACTCCTGCAGCTTCGTCTGGAACTCTTCGCGATCGGCTTCGCTCAGCACTCCGCTGGCGATCACGGTCAGCTGCAGGCCTTCGAGGGGTTCGCCGGTGCGGGCGTTCTGTGCCTCGCGGGCGGCCAGGAATCCGCCGTCCCGATCGTTCGAGAGGTCGTTGATGGTGGCGTAGAAACGCAGCGGATCGGGGAAGTTCTCGGTGTAGTACTCCCACGTCGTCTGCGTGCGCGGGTCGTCGCTGCCGTAGAGCTTCGCGATCATCGCGGGGTCGATTCCCGAGACCGAGGGATCGTTGAAGGAGTAGAGGTCCCACAGTCCGTGCTCGACGACGACCTCGTTGACGACACGCATCACGTCGAGCTTGCGCTCGTCATCCTGGATCGGTTCGTTCGTCGCCCACGCCGCGGAGGTGAATTCGACGAGCATCGACTCGCCGCCGTAGCCGTTGCGTTCCGGACGCAGGTCGTCGTCGCCCACCTGCACCCAGGTGTAGCCGAACTCGTCGGTGAGTCGCGTGCGGATGTCGGCGAACATGGTCTCGGCCTGCGCACGCACCTCCTCGAGCGACTGCTGCGAGAGGGTCTGCTGGGGGTCGGTGCCCTTGATCGCCGGATAGGCCTCCGCGTGCTTCTGCGCGGCTGTCTTCGTCCCCTCGTAGGTGCCGGAGGCTGAGGTCTGCAGGGCACTCATGCCGCCCACGGTGGCGACGTTGAACAGGATCGTCACGACGAGCGCGATCGCCCCCAGCTTCCGTCCGCGTGCCGAGAACAGGGCGGCCGCGATGACCGCGACCACGACGAGCTGCAGGGCGAGCATCGTGACGCCGTAGAGCAGGTCGGTGCCGCCGGCGATCAGCGTCCCGAGCAGGATCAGCGCGAAGAGGATGGAGGTGGTGAGGGCGATCCATCCGAGGGCGTTCGCCGGCTTCCTCGGCTCTTCCGCCGGGGCGATCGTCGCGACGTTCGGGCGCGGTGCGGATCCGAACGCATCGCGCCGCGCTCCTCGGTAGCCGCCGGGTGGGGGCACGGGTGGAGCGCCCTCGGTGCCCGCGATGTAGCGCGCACGCTGCCTCTCGTGATCGCTCACCACGGCTTGTCCGTCTCCGAACCGCCCTGGTCGTCGCCCTGTTGCTGATCGCGTTCCTGCGTCCCCTGCTCGAGCTTGTCCTGCAGGCCCTTCAGCTTGTCCTCCGACGGCTGCTCCTTCTCCCCCGGTTGCGGCTGGGGTGACGGCTGCTGCTCCTCCTGCTGCTTCTGCTTGAGACGATCGGCGGTGCCGTCGAGAGAATCGGCCATGTCGCGCTGCGGGTCGGACGACTGCTGCCGGGCCTCTTCGCTGCGGCACTCCTCCGGCGTCTCGACCGTGATCGTGAGCGCCTCGCCGTAGAGCGCAGCAGCGCCCGCGCCGTCGCCGTCCGCGCGTGCGGCGTCACCCATGCGCTCGACCACCAGGGCGAGATTGATCCGTACCCCGCACACCTCCAGTCCGGTGGCGAGGTCGAGTGCCCTTTCGAGCTCGGCCCGCGCCTCCGGCAGCTGCTCCGCCGCACCGAGCGCGGTGCCGATGTTGAACGGCGCCTTGTACGGCTCGAACCAGTTCAGGAGGTCTTGTCCGCGTGCGGATGCCTCCGACCCGGCGAAGTCGTCCACCACGTAGGCGGTGATGGCCTGATGTGCGAAGGCGTACATGCTCAGCAGCTTGCCCACGAACAGAAGCGCGGCGAGGGTGAGCGGAATCGTCCCGATCGCGACCCAGCGGCGGACGCTGCGACGACGGCGGTTGGACCGGAGGAGGGCGGCGGCGCTGTGAGACGAGGTCACGAGATCCCTCCCTGCTCTGTGCCGCGCTGTCGTGGCGCGCGCAGCTGCCGAAGTCGCGCGATCAGCAGGGCGGCACGCGTGAGCTCCACGCCGAGGATGGCCAGGGCGACGAGCGCCGCGATCCAGTAGAGCTCGATGACGTTGCCGACCTCGCCCGAATCGGCGTAGTCGGTGGTGGTCGACGGGGCCTCGGGAAGGGAGGGGGCGGCATCCGCCGTCCGAGTCGCGTACGTGACCCCGAGCTGGTCGGCGATCGTCTCGAGGTTCGGCTCGTCGATCACCGAGAGAGCGTCGGCGCCCTGGTACTGGATGTAGCCGCCGCCCTGATCCGAGACGCCGCCCGTGGTGATGCGCATCGGCCCGCCCTCGGCGGTGCCGTAGCCGAACACGGCTCCCGAATCGGTGTACTTCTCGCTCGCGCTGAACGACTCCGGCGCGGTGTCGACCGTCTGCTCCCCGTCGCCGAAATAGAACACCATGCGCGAGCGGTCGGGAGACGATTCGGCTGCCGAGGCGAGGGTTTCCGACAGCAGGGGGGCGGCGATGCCGATCGAGCTGCCGCGTGACTGGCTGGTGACCTCGGGGCGCAGCACCCCGAGGGAACCCAGGAGTGCCGTGGTGTCCGTGGTCAGCGGCATCCTCAGCTCGGCCGCGGCATCCGAGGTGATGAGGGCGAAGCGCGCTCCCGGATACTCCTCCACCAGAGCGCGCACGTCTGCACGGATGCCGTCGAGCCGCGGTTCGCCGTCGTCCCAGTCCTCAGCCACGATGCTCGCCGTCGTGTCGACCACGAGCACGATGTCGGTATCCGTCGCGAGGGTCTGGGTCGCTCCCCCGGGGATGCCCGGACGCATGAGCATCGCGAAGCAGGCGAGCACCAGAAGCAGCCGCATGGCCCACAGGGCACGATGCCCGGCCAGCGCGCGACGATCGGTGACCGGCACCCCGGCGGACTTCGGCGGACGCACCAGCACCCAGACGGCGGCGACGGCGACGGGGGCGCACAGCAGAGCGACGAGCAGCGGGTTGAGCACGGGTTGGAGGATCACAGTCGCACCCTCCACAGCACCACGACGAAGCCGAGCAGGCAGATCGAGAGCAGCACGATCCACAGGTTCGGGGTGTCGGTCCAGACCACCTGCGCCTCCCCGCGCAACTCGGTCGCCTCCTGTTCCTGCACCTGGGTGACGATGTCGGAGACGGTGGTCGTGTCGCGCAGGCCGAATGCGGCGCCGCCCGTCGCCTCGGCCGCAGCGCTCAGCTCGGCGCTGACATCGGCATCCTTGCCCTGGACCGGGTTCAGCGCGAAGACTCGCACGTCCTTCGAGGCGGCGTAGGCGGCGGCCTCGTCGAGCGTGACGATCGAGGCGCCGTTGACCTCGTTGTCGGTGGCGAAGATGACGGAGCGTGAGCGCTCGGCGTCCGGGTTGTCGAAACCCATCGTGCAGGCGGCGAGACCGTCGCCGATCAGGGAGGCGCCGTCTCCATTGAGGGTGCCGACCCAGTGCTCCGGGACCTGATCGACGTAGTCGAAGCTCTGCGTCATGCTCTCGATGTGCTCGCGCACGAAGTCGTAGTCGTCGGTCAGGGGGAAGATCTGCACGGGCGAGCTGTTGAAGATCGTCAGTCCGATGCGTTCGCCCTCGAAGCTGTCCAGAAGCTCGTCGAAGACGTTCAGCACCTCCACGTCGACCTCGGTCATGGAACCGGAGACGTCGAGGCACAGCATGATGTCTCGGCTGGTGTTGACGGGCTGGATCGTCTGCGCCGACATCGGCCGCGCAGCCACCACGCCCGCGACGATGGCGGCGGTCGCGCCGAGGGCGAGGATGCCGGACAGCGCGAGTGCTCTCCGCGTCAGTGCGCGGCGGAAGGAGGGCAGCGCGCGCACGCGCTCGGCACGGGCGACGCGCGCGGCGTCGATGCCTCGGCTCGGGCCGCCCCGCCGGAGGCCGACGACGAGACCGATCGTGATCGCGAGCACAACGACCGCGACCGCGGCCGCGAGCATCCAGACGTTCGCTAGTGCCACGTGCGCACCACCGTCCTGGCGGCTTCGGCGCCGGCCACAGGATCGATCACCGGTCCCTGGCGGAAGATGCTCGGGTAGTAGTGCCTGCCGAGCGCATCGATGAGGGCGGGATGCACACCGCGGGCCACGAGATCGTCGAGCGCGAGCACCGGCGCCTCCAGGCCGCTGTACTCGTTCACGAAGGTGCGCACGGTGCGGCTCAGCTCGAGATTCGCCTGCCGAGCGGACATGCGGCGTTCGACGTACTCGGTCTCGATCTGCTGGATGCGCGCCAGGTACTCGGTGCGCAGCTGCGAGAGCACGTCGATGACCAGCGGTGCCTGCCCGGCGTTCGGGTCGGCGACCGCCAGGGTGCGCCGCGGTCGGGTGAGGACGATCAGCAACCACGCCCCCAGCACCAGTAGAGCCAGGATGCCGATCGCGAGCAGCATCCATCCCCAGCCGTACTGCGCCGGCGGATAGAGGTCGTCAGAGCCGGGCATTCGACCTCCGATTCAGCAGCGTCAGCAGCTGAGCGACGGCATCGTCCTGCCCGTCCAGCGTGGAGTGGCTGATCTCCATCCGGGTGAGGAGCTCGGCGAGGTGTGCGGCGTCGGCCTCGCGTTGCGCGGTCAGCTCCTGCACGATCTCGCGGTCGCCCTGCACGAATCCCGGCACCTGCCAGCGACTGTCGACGTCACTGCGGATGTGTCCGGTGGCGTGGTCCAGCACGGGCTCGGCGTCGCGCAGCGTGAGCCAGAGCACGTCGTGCTGCACGCGCAGTCGCCGCAGCATCCGTTCGGTCTCGCCGGTGACGGGGGCCTCGTCGGTGATCACGACCACGATCATGCGACGCGCGATCGTGCGGGTGACGAACGACAGCAGGCCATCACGGTCGCTCGGTGCGTCGCTCTGGTCGACGGCCCGATCGATCGTGCGCAGCGCGTGCTCGAGCGCCCCTTCGCTGCGGCCCGGCGCGAGGCGGCGCACCTTGGCGGCATCGCCGTACACCGTGGTGAAGTCGTCGCCGTGGCGCAGCGTCAGCACACCGAGCACTCCGGTCGCCAGGATCGCCAGGTGCTTCTTCGACTGCTCGTCTGCGGCGAGTGCTGACATCGAGCGCCCGGTGTCGACCACGAACAGCACGGTGTGCATGCGGGTCGCGCGCGAGCGCTTCACCAGGGGCGTTCCCAGCCGGGCGGTCGCCCGCCAGTCGATGTCGCGCACCTGATCGCCGTACTCGTACTTGCGCAGGTCTTCGAAGTCGAGGCTCCGCCCGCGCAGCAGCGACGCGTAGGCGCCGTCGAGCGCGTGCAACGACTTGCGCGTCGAGTGGATGAAGAGCTTGCTCTTCACCTGCGTGATCAGGCTGGCCATGGAGATGTCAGGGTGTGGGGACCGACGCGAAGATCTGGTCGATGATCTCCTCGCTGCGGATTCCTTCGGCGTCGGCCTCGAACGTCAGCAGCACCCGGTGGCGCAGCACGAGGTGCCGGAGCTCGCGGATGTCTTCGGGCAGCACGTGCGTGCGTCCCTTGAGCAGAGCCAGCGCTCTAGAAGCCTGGAGGAACGCGATGCTCGCACGCGGACTCGCGCCGTACTTGATGAAGCGGGCGCGTTCTTCGCCGATGTACGGCGCCGGGTTGCGGGTGACGTAGGCGATCGACACGATGTAGTTGCGGATCGCGGGGTCGACGTAGATGCGGCTCGCGACGTCCTGCAGCAGGTGAACGTCGTCGAGGCTGACGGCGCTGGCGACGTGCCGGTCGGGGTCGAGCACACCCGAATCGATGCGGCTGAGCACCTCGAGCTCTTCGGCCGGGCTCGGGTATTCGACGATCTCTTTGAGCAGGAAGCGGTCCATCTGCGCCTCGGGCAGCTCGTACGTGCCCTCCTGCTCGATGGGGTTCTGCGTCGCGATCACGAGGAACGGCTTCGGCAGGTGGTGGATCTCGCCGCCGATCGTGGTCTGATGCTCCTGCATGGCCTCGAGCATGGCGCTCTGTGTCTTGGCGCTGGAGCGGTTGATCTCGTCGAGCAGCACGAAGTTCGCGTGCACCGGGCCGAGCACTGTCCGGAACGATCCCGTCGCCGCGTCGTAGATCTGGTTGCCCGTGATGTCGCTCGGCAGCAGGTCGGGCGTGCACTGGATGCGCTTGAACTGCGCCTTCACGGTGTCGGCGAGAGTGCTGGCCGCAGTGGTCTTCGCCAGTCCCGGCACGCTCTCGAGCAGAATGTGGCCGCCGGCGATGAGCGAGATGAGCAGGCTCGTGCGCAGCCGGTCCTGACCGACCATCTTGGCGGAGTAGGAGGCGGAGATGACCCGCAGCACCTCGGACGCTCTGGCCATCTCGGCGTCGGTGGGTGCACCGTTCGCCGTGGCGGGTGGGGCTGTGGGGGCGGGGGCCTGCGCGGGAGCGGGCGGAGGCGGAGGTGCCACCGGCTGCGGGGATGCGGCGTTCAGGTCGTGCATGCTCTCTCCTCCTGGGGAGCGCGGCGCTTCTCCCCCCAGCCAGGGTAGTCGCCGCACCGAGGAGGAGAGCTGAGCGCCGTCACTGGCCGAACATGGACGAGGTCGCCGCGATCCATCCGAAGGTGAGGGCGAGGATCGTCACGATGATCCAGATGCTCATGGCGATCGCGTTGAGGGCGATCCCCCATCCCGCCTGTGTGCGTGCGCGCGGCTCGCCTCGCAGCGAGACGATCCCGAGGATGAGTCCGATGGCGGGCGCGAAGAACGTCCAGCCGGCGAACACGGAGCAGATCCCGAGAACGAGACTGGCGGTGCCTTTCGCGGTCGACGTCGCAGCGACGGACGGCGCGGTGGTGGAAGGGGCGGGTGCAGAACCAGTTGTTGACATGACATCCACGCTATGACGGGGTCTGTCGGCGGTCATCGGACTGGAGTACCCACGTCGTACGTCCAGCGGATGATTGCGCCGGTTCTCAGGTACGGGCGTCGGAGCGTGTTCCGGCAGCGTGGGCCGCTACGCCGACCGCCGGTCGAGGAACAGCAACTCGAGCGGTGAGGCCAGCAGCGCGTCCACTCCCTGCGCGAATGCCTGGAAGTGCGGTGTGGCGAAGTGGGTGTCGAGCGCGGCCTGGTCGTCGAACGCCTCGCGCATGTAGAAAGTTCCTGGCTCGCTGCGCGATTCGAACAGCACGTAATCCTGGTTGCCGGGCTCCGCGCGGGTCGGCTCGATCAGGCGCTGCAGGGCGGTGAGCAGTGCGTCTCGGCGACCGGGGAGGGCGCGCAGGATGGCGAGGCTGTACAGCGGGTCGGGCAGGGGTGAAGACATGATGTGGTCCTTCTCGTGGGATCGAGCACGGCAGGCTGCCGCGAGATCATTACTACTCGAAGGGGAGCAGTTACCCGCAAGGACCGCTGGTAACTTTCGGATACCATGAACGGATGACTTCCCTCAGCTCCTGCGCCGCCGGCAGGCCCCATGATGTCTACGACGCCCAGTGCCCGTGCCGGGGCATCCTCGATCTGCTCGCCGACAAATGGAGCGCGCTCATCCTCGGCGCACTCGAGGGCGGCCCGATGCGGTTCGGTGAGCTCAAGCGCAAGCTCGAGGGCATCAGCCCGAAGGTGCTCACGTCGTGCCTTCGGCGACTCGAAGAGCGCGACCTCGTCGCCCGCGAGATCTTCGCCGAGGTGCCGGCTCGCGTCGAGTACTCGCTCACCGCCCTCGGCGCCGACGCGGCGAAGCCCCTGCAGAGCCTCCGTGATTGGGTCGAGTCGAACATCCAGCGCTTCCCCGATCTCTGAGATTCCGAGAGTGGGGTGGTTACCCGGAGGTGACTTGCACCCCTTGCGGGAAACCAGGTGCTCGTCGATACCGTCCTCGCATGACAGATCAGACACAGGCAACGAACGACCCGTACTACGCGCTTCCCGACGTGCCGAGCTTCGAGCTCCGCAGCTCCACCGTCGCTGACGGAACGCCCTTCGCCGAGGCGCAGTACTCCGGAGTCTTCGGCGTCCCGGGCGGACGCGACATCTCTCCCGAACTCACCTGGTCGGGGTTTCCCGACGACACCCGGAGCTTCATCGTCACGGTCTTCGATCCGGACGCTCCCACCGGATCGGGATTCTGGCATTGGGCCGTCGGCAACATCCCCGCGACCACGACCCACCTCGTCGAGGACGCGGGCTCCGAGAGCCGGGAGCTGCTTCCCGCCGGTGCCGTGGCTTTCCCGAACGACGCCGGGCTCGCGCGCTACATCGGCGCCGCTCCGCCTGCCGGATCGGGCGTGCACCGGTACCACATCACCGTGACCGCGCTGGATGTGGCGCGGCTCGATCTGGACTCCGGTGCATCCCCGGCGCTCCTCGGCTTCACGGCAGGCCCGCACACGATCGCGCGAGCCACGCTCGTCGCGTACGCCGGGGAGTAGACCTCGGGCGGAGCACCCGCGTCCCGGGCGGGATTCTCCCTGTCGGGCGGAGCTTTCGTCTCGAGATCTCCGCCCGACGGCGAGAACTCCGCCCGTCGCGGGGCGTCCATTCGTGAGCAGGAGTGGGCGGAAGCAGCTGCGGGGTCAGGCTGGGTGTCAGGCTGCGGCGATGGTGGCGTCGGCGGTCGAATCCGAGACGACCGCCCGGCGACGGCCCACCCACACGACGAGGGCGGCGGCGCCGATGATGATCGCGGCGATCAGCAGCACGTAGAGGGCGACGCCTCCATACCCGCCGGGCTGGGCAGGGTTGAGGAACGGGTACGGATACCACGACGGCTCACCCGATGCCGGCGCGATCACGAGGTTCGCCCGGATCAGCGTGTAGATCACCCAGAAGATCGGGAAGATGGCGGCGATGCCCACGGCGCTCCAGCCGAGAGCCCGCCGTCTCGGGGCGAACAGCACATCGGCCAGCATGATGATCGGCACCACCACGTGGAGCACCTCGTTCGACCAGCCGACCGTCGAGCCCTGGGGCAGCTCGATGCCGCGAAGCAGCAGGTTGTAGACCACGCCGGTGACGATCATGTAGGTGCTGGCGCACATCAGCAGGATCGCGAGCCACCGCGGTTCCGCCGTCGTGTCGCGATGGGCGAGCGCCCAGAACCCGCCACACGCCAACGCGACCACGGCGAGGACGTTCGACTCGATCGTGAAGAAGCTGAAGAAGTTCGAGATGACGGTCGGCAGATGCGCGCCCCACTCGGTCGTGGCCGCAACGGCGATCTCGAGAGTGCGGATGAGCTGCGCGATGATCGCTGCCGCGGAGAGCGCGGCTGCGGCGATGCGCACGTAGGGCCACCAGATCGTCATGTTCGCCTCCGGTCGCAACTGTAGTGGCAGATTTCCGTAGACCGCGGCACCGATATATCGATATCGTCGAGGGGCTCGCCGCCTCCCGGCTCGCTGAGCTGGGGATCGCGCGCGGGGTGATCACCGGGCGCCTCCCGGCGTCAGGTGCGGCGACGCCACCGCAGACGGGTGATGAGCACGCCGAGCAGGCACAGCGCCCCGCCGAGGAACATCAGCGGCGTCGGCACCTCGCCGAGGATCGCCCACGACATCAGGATCGCGATCGCCGGCACCACGTAGGTGGTCGCCGAGGTCTGCCCCGCGGTGCTGCGCTGCAGCACGTAGGCCCAGGTCGTGAAGGCGATCGCCGTGGGGAAGATGCCGAGGTAGACGACCCAGAGCGTCGCATCCAGAGGTGCCGTTTGGAGCGCGCCGATGAGGTTGCCGATCCAGGGCAGCAGCGCGATGGTGCCGACACCCGCTCCGAGCCAGGTGAGGGTGGTCGGGTCGACGCCCGAGGTGAGCAGCCGCTTCTGCACGAGCGTGCACCCGGCGTACATGACCGCGGCGAGGAGGGCGAGCAGCAGGCCGGTGATGTCGGGGCCGGCACTGGTGGACGAGTTCATGCCGATCAGGACGACGCCGAGGAAGGCGATGGGTGCCCCGATGACGAGCGGTTTCGGGAACCCCTCGCGCAGGAAGAGCCCGCTGAAGACGACGACCATGAGCGGTGCGAGGTTCACGACCATCGCCGCGGTGCCGGCGTCGAGCGTGAGCTCGGCGCTGTTGAGGGCGAGGTTGTAGACGCAGAACCAGCCGACGCCCCACACCGCGATCAGCAGCCAGTGCCGACGCTCCGGTATGCGGATGCCGTGGCGCACGGCGATGATCGTCAGCACGACGGTGCCGACGGCCATCCGCAGCAGGGCCAGTGCGCCGGGGTCGTAGTGCGGGCCTGCACCGCGGATGCCGATGAAGGCCGAAGCCCAGAGCACCACGGTGACGAGCGCCGCGACGAGCACGAGCGCGCCCTGCTTCTTCGGCGCATCGGTGCTGTTGGTCGCGCTGGTTCGCGTGTGGATTCCGGGGTCCCCGGATGCGGCTTCTGCCATCCTTCGATCCTGGCAGGGGCGTCCGACATCGGTCGAGCCGTCGAAGCGACATCCGCCGATGCATTTCGGACGATCCGAGACGATGGCCCGTGAGCGGAGATTCACGAGATCTTCCCGACCGGTTCACGTATCTCTCCCGAGTGGAGAAAAAGTTCCGTTCGATCACCTTCCTCATCCGTGGATATTGTGGCGTCGTATGAACGCGGAAACCCGCACTTCACAGGGAAAGCCCAGCGTCAAGTAGGCCATTCGGGGGACAGACAAGACTCACAGCTGACGGATAGAGTCCCGAGCGAGTACCGCCGCAAGCCCACGGTCGAAGCGTGACGGTCCTGTTTCGAGGTCGTGGTTTGCGTGCATCCTGACGTGCGTGTACGCGCATATGCGCATGCGCCGCGACTCGTTCTGGGGCGCCATCGCAGCGTCGTGATCTTCACGCGGTCCGATCCCTCTCGTGTCCTCCTGGAGAAGAGTCCTGCGATGAAGACCAGACCTCACCGTCGGCGCCTGCGTTTCGCACCGGCGCGGCGGCTCCCGTTCGCGTTCGCCGCCATGCTGATGACGACCGTCGTCGCGGTCGGTCTCTTCCAGCCGCTCGAAGCGTCAGCGGCGACCGCCGCATCGGCCGCGCGGACGCAGGTGTCCGCGCCGGCGGGTCTCTTCACCCCGTCGACGGATGCCGCCGGTGTGGTCACGCAGTTCACCGATGGGGGTCCGGCTGTCCAGGAGGCGGCGAGGCAGGCGCTGCTCAAGGGTGGGCAGAGCATCGAGAGCTTCATCACCACGGGGCAGCACGAGGCGATCGCACAGGACTACCGCCTCATCGCGCTGCGACTGAGCCTCGCGGGCGGGCGCGCCGTCCGTCAGCAGGCGGAGGCGGTGCTGACGGCGAACAATCCGGACCAGCTTCGTGCCTTCGTCACAGAAGGGTGGAAGGACGCCTGGGAGGTCGACGACCGCTCGGCGGCGTATGTGCTTGCGGACACCGGAACGCCGACGGTCCAGCGCGAGGCGAACAAGGCTCTGGACTCGGATGACTCGAGCGCGGTGTCGCAGTTCCTGCTGATCGGTCAGTACGACGCGAAGATCATCGACGACCGCGCGGCGGCCTACGTGCTCGCCTCCACGGGATCGCCGAGTGTGATCGCCGCCGCGGAGGCAGCGCTCGATGCGACGCTCCCGGACGGGTCCGAAGACGCACAGGCCGTGGCGGATTTCCTGCGTTACGGGCAGTTCGTCGCCGGGGCGCGCGACGCCGAGGCGGCGACCATCGCCCAGCTGACGAACCAGGTGATCGCGGCGAACATGGTCGCTCAGGAAGAGCGTCGCAACGCCGACAACGCCTCCGCGCAGGCGGTCCTCGCGGCCAAGCTCGCGAAGGAGGCCACGCAGCGCGCCGCCCAGCAGGCCGCCGCCGCGCAGGGCAACGCCGAACAGGCCAGCGCCGCCGCGAGCAGGGCAGCCGGTCTCGCCCGTCAAGCCGCCGACGCGGCAGATCTCGCCGTGCAGGCGGCTGCGGCAGCGCACCAGGCGATGAACGCGTCGATGAGCGCGGCGGGAACAGCCGCATCCGCGGCTGCGCGCGCCAACCGGGCGGCGGCGAACGCTGATGGTGCGGCGGCGAATGCGGCGGGCCAGGAGGGCATGGCGGCTGCGGCACGGGCAGAGGCGGAGAAGGCGCGCGACGCCGCAGACAAGGCGGCGAAGGCCAAGCGTGCAGCGGCCGAGGCGGAGACGGCGACGAATGCGGCGAACCGCGCTGCGCAGGCTGCGGGCGCCGCGGCCGGCTACTCGGGCGAGGCGGCCGGATATGCGATGGAAGCCTCTCAGGCGTCGGGAGTGTCATCGGCCGCTGCCGCGCAGGCGCGGGCTGCTGCGGCCAAGGCGAACGCGGCCAAGAACCGCGCGGCATCCGCCACGGCGCGGACGGACCGCCTTGCCGCCGAGACCTCGGCTGTCGCTCAGCAGGCCCGTGATGCGGCCGGGCGTGCGGCCGACAACGCCAACGCCGCGGCGATCGAGGCAGACACGGCCGCGGCCCAGGCCGGTGTTGCGCAGGGGGCTGCTGCTCGGGCGACCGCTTCTTCGGCGAAGGCGGCGGCCGCTGCTGAGGCCGCGACGAAGGACGTCGAGCTGGCGAAGACCATCTTCGACCTGGCGCGGAAGGCCGATGCGGAGCGTCTGGCCGCAGAAGAGGAATTCGGGCTGGCGCAGGCGGAGATCGCCGCAGCAGAGGAAGCCGAGGAGAAGGAGCTCAAGGACGAGGCCAAGAAGGAGGGCGCAGCCGCCGTTGCGGAGAGCAGCGCGTTCCTGAAGAAGATCACCGCTCCGGATGCGAACCTGCAGGAGCTGCTGCCGGAAGCGCGCTCGGCCATGCTCGCCCTGATCACGTCGGGAACCCCGTGGATTGCCGCTGCGGCCGAGCAGGCTGTCGTCGGCAATGACGAGGCTGTCGTCGAGTTCTTCAAGAACGGGTACGGCGTCGCGCTCGAGCAGGATCAGTGGGACGAGGCGAAGGCCCTGCTGTATGAGGGCGACAACACGATGCTGCAGGACGAGGCCTATGACGTCCTCGAGAACGGCGAGGAGTACGTCGCGGCGTTCCTCAACGAGCGGCTTCCTGAGATCCGCGACCTCGAGAACCGCCAGATCGCATTCGTGCTCGCCACCGAGGGGGGACCGGCCATGCAGCGCGCGGCGAACCTCGCGCTCGATGCCGACGACCCCGCGGTCCTCGCCAAGTTCATCGCGGAAGGACAGTACGACGCACTGGAGATCGACCAGCGGGCGGCAGCCTTCGCGCTCAGCACGTCGGGCGGCCCCGAGGTGCAGGCGGCCGCGAACATCGCGCTCGAAGGTTCCCAGACGGCGCTGAAGAGGTTCCTCGAGCAGGGCCAGTACGAGGCCGCCAAGCGCGACAACGACACGGCAGCTCACGTGGCGCAGATGCAGAGCATGTTGCACCTGGCCGACCAGCAGGCTGCGGCCGCGCGGGAGGCGGCCGCGCTTGCGGAGAAGGCGGCGGCGACCGCGCGGCAGGCGGCGGCCGAGGCACAGGCGAGCGCCGACCTGGCTCGGAAGTATGCGCAGGAGGCGCAGGGCTGGGCGGCCCAGGCGGCTACCTCGGCCAACCAGGCGACCGCTTCGGAGAACGAAGCGCGACAGTCGTCGCAGCGAGCGCATCAGGCGCTGACAGCCGCTACTGCGGACGCGAAGAAGGCCAACGGGTTCGCTGCGCAGGCGACGTCGTCGGCGCAGTCGGCTAGTGCCGCAGCAGCACGGGCCAACGATGCGGCGAGCCGTGCGGCCACCTCGGCGACGAACGCCGGACTGGACGCGGAAGCCGCGGTGAAGGCGGCGACGGAGGCGCGCGAGATCGCGGCGTCGAAGCAGCGTTATCAGGACGGGGCAGAGGACTATCCGCCGCCTCCCGCATCGGTCGGCGAGCTTACGCAGGCGCAGATTGACGCTGCTTACGCAGAAGGAGGCGACGCCGCAGTTCAACGGTTGCGCGAGGCGCATGCACTCACGAAGCCGAACGCGTTGATGGATTTCATCATTCAAGAAGGCGGGCAGCTCCTTCTCGATCTCCTCGGCGTGACCGACATCATGAACTGCGCCACCAAGGGAGACATTGGTGGGTGCTTCATGGCTCTGATTGGAATCTTCCCGGTCGGCAAGCTGGGTCAGGTGCTCAAGGCGATCCCGCTCGTCGCTAAAATCGCGACAAAACTCATCCGCTTCTCCGACCGGGTGAGCGAGTCATTCACGCTGTTGAGTCGGAATAAAGACAAGGTCGACGAGCTATCCCGCGGAGCGGAGAATGCGGCCAACGGGGTGCGATTGC
The DNA here is from genome assembly GCF_000708345.1 of Microbacterium sp. Cr-K32. NCBI lineage: Bacteria > Bacillati > Actinomycetota > Actinomycetes > Micrococcales > Microbacteriaceae > Microbacterium > Microbacterium sp. Cr-K32. The sequence goes on along the minus strand of NZ_JARD01000030.1, from coordinate 17,880 downwards.
GCGCTCAGCTGACTGGCGAGGAAATTGCGGGTGGGCATGCGTTCCAGAAACATGTGATCGAAAAGGCGGAGTTCCCTGGGGTAACGACACAAGCGCAGTTCGCCGAGCATATTGAGAACGTGGTGTTCAACGGAGAGATGCGCACCCTAAGTAACGGCAGGACAGGATACTGGCACGAAGGTACGCTTGTTATACGTAATCCATGGGACCCGGACGGCGGGACGGCGTTCCGACCTGACGATGGATACGACTACTTTCTCAACAAGCTCAACTGATGGGTGGAAAATGCATTTCTTGACACTTCCCGAACTTCAAATCGAGGAGGTTTCCCCCGATGCCGTTGGGGCAATCGTCGTCACCTTAGACGAGATTGCTTTTCTAGCGAACGCCATCGTGCAATCGCGCTTGGCCATCGACGATTGGGAGTTCTCATCGTTGGTCGGAATGAAGCCGAGCGAGGCTGACCAGATGCGGCAGGCTCTCGTTCATGTGCTGCGCACACATCAGCCGCCACAGACATAGCGGCTCAGTCGCGGACCGGGTTTTGGAGCCGCATTCGCGACCACGCTTCACGCTCTTAACATTCAAATGCTCTGATCTCGTACCTATGAAAGGCCCTCCGTGTTTTCGTTGAAGTCCCTTGGTCGGTTGCGTCTTGTCGCGGTCGGTGTGGCGGCTGCGTTGGCGTCGGCGGTACTGGTGCCGGTGTCGTCTGCGGTGGCGGATGATGCTTCGGGTTATCTCGTGGAGTCGGGTGCGTATCCGGATGGGGCGTCGGTGGGGGCGGCGAATGGGATCGTTCTGAAGGACGGCAACGGCGGCTTGCGGGTGGTGACGTGTGCGGCGGGCACCGGGCTGGTCGAGGTCGAGTTCGAGAAGTCGGGTAAGCGCGCGAAGGTGTGCTTCGAGACGGTGTTCCGTCCGGCGGTGCTGAATCTGGAGATCGCGGCGTCGTTCGGTGTGAAGGCCGGCAAGCAGCCGATGGATGTGACGTATTCGGTGGCGGGTGGTCCGGAGGAGGATATCTCGGTGCCGGCGGGCGGACGTCGCAGTGTTGATACGGGCTTGACAGGTCAGTCGACGATCGTGGTGATCGAGGTGAAGGCCGACCCCGCGGTGGATGTCCCGGCGACGACGACCACGCATCCGCGGACGGCGATCACGAAGATCCGCACGGGCCTGGGCTCGTGCACGGGCACGTTGGTGGATCGGTCGTGGGTGTTGACGGCAGCGAGCTGTTTCGCGGCCGACCCGGCAACGCTTGTCGCGGGTGCTCCGGCGGCTCCGGCGAGGGTGTTGTTCGGTCCGGATGTCGCGAACGACAAGACGATGAGCGGTGCTGGGGATCTGGGTGTGAAGATCACCCACGTCGAGCCGGCCGGCAACGGTCAGGACGCGGTGCTGGCGAAGCTGGAGACGGCGGTGGATGACATCACTCCGATGCCGGTCGCCACGACCGCTCCGGTCGCGGGCCAAGACGTGGCGTTCACGGGCTTCGGCCGCACGAACAACGTGTGGGTCCCTCTCGCGTCTCGCACGAACACCTACCCGGTCACGGCGGTCAACGCCGCGACCGTGACTGGTTCGGCATCCGGTGCTTCCCTCTGCCTCGGCGACGGCGGCGCCCCCGGCGTCCGCAACGTCGATGGAACCGACACGCTCGTCGCTGTCGCCTCCCAGTCGACGCAGACCGGTTGCTACGGCTCCGGCCTCCCCGCAGGCACCGCTTCGACCATCGCGACACGCGGCGACATCATCGCCGGATGGGTGGCCGCCACGGTCCAGAAGGGGCTCGACACGACCCCGGTCGCCGCTGCGGATCAGACCCTTGCGCAGCAGATCGTGGCCACCGGCCGCGTGAGCGGAACCGAGGCGCTCGCCCAGATCCAGGCGTATGCCGACGGCTTCAAGCGCGGCCACCTGATCGGCGGACAGGTTCGTGACTGCACGATCGACCCCGTGATCCTCTCCGCTTTGAAGAAGGTCGTCGTCGATCAGAACTTCTCGATCACGATCTCTTCTCTCAACGAGTACTGCACCACGGCGACCCCGTCGGCCACGAGCTACCACGCGAAGAACAGTGGCGGTCATGCTGTCGACATCAGCGTCGTGAACGGCGTCGCCGCGACCGGCAACACGGCGCAGGACCAGGCTCTGACGACCGCCATGTTCACCGCGCTGCCGGCACCGGCGGGCATCGGTCAGGTCACGTGCCGCCCGGCGCTCACGGTTCCGAACGGCTGGGCGCAGACCGAAGAGGACTGCACGCACAACCACTTCGAGTACCACGGCGTGCCGCTCACACCGGCCAAGCCCTCGTTCGATCTGAACAGCGATGGCAAGGCTGACGTGATCGGGATCACCTCGTCCAATTCGCTCTACATCTACCACGGCAACGGCAACGGCGGATGGACGACCCAGACCTCCGTCAGCGCGGGATGGGCCTCGGCCAAGACGCTCATCCACGGCGACTACAACGGTGATGGCAAGGGCGACATGATGGTCGTCAACACCGACGGCACCCTCTGGTACTACCAGGGTGATGGTGCGCTGGGCTTCCCGACGAAGGCGCTGGCTGCCCGCGGATGGGATACGAAGGGCCTGATCACGGGTGGGATCGACTTCAACGGAGACAAGAAGGCCGACCTCGTCGCCCGTGAGTCCGACGGCCACCTCTACGCCTACCCCGGCAACGGGAACGGAACCTTCGGCGCCAAGATGAAGATCGGCCATGACTGGGGTGGGATCTCTCGGGTCCTCGCCGGCGACTGGACCGGCGACGGCAGGGGCGACATCCTCGCCACGACGACGACCGGGGACCTTCGCATCTACCCTGGCAACAACGTGACGCTCACCGGCGGTCCGCAGGTCGGCAATGGCTGGAACAACATCTCGGCGATCACCGGCGGCGTCGACTACGGCCTGGACGGCAAGGCCGACCTGTTCGGTCGGACCGGCGATGGCGGACTGTACGTATACCCCGGCCTCGGCATCTCCGGTTTCGGCGCCTCCACACGCGTCGGCAACGGGTGGACCTCGCTCCGCCTGTTCAGCTGAGCCCAGTCTCGCGCACTCACATTCCTTGAAAGGCATTGCATGTTCTCGTTGAGATCTCCCCGTCGTGGTCGTGTTGCGGCTGTGGGGGTGGCGGCGTTGGTGTCGGCGTTGCTCGTCTCGGTTCCCATGACCTCGGCAGTCGCCGATGATGCTCCGGGGTATCTCGTGGAGGCGGGGCTGTATCCGGATGGGGCCGCGGTCGGTCCGGCCGCCGGGATCGTTCTGAAGGACGGGAACGGTGGTCTGCGTGTCGTCACGTGCGCGGCGGGGACTGGGCAGGTCGAGGTGGAGTTCGAGAGGTCGGGCAAGCGGGCGAAGGTGTGCTTCGAGGCGGTTTTCCGTCCGGCGGTGTTGAATCTGGAGATCGCGGCGTCGTTCGGTGTGAAGGCCGGTGCGCAGCCGATGGATGTGACCTATTCGGTCGCGGGTGGTCCGGAGAAGGAGATCCCAGTGCCGGCGGGCGGGCGTCGCACGGTTGACGAGCTGCAGACGGGTCAGTCGACGATCGTGGTGATCGAGGTGAAGGCCGACCCCGCGGTTGACGTGCCGGCGACGACGGCCACGCATCCGCGGACCGCTGTCACGAAGGTCCGCACGGGTCTGGGTTCGTGCACGGGAACGTTGGTGGACCGCTCGTGGGTGCTGACGGCGGCGAGCTGTTTCGCAGCTGATCCGGCGACGCTGGTCCCGGGTGCCCCGGCGGCTCCGGCGCGGGTGCTGTTCGGCCCCGATGTCGCGAATGACAAGACGATGAGTGGCACCGGGGATCTGGGTGTGAAGGTCGCCCACATCGAGCCCGCCGGCAACGGTCAGGATGCTGTTCTGGCGAAGCTCGAGACCGCAGTGGACGACATCGCCCCCATGCCGATCGCGACATCGGCACCTGCCGCGGGTCAAGACCTCGCCTTCACCGGCTTCGGCCGCACGAACAACGTCTGGGTCCCCCTCGCCTCGCACACGAACACCTACCCCGTGACGGCCGTCAACACGGCCGCGCTGACGGCTGCAGCGGCCGGTGCTTCTCTCTGCCTCGGTGACGGCGGCGCCCCCGGCGTCCGCGACATCAACGGCACGAAGACACTCGTCGCTGTCGCATCCCAGGCATCACAGGCCGGCTGCTACGGCTCCGGCATCCCCGCCGGCACCGCAACCGTCACCGCAACCCGCGGCGACACCCTCTCCGGCTGGGTCGCCGCCACCATCCGCAACGGCCTCGACACGGTGGTCGTGCCGGCGGCGACCAAGGTCCTCGCTCAGCAGCTCGTCGACAGCGGCCGCATCACCGCGGAGCCGAAGATCATGACGCAGCTTCAGGCGTACGCGGCGGGCAAGGTGAGGGGAAACATCGTCGACAACCAGGTTCGCGACTGCACGATCGACCCGGTCCTCCTCGAAGCGTTGAAGAAGGTCGTCGTCGACCAGGGCTTCTCGATCACGATCTCTTCGCTGAACGAGTACTGCGTCACTCCGGGGGCTGCGAAAGCGGACTATCACTCGCGGAACGGCGGCGGATACGCCGTCGACATCAGCGTGGTGAACGGCGTGGCTTCGACAGGCAACACGGCACAGGATCAGGCGCTGCGAGCGGCGATGCTCGCGGCATTGCCTGCACCCAGCGGGATCGGACAGCTCAGCTGCCGCCCGAGGACCACGACACCTGCGGGATGGTCGCAGTTCGACGCCGCCTGCACGCACAACCACTTCGAGTACCGGGGGTCCGTCGCGGCTGCAGCGCCGGTGATCAAGCCCTCGTTCGACGTGAACAGCGATGGCAAGCCCGACGTTCTGTCGGTCTCGGCGTCGAATCACCAGCTCTACCTCTACCTGGGTAGCGGGACGGGTGGCTGGACCCAGCAGTCGACAGGCAGCGCCGGTTGGGAAGCGGTCACCGCGATCGTCCACGGGGACTACAACGCGGACGGCAACGGCGATATCGTCGCGACCTGGAATGACGGCAGCATCTGGTTCTACGAGGGTGATGGGGCGAACGGCTTCGTCGGCAGATCACTCATCGGCTCGGGTTGGCCCGGAACGGCGCTGCTCACCGGAGGCGTCGACTTCAACGGCGACGGACGCGCCGACCTCATCGGCCGCGGCACCAACGGGAACATCTACCTGTATGCGGGAAACGGCGCGGGAAGCTTTGCAGCCGGGGTGCATTTCAACGCCGGCTGGGGGCATATGACTTCTCTGCTCGCCGGCGACTTCAACGGCGATGGCAAGGGCGACCTCGTCGCTCGCGACTCCAACGGCCTGCTGTGGCGATTCCTCGGCGACGGCGTAAATCTCACGACGCCGACGCAGGTCGGCAACGGCTGGAACATCATGACCGTGATCACCGGCGGGCTCGACTACACCGGTGACGGCATCGCCGACATCCTGGCCCGCCAGACCACGGGTGCGTTCTGGATCTACCCGGGCACAGCCACAGGATTCACGGGCCCGACCAACCTCAACAGCGGGTGGAACGCTCTCCGTCTGCTCAGTTGAACGGCTGCTCTTTTTGCAGACAGACATCACTCACGCGTCCTGAACCCCAGGCTTCTTGAAAGGCATTGCATGTTCTCGTTGAGATCTCCCCGTCGGGGCCGCATCACGGCTGTGGGGGTGGCGGCGGCGTTGGTGTCGGCGTTGCTCGTCTCGGTCCCCGTGAGTTCTGCGGTGGCGGATGACGCTCCCGGGTATCTCGTGGAGTCCGGAGCGTATCCGGACGGGGGTTCGGTGGGTTCGGCCGCGGGCATCGTTCTGAAGGATGGCAACGGTGGTCTGCGTGTCGTCACGTGCGCGGCCGGGACCGGGCAGGTCGAGGTCGAGTATCAGATGGCCGGCAAGAAGGCGAAGGTGTGCTTCGAGGCCGTGTTCCGTCCGGCGGTGTTGAATCTGGAGATCGCGGCATCGTTCGGGGTCAAGGCCGGCGCGCAGCCGATGGATGTCACGTACTCGGTCGCGGGTGGTCCGGAGACGGAGATCCCGGTGCCGGCCAACGGACGTCGCACGGTCGACCAGAATCAGACGGGACAGTCGACGGTCGTGGTGATCGAGGTGAACGCGGTGTCTACCGACGTCCCTGCGACCACCACCACGCACCCGCGGACGGCGATCACGAAGATCCGCACGGGTCTGGGATCCTGCACGGGCACGTTGGTGGACCGCTCGTGGGTGCTGACTGCGGCGAGCTGCTTCGCGGCCGACCCGACGACCCTCGCTGCGGGTGCTCCTGCCGCTCCGGCACGGACGTTGTTCGGCCCGGATGTCGCGAACGACAAGACCGCGAGCGGGACCGGAGATCTGGGTGTGAAGGTCACGCACGTGGAGCCGGCGGGCAACGGTCAGGACGTGGTTCTGGCGAAGCTGGAGGCACCTGTCGATGACATCACTCCGATGCCGGTCGCGACGACCGCCCCGGTCGCAGGCCAGGACATCGCGTTCACGGGCTTCGGGCGCACCGCATCCGTCTGGGTCCCGCTCACCTCTCGGACGAACACCTACCCGGTCACGTCCCTCAACACGGCCACAGTGACCACCGCAGCCTCCGGTGCTTCGCTCTGTCTCGGTGACGGCGGCGCCCCCGGCATCCGCGACATCAACGGCACGAAGACACTCGTCGCTGTCGCGTCGCAGGCATCACAGGCTGGCTGCCACGGCTCCGGCATCCCCGCAGGCACCGCATCGATCACGGCGACCCGCGGCGATGTCATCGCACCCTGGGTCACCGCGACCATCGAGAACGGCCGGAAGCTCGCCGGAATCAGCGCCGGTCAGGTGCTGGAGATCGAGAGCATCGCTCAGGCGGGCGCGTGCATGTCGACCAAGAACGCAGCGTCGAACTCTTCAGCGGGGCCCGTCGTGATTCCGTCGAGCTGCACGCTCATCGGCCAGATGCGTCGGTGGGAGCTCGTAGAGGTCACTCCGACCGTCTTCGCCCTGCGCAACTACGTCGACCGCGCGATGTGTGCCGCGAGTTCGGATGCCGCAGGCAGCGCCCTCGTGCAGGCCGCCTGCGCGCCCGCCGATCCGAAGCAGCAGTGGACGTTCCGCGAGCAGGCCGCCGGCACGGTGAGTGTCGTGAACATCGCGTCCGGCAAGGTTCTCGCAGCGCCCTCGACGACGGCCATCACGCTGAAGACGGATTCCGGCGCGAACGTCGATCGATGGAAGTACACGAACGTCGCGAAGATGCGTTACGACGCTGCCACCGTGGGAAGCTACGTATCGTTGCGCACGGCCGTCGGAGGCAAGTCCCTCACCGCGACCACCACCGCCCAGGCGAACGTCAAGGATGTCGTCGCGACGTCACCTCTCGCGTTGCGCCAGGAATCGACGTTCCGGGTCGTGAAGGGTCTGATCGATCCGCAGTGCGTCAGCTTCGAGTCGATCGCCTCGCCGGGCAAGTTCCTGAACATCTCCACGACGGCAGACGGAAACATCGTGCTGGTCGCGCCTTCTCCCACCAGTACGCGCAACGCGACCTGGTGTGCGCAGGATGCGGCGCACGGAGTAGGCTTCTCGTTCCCCGCGGCTCGCGATTCCTGGCGGATGCTGCGTTCACACAAGAACGGGCTCGTCTACGGCGGCGCCAGCTTCAATGCGGGCGTGCCCAACGGCGATGATCAGGCCGGCTACGTTCCCGATACCGCATGGGTCATCGGCGAGCCCTGGGCCGCGCCCACGTTCGCAGGAGGTCAGGTCTTCGAGATCGAGAGCATCGGCCAACCAGGCACATGCTTCTCGACGAAGAGCGCGGCGTCGAGTCCGAACGCCGGGGCTGTCCTGGCTCCTGTGGGCTGCACCCTGAACCCCCAGATGCGCCGCTGGGAACTGATCGAGATCACACCGACCGTGTTCGGCCTGCGCAACTACGCACATCACCCCATGTGCGCCGCGAGTTCGGATGCTGCGGGCAGCGGGGTCGTGCAGGCTGCGTGCGCTACGACTGACACTCGTCAGCAGTGGACATTCGCCGACCAGCCCTCGGGCGGAGTGAGCATCGTCAACGTCGCCTCCGGCAAGGTGCTCACAGCGCCGACATCGACGACTCTCACCTTGCGGGCCGCCACGGGCGCGAGCGTCGAACGATGGACGTACAAGAACGTCACCAAGATGCGTTCCGACGTCGCGACGATCGGCAGTTACGTTTCGCTGCGCACCGTCGTCGGTGGGAAGTCCTTGACGGCCGTGCCTGCCGCGGCGCAAGCATCCGTCGGCAACGTCACTGCCTCCTCACCGCTCGCTCAGCGTCAAGCAGCGACGTTCCGGGTGGTGCAGGGGCTGGTGGATCCACAGTGCTACAGCTTCGAGTCGGTCGCATCTCCCGGGAAGTACTTGAACATCTCCACGACGACGGATGGCTACATCGTCTTGGCCACGCCTTCTGCGACCAGCAGCCGTAACGCGACCTGGTGCGCAGAGGACGCGGAATTCGGCGTGGGACTCTCTTTCCCGGCCGCCCGTGATCCGTGGCGCAAGCTTCGCATGCACCAGAACGGTCTCGTCTATGGTGGTGCGACGTTCAGTGCGGGAGTGCCGAACGGCGACGACGCCGCCAACTACATCCCTGACACCGCATGGGTCTTCGGCGAGCCTTGGGTGACCGCACCGTAGGAGGCTCCTCGGACGGCGTGCCTCTGCTCTCTTCGTAGGCCCTGTCGCTCTCCGCGGGGGGAGTGACAGGGCCTGCGATCGGAGCGTGTGGAGCGCTTCCGGCAGGACGAGACAGACGAATCGAAAGGCGGGATAGGTGTCATACGACCTCGAGGTGTACGGGAAGGTCTCGTTGACGGCGAGGGACCTGGCGAAAGTGGTTTCGTCACTGCGCGGGCTGAAGGCTAAGGTCGATCGGCGATCGCAGACGATCTCGTCGATCGTCGACAAGCGCACCCGCGAGATGGCGTTCGAGCTCGACGGCCCCGATCGTGTGGAGCCGGAGGATATCCCGGCGGAGTGGACCGAGGTCGCGGATGCGACGGTGCTCTACAGCATCCACGTGTCGTACGACGTCACGTCGGGAGCGGGGTTCTCGTTCAGCGTCGACGAGACGAAGCTGGCGACGGCGTCGGCCTTCGCCGCACGGTTGGCGGAGCGCGTCGACGGCACGGTGATCGACCCGCAGACCTACGAGCCGCAGCCGGAACCGCAGCCGGAACCGCAGCCGCAGCGCCCCCGCTTCCTGCATCTGCGCTGGTACCGACTGCTCGATGACACACACGATAAGGATCTCGCCGCGATCTACCTCCGCACGGCGCGCGAGTTCTTCAGACCAGGGGTGCCGTCGCGATTCGGCACGCACGAACCGTTTCAGGGGAGGTTCCCCCGCGACGACGATGCGACGTTTGACGGGATGTACCGCGCAAACTGCTACCTCGGCGATCTCATCCTCGCGGGCAAGCCGATCGAGCACGGGACCATCGACGGCTGGACGAACGACCTGGAGCGCCGAACTCAATCGATCCGACTGAAGTTCGAGCTCGATCGGCTCGAGAAGCTCAAAGCTCTTGACGCCATCGAGCCGTTCTTCGTCGCACTCGCCGAACGGACCGGGGCCTTCTTCGCGTTCGCCGAGGTCAATACGAATCGGTACGGAACCGCCCACCCGCTCATGGACGTCAAACTCAAAGACCCGTGGAGCGGATTGCCGACCGCGCCGCAATGGATGACCTGGTTCGAGCCGGAATACGCCGAGATGGTCGCTCCGCATCTCGATCCCATCCGCACGAAGGCCAACGGCCAGGGGACTCTGCACCGCTGGACGGAGCACCCGGCCGAGGCGGAGGAGCTCCTTCGGTTGAGCGGCGATCCGTGGATCCCCGCCGGCTTCCGAGGGGTGCTCGATCCCGCAGGCGACGGGCGGTGCGCCGAGGCGGCCGCGGTCATGCCGGCGTCTCTGAGGTATCCCGCCCCCGAATCACCGCAAGCCCTGCGCATCGAGGCGCACTACGCGCGGGTGCGAGAGATCGAGGCCAACGCACGGAACCGAGCCGCCGAGGGGCGGCGATGACGCTCGAAGGGGGAGAGGTCGGCCCGACGTCGACCGCGAGGGGCTTCCTCTGGGCGACGGAAGGTCCGTGGGTGTACGTCGGACACGGCGAGCAGGGGCGCGAGAAGTGGATTCCATCGTCGTTCTACATGACGGCCGAGCTGGATGACGCGTGTGTGCGGACGCTCCGCGGGTGGAAGATGCGTTCTTACGAAGGACTGATGAACGAGTTCGGAGCCGCGCTCCAGTTCTTCGACGGATTCGGGGAGAACTGGTCGGCGCTGAGCGACTGCCTCCGATCTCTGGACGAGTGGCTGCCGGCCAAGGCCTACGTGCTCGTCGTCGAGCGCGCGGAAGAGGTTCTCGTCGACGATCCCCTTGATGTCGAAGCGTTCTTGCGCACGCTCCATTCGGCCGGAGAATCCTGGTCTGCAGCCGTGGACAGCCCCGAGATCTATGCGCGTCCGCCCATCCCGTTCCACGTGCTGCTGAACGTCAGCGATGCGCACCCGGAGGGCATCGACCGATTCGTCCGCACTGCCGCCGAGGCGCGAACCGACATCGCCTTGCGTGTGGGCCGTCGATGATAGGGCGAAACATGCAATCCCTGGTACTTCCACCCGGGTGACTTCTGTGCCCGCGCCGGCGAAGAGTGGGGAATCGACCACCCTGCGTGCATCCAGACGGATATGCTCCTGTGCCATGACGGAGCACAAGAACCAGCGGCAGCATCAGCCCGAACTTCACGGAGGGGTGCTGAGCGGCGGTGGCAGCCCGGCGCTGTGGGGCGCGCTGATCGGACTCATCGTGTTCGTCTTCGTCGGTGTCCCGATCAGCGCGGCGGTGCGCTTCGCGACCCATCCGATGTCCCAGCAGCTGTTCGGAGGCCGACTGTCGGAGGCGACCGTCGGCGGCTATACGGCGTTCTGGTGGATCGTCGCGATCATGCTCCTCGCCCTTCCCTTCCTCGTGGGGTGGGGTGTCGCGAAGCTCTCGGCGCGAACCCTCACGATCATCGGCGCGATCGCCGTCGCGTTCTTCGTGGTCATCCTGATCCTCGGCCAGCTGTACGTGTTCTGACCGCCCCCGACGCTCCCCCGAAAGGCGCACCGAAGCCCTCCCGATAGGATGGGACCGCCCGAAGAGGGCCAGCTCATCGGCCGGTGCAAACCCGGCGAAAGCCAGGGGGTTACCCATGCCAGGAATCGTTATCGTCGGCGTGCAGTGGGGCGACGAAGGAAAGGGCAAGGCCACCGATCTTCTCGGTGAGCGCACCGACTGGGTGGTGAAGTTCAACGGCGGCAACAACGCCGGACACACCGTCGTGGTCGGCGATGAGAAGTACGCGCTGCACCTGCTGCCATCCGGCATCCTGTCTCCGGGCGTGACGCCCGTGATCGGCAACGGCGTCGTGGTCGACCTCGAGGTGCTGTTCTTCGAGCTCGAGGCGCTCGCCGCCCGCGGCATCGATGTCTCGCGACTCAAGGTCAGCGCCAACGCGCACATCATCACGCAGTACCACCGCACGCTCGACAAGGTCACCGAGCGCTTCCTCGGCAAGCGCATGATCGGCACGACCGGTCGCGGCATCGGCCCGGCGTACGCCGACAAGATCAATCGCGTGGGCATCCGTGTGCAGGACCTGTTCGACGAGAACATCCTGCGCCAGAAGGTCGAGGGCGCCCTCGACCAGAAGAACCATCTGCTGGTGAAGATCTTCAACCGCCGTGCGATCACCGCCGACGAGGTCGTCGAAGACCTGCTGTCGTACGCCGAGCGGCTGCGGCCCATGGTGGCCGACACCGGCTACCTGATCGCCCAGGCCCTGGACCGCGGCGAGGTCGTCGTGTTCGAGGGCGGCCAGGCCACGATGCTCGACATCGACCACGGCACCTACCCGTTCGTGACCTCGTCTTCGGCGACTGCAGGAGGCGCGGCGACGGGTGGGGGCGTCGGCCCCGGTGCGCTCGACCGCATCGTCGGCATCGTCAAGGCGTACACGACTCGCGTCGGCTCGGGTCCGTTCCCGACCGAGCTCTTCGACGAGCAGGGCGAGTGGCTGCGCAAGCAGGGCTTCGAGTTCGGCACCACCACCGGCCGTCCGCGCCGGGTGGGCTGGTACGACGCTCCCATCACTCGCTACGCGACGCGCATCAACGGCATCACCGACCTGGTGCTCACCAAGCTCGACATCCTCACGGGTCTCGAGCAGATCCCGGTGTGCGTCGCCTACGACGTCGATGGCGAACGCTTCGACGAGGTGCCGGTCAACCAGACCGACTTCCACCACGCGAAGCCGATCCTGGAGTACTTCCCCGGCTGGAACGAAGACATCTCGGTCGCGCGCACCTTCGAGGACCTGCCGCAGAACGCGCAGGACTATGTGCTGGCGCTCGAGAAGATGAGCAACACGCGCATCTCGGTGATCGGCGTCGGCCCGGAGCGCGACCAGGTCATCGTCCGCCACGGTCTGCTCGACTGACCCGCGCCCGTGACGCGCTTCTGGCTGGGCGGCTACGGTGCCGCGATGGACGGCTCGGCCGACGGCATCGGCCTGCTCGCGGGGGATGAGGGCCGCGAGGCCTCGACTCTCGCCTACCGCGGTGCCGTGGTCGAGACGCCGTCGCCGTCGTGGCTGGCGCAGCATCCGACCCTCGATGTCGTCTACGCGGCACTCGAGGGCGACTCCGCGGTGCAGGCGTTCTCACGCGCCGGGGAAGCCGCCCTTGCGCCGCTGGGTGCGCCCGCGCCGGTCGGCCAGTACGTCTGCCACGTCGCGGTGGCTCCGAACGGTTCGGCCCTGATCGCCAGCTGCTACGGCGACGGTCGCGTGGTGCGGTTCGACCTGGATGCGGAAGGCCGTATCGTGCCTCCGAAGCCGGATGCCGCGGCGGCGCTCCGCGCAGCACTGTTCGGTGACGCCGACCCGGATGCTCCCGCTGCGACTCCGCCCGGCGACGGCGTCGCCGCGATCGACCCGTACGGGGTGGGCGGCGACCGCGTCTCCCACGCGCACGCTGCCGTCTTCCTGCCCGACGGACGCGTCGCCACGACCGACCTCGGCTTCGACCTCGTGCGGTTCTGGCGGCAGAGCGGCAGTGGGCTCGTGCTCGACCACGAGGTCGCGCTCCCGCTCGGCACCGGACCGCGGCACATGGTCCTGCACCCCAGCGGACACCTCCATGTGGTCACCGAGTACTCCTGTGAGGTCTTCACCCTCGCGCGCGCGGCAGACGGCATCTGGAGTGTCGTGTCGGTGACCCTGACGAGCCCGATCGCCGAGGTGGGGACGGACTTCCCGGCAGAACTCGCACGTACGCGCGACGGACAGTTCCTCTACACGGCTCTGCGCGGCAGCAACACCATCGCCGCGCTGCGGGTGCGGGGTGGCGGCGAGTCTCTGGAATCCGTGGCGCTCGCCGATTCCGGTGTCGACTGGCCGCGGCATCATCTGGTCCACGAGGGCAAGATGCTCGTCGCCGGTCAGCGCTCCGACACGATCACGCTGATCGACCTCGACGAGCGCACGGGCGCGCCCCTCGGTATCCGTCACGAGGCGCAGGTTCCGACCCCGACGCACTTCCTGCCGGTGCGCTGACCTCGCCGCGATTCAGTCGTTCGCGGTGAACATCAGCGCCGCGTTGTGGCCGCCGAAGCCGAACGAGGTCGACAGCACGGTGCGGACCGGATGCGGTCTTTCCCTGTCGCGTACGAAGTCCCAGTCGTCGGCACACGGATGCGACAGATTCATCGTCGGGGGCAACACCTGATCGCGGAGCGTCATCGCGATGATGACGGCCTCGACGACGCCGGCCGCACCGAGCAGATGTCCGGTCGTCGACTTGGTCGCGGTGAGGGGAACGGACGATGCTCTCCGGCCGAGCGCCTGCGTGAGCGCGACCAGCTCGGCCTCATCGCCCAGTATCGTGCCCGTGCCGTGCGTGTTCACGTGGTCGACCTCTGCAGCGTCCGTGTCGGCGTCGGTGAGGCAGGCGGCGATCGCTCTCGTCGCCCCCGCGGCGGCAGGGTCGGGCGCGGTGGCGTGATGTGCGTCGCTGGTCGCGCCGAATCCGGCGATCGTCGCGAGCGTTCGAGCGCCGCGCTCCCGTGCGGCATCGGCGGATTCCAGCAGTACGGCGGCGGCGCCTTGCGCCATGACGAAGCCTGTGCGGGCGCGGTCGAAGGGGCGTGAGGCCGACGAGGGGTCGTCGCCGAAGCCCGTCGCGACCGAGCGGAGGTTCGCGTGGGCAGCGAGATGCAGCGGGCCGAGGCAATCCTCCATCCCGACGACCAGCACCCTGTCGGCATACCCGTGACGGATTCGGCGCAGACCTTCCCCGATCGCGACCGCTCCACTCGCGCAGGCCGCGGCGACCGCGTGGGTCTGACCGAGGAATCCGTATCGTCTGCTGAGCACGCCGGCGATCGCATCCGCCGTTCCGTACACCGTGAGCCCCGGCGGCACCCGACGCGCCCCGTGGTCCCGCAGCGCGCCCGCGGCTCGCACGGTCGCATCTACCGGCCCGGAACCGGTCGCGACGATCACCTGCCCGGCATCCGCCTGCCACGGCTGCCCGGGGACGCCCGCGTCGGCGAGTGCTTCATCGGCGGCGGTGATCGCCCACTGCTGCATCGGTGTGAGGTGCCGGGCGAGCGATGCCGCCAGATCGACAGGGGTGGTGAAACCGCGCACCATTCCGCCGACCTGCACAGGGCCTGAGCCGGAGATCTCCGGAGGGAGGCGGGTGATGCCGCTTCGTCCCGCGCGCACAGACGCCCACGACGCCGATACCGTCAGTCCGCTCGGTGTGACCGCGCCGACACCGGTGATGACCACGGATCGCCTGCCGTTCATGCTCGCTCCTTCCCGTGCGCGACGAGATCCGCGACGGCGGCGCGACGGATCTTCCCGCCGGAGGTGCGCGGAAGCTCCGACAGTGCGTACCAGCGGCGCGGAACGGATGCCGAGGCGAGATGCTGTTTCGCCCACCTGCGCAGGTCCGCGGCGGGTGGGGCGACGCCCTCGACGACCAGCGCGATCCGCGTGCCGAGACGCTCGTCGCTCTCGGTGATCGCGCAACAGGCGCTGAGGCCGGGCATCCCGTCGAAGGCGCGCTCCACGTCGTCGAGTGCGAGGGTGTGCCCGCCCGTGGTGACGACGTCGCCTCTTCTGCCGACGAACGTGAAGTCGCGCCCGCGCAGTCGCCCTTGATCGTGCACGCTCGCCCAGCCGTCAGCGTCCGTCAACGATGTCGTGCTCGTCTTCGGCAGGTAGTCGGTCGAGCAGGAGGGTGAGCGCACCCAGAGACTGCCGAGCTCGCCGGGAGCCAGGTCGTCGCCGTCATCGCCACGGACGCAGGCCTCGACCTGCGGGTAGAGCCGGATGGCTTCGTCGCCGGCGCGATCGTCGCCGATGAAGCCGAGTTCGCCGGTGCCGAAGTAGCCGATGCTCCGGGCATGGGGGAGCGCCTCGGCGACGTCGGCTCGCGTCGATGCGGAGAGTGCCGCCCCTCCCGTGACGATGAGCTCGATGCCGTCGTACCGTCCTGGATGTCGGAGGGCGGCGTCGACGAGTGTCGTCACCGCCGCGGGGATCGTGACGAGGCGCGTGATGCGCTCGTCGTGCACGCGGGAGGTGAGCCACAGCTCGTCCAGGCTGTCGGCGACGTGCAGCTGACCACCCGTGGCGATTACCTCGAACAGCGTGTACAGGGTCAGGCTGTACGACATCGGCCCGGGTGCGAAGGTCGCGACGCCGTCGTGCGCGCCCAAGTGCTCGCGGGACACCTCGATGTTCGCCGCATACTGCGCTCGCGTCTTGAGGAACGCCTTCGGCGCGCCCGTCGTACCGGATGACGTCAGCAGTAGGAACGGGGTGTCGATCGGAGGGCCGTCGGTCGGAGCGTCGTCGGTCGGTGCCTCGGGCGCGGATGATCCGTCGTCCAGCAGGTCGGCGAGGTCGAAGACCAGACCGGGCCACCCGCTCGCGCGCAGAGCGTGCCGGAGGTGAGGAACATTCGTAATGATGGCGGCCGTCCCGGATGTGACGATCGACTGCATCTGCAGAGCGACGGGCCACTGCGCGTCGACGACGGTGAGGATGCGGTCGCCCGCCTCCACCGCGACGACGGCGCGCGCCGTGTCGAATGCGGCGGACAGGCAGATACCCACGATCGGCGGGTGGGTCGAGTGGCCGTCCGCTCTGGACGTCGAGGGGATGCTCGCGAGCATGCCACGGAGGGCAGCGGAGATTCGGCGCGACTCGGTGTGGAGCTCGCCGTACGTCAGGTGGGCATCGCGGCCGACGATCGCCGGGCGGTCGGGGTCGTCGGCGGCGATGCGGCGCAGCGTCGGGGTGAGAGACGTGAGGACTCCTGGGCGGGTTTGCGTGCGGAGGGCGGGCGTCCCTATTCTAATGAACACCGTTCAGGTGAACGGCGTTCAGGAGGATTCATGACCAAGCCCCGCGCCACCGACACAAGCGCCTCGCTCGGCCGCATCGCGGTCTTCGCCGCACTGATCGTCGTGCTCGGCACGGTGATCGTGCCCCTTCCGAGCGGCGTGCCGATCACGGCGCAGACCCTGGGGGTCATGCTCGCCGGACTCGTGCTGGGGCCGCGTCTCGCGCCACTCGCCGTGGTCCTGGTGCTCGCGCTCGCCGCGGTCGGACTTCCGGTTCTCGCGGGTGGTCGTGGAGGCCTCGGCGTGTTCGTCGGACCGAGTGCCGGGTACCTCGTCGGCTGGATCGCCGGGGTCGTCGTGATCGGCCTGCTCATGCGCACGGGTCGCTTCACCTGGTGGCGCTCCGCGATCGCCGCTTTCGTGGGAGGGGTGCTCGTCGTCTACGCATTCGGCATCCCTGTGCAGGCGCTCGTGACCGGCGTGCCGCTCGGACCCACCGCGCTGTCGAGTCTCGCCTTCCTGCCGGGAGACCTGATCAAGGTGGTCGCGGCGACGCTGGTCGTGGTCGCACTCCGACGGGCCTACCCGCGTGCGTTCGCCGACGGCCGGCGGGTGCGGACGGTTTCTGCGGTCTAGGAATCCGCGCAAGCTCGAGTGACGAACGGTGGATACACCACCGTCACGGGCGGAGTGTCGGTCGCGGGTTCGCCGAACGACTCGACGATCACGACGGTCAGCGACCTACTCGGTCGGACCGTGAGCTACACGGATGTGTGGGGCACGGTGACCACGCCCACATACGACCCGGCTTCCGGGCGTGTGACGCAGATCTCCACGACTCCTGCCGGTGGTGCGGCGTCGGTGACGGCGTACACGTACGATGCCGACGGCAAGGTGAAGACGGTCGCGGTCGATGGGCAGCAGCTCGCATCGGTCACTTACGACGCCCTGCAGCGACTGAAGCAGGTCGCGTACCCGGATGGGTCGGCGTTGAGCAGTGTGGGTCGGGATGTGGCGGAGCGGGTGGTCGGTCAGGAGTGGCTGGTCGGTGGTCAGGTCGTGTCGGATGCTGTGGTGCGTTCGCAGTCGGGGCGTGTGGTGAAGCAGCAGTCGTCGATGGGGTCGGCGTCGTATTCGTCGACGTACGGGTATGACGCGGCTGGGCGGTTGGTGTCGGCGACCATTCCGGGGCATGAGTTCACGTATGGGTTCGGGTCGTCGGGTGGGTGTGGTCCGAATGCGGCGGCGGGGATGTCGGGGAACCGGACGGGTCTGACGGATGTGTGGACGGCGCCGGGTCAGGCTGCGGTGTCGACGTCGACGTCGTATTGCTATGACTGGGCGGATCGGTTGTTGTCGTCGTCGGTGACGGGGGCGATCCCGGGTGCGACGACGGTGGCGGATGGTCTGGCGGCGTCGGAGATTGTGTATGACGTGCGGGGGAACAC
>NZ_JARD01000029.1:0-257463 GCF_000708345.1 Microbacterium sp. Cr-K32 | reverse complement strand
GCATCGATTTTCGCGTCCAGGGCATCGCACCGGGAATCGAACTTCGTCTCCATCGCATCGCACCGCGCATCGAACCTTGCATCCTGCGCCGCGAATCGCGCGTCCATCCGGTTGATCATCCAGCCGAAACCGCTGATGATCGCCACCAGGAGCGTCACTGCTGTCGCCAGCATCGTGATGACTTCCACCGACACGTACATGCCCCCATTCTCGCCCGCGTATCCGTCGATGTCACGACCTTATATGGGGACACACGGTGCCCACATGAGGTGTGCACAAGCTTTTGCGTTGCACACCTGTGCAGGAAGAGCGGACACCCTCCGTTCGGCCCATAGGCTGGAGAGATGCCTCACTCCCCCTACTCCTGCGTGCTGTGGGACGTCGACGGCACCATCGTCGACGCGTCCGTCGGCATCCTCCGCCGGCTCAATGTCGCGCTGACCCACTTCGGCCGACCGGCGCCGACCCGCGAAGAGCTGGTGCACTGGATCGGTCCCCCCATGTTCCAGTCCTTCCAGGATCAGGCCGGCATGACGCCGGAGCAGTCCGCCGAGGCGGTCGCCTTCTACCGCACCCTCGGCAAGGCCGACGGCTATACCACCGACGTCGCGACCTACCCGGGAGTGGTCGACCTCATCCACGAGCTGCACGCCGCCGGAGTGCCCCAGGCGACGGCCAGCTCGAAGCCCGAGAACCAGGTCGACGCACTGGTCGACCACTTCGGTCTGCGCCCTGCATTCCTGACGACCGTCGGGGCGACCCCGGACGAGTCGACCCTCGCCTCGAAGACCGACATCGTGGCAGAGGCTCTTCGTCGGCTGCGCGAGCTCGGCGCCGACACCTCGCGTCCCGTCCTGGTCGGAGACCGGCACCACGACGTCGAGGGTGGCAACGCCAACGGCGTTCCCGTGATCTTCGTCGAGTGGGGGTTCAGTGATTCGCACGAGGGCGACGAGGCCGCGTTCCGTGTCTCCTCGGTCGAAGAGCTGCGTGCGCTGCTGATCTCCTGATCGCCCTCATCATCGCTCAGAAAGCACAGAACTCCCCTCCGGATGACGCATCGGGGACGCGATCCGGTGGGGAGTTCGGTGTCTCGCCCGTCTCAGACGGGGCGAATGTTCTCTGCCTGCAGGCCCTTCGGACCCTGCGCCACATCGAACTCGACTCGCTGGTTCTCTTCGAGAGACCGGTAGCCGGATGACTGGATGGCGGAGTAGTGCGCGAAGACGTCAGCGCCTCCGTCGTCGGGGGAGATGAAGCCGAAGCCCTTCTCCGAGTTGAACCACTTAACCGTGCCCTGGGTGCTCATGTACTGCCTGTTCTGCTGGTGAAGAAGCCGACGCAGGGATGCCCCGACATCGCTAACGCTAGTGGAGGAGGCCCTGAGCGGAATAGCCGCCGCAAGAAGGTAATCCAAATGTTGCACGAGCGGCATCCGGCCGTCATCGGCGCGAGCGCGGGAGCGGACGCACGAGAACGCCCAGAAAATGGTGTGGCCCTCACCGCGGGGGGAGCGATGAGGGCCGAAGACGACCGGAGGGTGCGTCAGAGACAGCTTAGCCCCTTTTCGATGCTCTTGTCCCCCTTTTGGGGGACAAGTCTGAACTTCTCTGCGAGACGAACGACAGCGGCCCCCTCGAGTAGCCCATTGGGGACTGAACTACTCGAGAGGGCCCAATCGCATGCACGGATCGTCTGCCCCTGGGGTGGGCCACCGTCTCCTGGGGAGAGACGTAGACGATCGATCCCCATGTGCACGCACCTTCACCATAGGGGAGGATCCACGTTCTCGCCACGGACCTTCATCGGCGCGCGAGTAGCCTGATCCGGTGACTCTGCTCAACAAAGACATGACGCTCTGCATCTCGCTGTCCGCGCGCCCGAGCAACAACGGAACACGCTTCCACAATCATCTCTACGAGGCGCTCGGCCTGAACTGGATCTACAAGGCGTTCGCGCCGACCGACCTCGCGCAGGCCATCGCAGGTGTCCGGGGTCTCGGCATCCGTGGGTGCGCGATCTCCATGCCGTACAAGGAAGAGGTCATCGCGCTCGTCGACCGGGTGGATCCCTCGGCGAGCGCCATCGACTCCGTCAACACGATCGTCAACGACGACGGCGTGCTCACGGCCTACAACACCGACTACTCCGCGATCGCGCAGCTCATCGCACGCGGAGGTCTCGATCGCACGGCCTCGGTGCTGCTGCGCGGATCGGGAGGCATGGCGAAGGCCACGGCCGCCGCGTTCCGCGACGCCGGCTTCACGCGGGTGACGATCGTCGCCAGGAATGAGGCGAACGGGCGCCCCCTTGCCGACTTGTACGACTTCGCCTGGACCGCTGGGCTCGACGATGCCAGGGCGGACATCCTGGTCAATGTCACGCCGATCGGCATGGCCGGGGGCGCGGAAGAGCACACGCTGTCGTTTTCGGAAGAGGCGATCGGGGCCGCATCCGTCGTCTTCGACGTGGTGGCCCTCCCCGCGGAGACACCTCTCATCGCTGCGGCGCGCAGGGCTGGCAAGACGGTGATCACGGGGGCGGAGGTGGCGACCCTGCAGGCACTGGAGCAGTTCGTGCTCTACACGGGCATCCGTCCGTCGGCGGAGCAGGTGCGCGCGGCGGAGGAATTCATGCGAGCCGGAAACGCCTGACGACTGCCCTCCCGCACGCAACCGGAAGCGACGAGCTGTCGGGCGCACGCTCCATCTTCGTTCCGGCGCCGATCAGCGATGTGTGGGAGCTTGTCACATCGGCAGGCCGCATTCCCGAGTGGGGGCCGAGCCGTGGGCACGACCGATGCCACGCTCGAACGCTCGGCAGATCGCGTTCGGCCGGTGGGCGGGCATCTCGCGCAGCGCGGATGTGCCCACCCACGGGTCGAACCGACTCAGCCCTTCGCGCCCTTACGGGGCTTGATGAACTCGGCCGGTGCGTTCTTCTCCCGCTTGGCAGCTCGCTTCTCCTTGAGCGAGAGCTGCGGCGCCTTCTTGCTGTCGCGACCCTGGATGGACTTTCCGGACATGGTTACTCGCTTCCCCTTCGGTGGCTGGCGTAACCTCCGACCATAGCCCGGAACCAGGGGAAGTCAAATTTCCCGCTGAACGGGAAAAATCTTCGTCGCCAGGCTCATGCCGTTTTCGGAATATTCATTGAAATATCTCATGCGCGACACATTGCGACGGTGCCCGCGACAAGCCCTGGCGACCCCCGGGAATCCGCCGAGGAGGAACCCGAGCAGGCGGCGAGGCGAACGGGTTTGCTACCCTGGGAGCGGAACAACGACGGAGGACGACCTCCGACGGAGAGACTGACCGGGGACGACCCCGACAGGAGTCTCCCGTGAATCACTCGTCCACCTGGCCCCTCTGGGTCGTATCCCGCGAACCTCGGGCCGCACGCGCCACGCTCGTGCTGTGCTTCGTCTCGTTCTCCATGGTCAGCGCGGCAGCACTGTCCGTCGGCGTGCGCGGGATCTGGCTGGAACTCCTCCTCTCGGCGGGATTCCTCGTCTGGGCCACTGCGCAGTGGGTCTGCGTCGAGCGTCGTCGACATCGAGAATCGGCGTTCCGCCGCGACGTCGAGCGGTACATCCACGCGCTCTCCCGCTCCTCCGCTCCGGAGTGACGCCACCGCCGTCGATCGCCGGCCATCCGCCGCGTACGCCGCGTACCATCAGATGCAGTGCGCTGAGACAGCGCTGCGGCCGGGACGACCCGGTCGTGGTCACCACTCGGGGACGGCCCCAGCTCGAAGGAGTCCGGCGATGTCACGCACGGAACGTAAGCAGTTGATCAGCGTCACGGACATCGTCCGCGTCATCCTGGGATGGGGGGCCTTCGCAGCTCTCCTCCTCCTCCACCCGGTGCTGGAACCCCCCGTGCCCACCCCGGTACTCATCATCGCGCTCGGGGCGATCATCGCAGTGATCCTCGTCTGCGCGTTCGGTGTCGTGAAGCAGGCCGAGGCCCTCGCGCACCGGCTCGGCGATCCCTACGGCTCGCTCGTCCTGACCCTGTCGATCGTGCTGATCGAGGTCATCCTGATCTCCGCGGTCATGCTCGGTCCGGGAGAGCACGCGACCATCGCCCGCGACTCGGTCATGGCCGTCTCGATGATCATCCTGAACCTCGTCATCGGACTCGCGCTCCTGCTCGGTGGTCTCCGCCACCGCGGAATGGCCCACAATCGCACCGGCACCTCGGCGTACCTGTCGATGCTGGTCGTGCTCGTCGCGCTCGCGTTCGGCCTCCCCGCCCTCATCGGCACGGACGGCTCGTACACGACCGCGCAGGAGATCCCGATCATCGTGCTCACCCTCGTGCTCTACGCCTTCTTCCTCTACCGGCAGATGGGTGCCCAGGCGAGTGACTTCACCGAAGTCGACCCGCGCATGCTGGAGACCACTCCGCACCGGGCGAAGGCGGAGGCGGGTGGCGGGATCCGCGAGGTTCTCGCGGAGCATCGCACCGAGGTGCTCGTGCGTCTCGCGCTCCTGGTGGTGACCGTGATCCCCATCGTGCTCCTGTCGCATGACATGGCGGCGCTCCTGGACGACGGCCTGGGACGTCTCGGGGCCCCTGTCGCCCTCGCCGGCGTGCTCATCGCGGGCATCGTCTTCCTGCCGGAGTCGATCACCGCGGTGCGTGCCGCGCTCGGGGGAGAAGCCCAGCGCGTCAGCAACCTGTGCCACGGCGCCCTCGTGTCGACCGTGGGGCTGACCATTCCTGCGGTGCTGATCATCGGCATGTCCACCGGTCAGACCGTCGTTCTGGCGGAGTCGCCGGCGAACCTGCTGATGCTGGGCGTGACACTGCTGCTGTCGGTGACGACGTTCGCCGCGAAGCGGGTGACCGCCATGCACGGCGCCGCGCACCTGGTGACGTTCGCGGCCTACCTGGTGGTGCTCTTCAGCTGATCCTGGGTCGGTGGGGCGATGAACCCCCCACCGACCCCACCCCTCTTCTCGCGTGATATTTTTGGCATAGGCCAAAAGTCAATCACCGCCGGAATCCGGCACAGGAGGGAGCATCATGTCCACGAAGATCGCCATCAACGGCTTCGGGCGCATCGGGCGCAACTACTTCCGAGCCCTGCTCGCGAAGCACTCGGATCTCGAGGTGGTCGCGGTCAACGACCTCACCGACACGCGCACGCTCGCCCATCTGCTCAAGTACGACGCGGCGAACGGCACCCTGCCGGGGCCCGTGAAGCACGACGACGCGCACCTGTTCGTCAACGGTCAGGCGATCCGCGTGTTCTCGGAGCGCGATCCGCTCCGCCTTCCCTGGACAGACCTCGACGTCGACATCGTGATCGAGTCGACCGGGCTGTTCACCAAGGCGGAGCTCGCCGCGAAGCACGTCGAGGCCGGGGCGCGGAAGGTGATCATCTCGGCGCCCGCGACCGGAGACGACGGAACGTTCGTGCTCGGCGTGAACGAGCACACCTACGACCCCGATCGACACCACATCATCTCGAACGCCTCCTGCACGACGAACTGCCTCGCCCCGGTGGCCAAGGTGTTCCACGAGGCCTTCGGGATCGAGGCCGGCCTGATGACCACCGTGCACGCGTACACGGCCGACCAGAACCTGCAGGACGGCCCGCATTCGGACCTCCGGCGCGCTCGGGCGGCTGGGGTCAACATCGTCCCGACCAGCACGGGCGCGGCGAAGGCGATCGGGCGCGTCATCCCCGAACTCGACGGGAAGCTCGACGGGTTCGCGCTGCGCGTGCCGGTGCTCACCGGATCCATCACCGACCTCACCGTCACCGCATCGCGCCCCGGGACCGTGGAAGAGGTGAAGGCCGCCTACCGCGCCGCGGCGGAAGGGCCGCTCAAGGGGATCCTCCGCTACACCGAGGACGAGATCGTCTCCGCCGACATCGTCGCCGATCCGCACTCCTCGATCCTCGACGCGGGATTGATCCGTGTGATCGGCGACCAGGTGAAGGTCTCGGCCTGGTACGACAACGAGTGGGGCTACTCGAACCGCCTGGCAGACCTCACCGAGTACGTCGCCGCGCGGCTGCCCGAGCGTGAGGAGGAAGCCCGTGCCTGAGCCGCTGCTCGGGGCCGACGCCTTCGCGCTCGACGTCTCGGAGTGGGTGAACAGTGCCCCGATCAGCCCGGAATCGCTCCGCGGACGCGTCGTGGTCGTCGAAGCGTTCCAGATGCTGTGCCCCGGATGCGTGAGCCACGGCCTCCCCCTTGCCCAGCGTCTCCACGGCATGTTCGACTCCCGCGAGCTCGTCGTGCTCGGGTTGCACACGGTGTTCGAGCATCACGCCGTGATGGGCCGCGAGGCGCTTGAGGCCTTCCTGTCGGAATACCGGATCGAGTTCCCGGTGGCGATCGATCGGCCGCTCGACGGTCAGGCGATTCCGGCGACCATGCACAGATACGGACTCCGGGGAACGCCGTCGACGATCATCGTCGACCGGGAGGGGCGCGTACGTCAGATCGCATTCGGCGCGGTCGATGAACTGGCCCTCGGCACCTACCTCGGGCGTCTTCTCGCCGAACCGACCACACCGTCGATGACGTCGGTCTCCGCCTCGATGTCGGAGGCCGGCGAGGCGTGCAGCATCGACGGCGTGTGCACCTGAGCGTCGACGGACGACCGGCACGCAGGACTCTGTGAAGGCCCGGCCCCTGGAGGCCGGGCCTTTCGTCAGGTCTCGACGCGAACTGACCTCTTTTCGAGATTTTGAATACCCCTACCCCCTATCGGTATATGGTGATCTCTGACCGGACCCACCGGCACGCACCCTCAGGAGGAACCCATGTCCCGCCCGCCCATCTCCCGAGCCCAGCGCTGGCTCGGGCTCGTCCTCATCGCCACGGCGCAGTTCGTCGTCATCATGGACACCTCGATCATCGGAGTGGCTCTGCCCGATATCCAGCGCGACCTGGGCTTCACTCCGGAATCACTGTCGTGGGTGTTCAACGCCTACGTCGTGGCGTTCGGCGGTCTGCTGCTGCTCGGCGGACGACTGGCCGACGCGTTCGGCGCGAGGAAGATCTTCGTGAGCGGGTGGATCGTCCTCATCATCGGCTCGCTCCTCGCCGGCGCCGCCACCGACGTCGGGCTTGAGATCGCCGGTCGTGCCATTCAGGGTGCCGGGTCCGCTCTGATCGCTCCCGCCGCGCTCACCCTGCTCATGATGCTGTTCGGCGGCACCTCCGACCTTCCCAAGGCGTTCGCGGTGTACGGCGCCGCCGCCCCCATCGGCGGCACGGCTGGTGTCTTCCTCGGCGGAGTGCTGACCGAGTACGCGAGCTGGCCGTGGGTGTTCTACGTGACGGTGCCGATCGCGCTGTTCGTGCTCGCCTTCACGGCATCCACCCTCCCTCGCACCGTCCGCACGGCCGCCGGATCGATCGACGTGGCCGGTGCTCTCACCGTCACCCTCGGTCTCGCTGCCGTCGTCTACGGCGTCGTCAATGCCCCCGAGGTCGGATGGCTCACCTGGTCGACCCTGACCTTCGTGGGCGCCGGAATCGTCCTGCTCGCGATCTTCTTCGTGATCCAGGCACGCAGCCGGAACCCCCTGCTGCGCCTCGGGCTGCTGCGTGCACCGCTGTTGGCCGCGGCCAACAGCGCCCAGCTGCTCCTCGGAGCGGCTTGGGTGTCGATGTGGTTCTTCCTGAACCTCTACCTGCAGCAGGTCCTCGGGGCGAGCGCATTCGCCGCGGGTGCCGCACTGCTGCCGATGACGGGCCTGGTCGTCCTGGTGATGGTCGCCCTCGCCCCTCGCCTCCTTGCGCGGTTCGGAGCCAGGTCGATGATCGTCAGCGGCCTGCTGATCCTCGCCGGCGGCCTCCTCTGGCTGTCGTTCGTCCGCCCGGACGGTAACTACGCCGCGGACGTGCTGCCGGCGTCGCTCCTCGCCGCGCTCGGGATGTCGCTCGCCTTCGTCCCGTCGCTGGGCACCGCGATCAACGCCGCACCTCCGATGGAGACGGGCGTCGCCTCCGGACTCGTGAGCACGAGCTACCAGATCGGATCGGCCCTCGGGCTCGCCGTCCTCACCGCGATCGTCTACGGCATCTCGGGCACCGCTCCGACGGCGGTCGACCTGACGCGCGGGTACTCCGCCGCCTTCCTGGGCGCGGCGATCCTCGCCCTTGTCGGCGCGATCGTCACCGCGATCTGGATGACGAAGCCGCGGGCACGGAGCGAGGCGTCCGAGGAGTCCGTCTCCGTGTGACGTCGGCCCCGACACCGACAGCGCCCCGCGGGCGCAGGGGGAGGATGATCCGCCCCCTGCCTCCGCGGGCACGCGTGCATCCACTCAGGTGGTTCGGAACGCCGACCGATACTGGCTCGGAGTCGCACCGAATGCACGACCGAAGTGCTGGCGGAAGAGCGCAGCCCCACCGAACCCGGTCGTCGACGCGACCGTGTCGACCGGGAGCGACGTGGCCTCGAGCAGCTCCCGAGCTGCCGCGAGCCGCTGCGCGAGCACCCACTTCGCCACCGTCGACCCCGTCTGCGCCCGAAAGGCCCGGGTGAACGAACTCCGGCTGAGATGGGCTCGAGCGGCGAGGACGTCGATGGACAGATCGGCATCGAGGTTCGCGGCGCTCCATCGCATCGCCTCGGCGATCGGGTCTCCCCCCGCGTCCGGAACCGGCCGCTCGATGAACTGCGCCTGTCCACCGGAGCGATGGGGCGGTGCGACGATCCTCCGGGCGACCCGGTTCGCGACGAGCTGACCCTCTCTCCGGGCGAGGAGGTGCAAGCAGGCGTCGATCCCGGCCGTGGCGCCCGCTCCCGTGACGATCTGCCCCTGGTCGATGTACAGCTCGTCCGGTTCGAGCGCGACCCGGGGGAACCTGTGCCGGAACACGTCGGCCCACTTCCAGTGCGTGGTCGCGGTGCGCCCCTCCAACACGCCGCTGTCGGCGAGGGGAAAAGCGCCGAGGCAGAGTCCGACCAGTTCGGCTCCCTCGGCATGCGCGTCCCGCAGCGCGCTCGACAGCTCATCCGGCGCCGCCCGGTCGGGCTCGCCCCACCACGGCACCACGACGACGTCGGCACCGCGAACCGCTTCGAGCCCGTGTCGCACGTCGATGTCGAAGTCGGCGGAGGTGCGGAGCGTGCCCGCGCGCAGCGCCGCGACGCGGATGGGCCATGGATCGATCTCGCCGACGGGCGTCTCGCCTCCCCACACGAGTGACGGGACGGACAGGTGGAAGGGGCTGATGCCGTCCATGGCGATCACGGTCACACGCGGTGCGCTCATTGCGCGTCCCTCCATCCCTGGGGCGAGCCGATAACGGCGACGGCTGACCCGAATCCGGCTGTTCAGAGTCGTTCGGGTCAACAAGACTACAGACGACCCGAGAGAGGACACCTCATGACCACGTCATCCACACTCCGCGCCCTGAGCGGCATCGTCGACGCCCCTGCCGCCCTCGCGGCCTCGACCGTCGTCCTCGTCGACTTCCAGAACACCTACACCCGCGGAGAGATGGAGCTCGACGGGTGGGACGCCGCCCTCGACGCCGCGGCCGACCTCCTCATGCGGGCCCGCAGCGCCGGTGCGACGGTGATCCACGTGCAGCACGACGGCGGGGTCGGCTCGGCATACGACATCCGCGAGGACATCGGCGCGATCCACGAACGTGTCGCCCCGGCCGACGGGGAGGCGGTCGTCGTGAAGACCGCTCCGAACTCCTTCGTCGGCACCGAGCTCGGAGACCTCATCGACGCCGCGGGCCACGACGATGTCGTGATCGCCGGGTTCATGACGCACATGTGCGTCACCTACACGACCGAGGGCGCCTTCCTCCGCGGAAACCGTCCGACGGTGGTCGCTGCCGCCACTGCGACGCGAAGCCTCCCCTCGGTCGTCGGCGACGTGTCGGCCGCGCAGCTGCACCGCGCAGCCCTCGCCGGCATCGCCGATCTGTACGCCACGGTCGTCGCGACAGCGGCCGACCTCTCTTGACGGACAGCCCTCCCTTCACAGTTGCCTCACGCAACTGAGCTGATATGATGAACCTGTGGCGATCGAAGGCAGGATCGAAGACATCCGTGAGGCGCTGGTCGGCGTCGTCGCGGAGTGGACGCAGAGCGAGCTGCAGGTAGAGGTCGCCGAAAGCGTCGACAGATCCCTCGATGCCGCAGAGGTGCGCAGCCTGTACCTGGTCGGCATGAGCGGCGGCTCCCTGGGGTTCAGTCAGCTGGCAGATCGAGCCGCGTTGTCGCGCCCGACGACGTCGAAGCTGGTCTCGCGAATGTCGGCGCAGGGCTTCTTCGACCGGGTCCGCTCCGGCCGCACGGTCGATGTGCGCCTGACGGACGCGGGCCGCGAAGCCTACGGACGACTCGTCGCCGCCGGGCAGCAGATGGTCGGCGGCGCCCTCGCCGGCTGGTCGACACAGGAGATCGCCCAGTTCCAGGCTCACCTCAGCCGTTTCGTCGCCGCCCTGCCAGGGGCGACGCAGGCGACCGTATCGCGGTCGCCGTCCGATGCCGTCTCATCACCCCAGGAGGAATCATGACCCGCACCTATGTCGTCACCGGCGCCGCATCCGGCATCGGCGCCGCGACCGCCGAGCTGCTTCGCACACACGGACACACCGTGATCGGTGTCGACCTCGCCGGCGTGGAGGTCACAGGCGACCTCTCGACTCCCGAAGGCCGCGCTGCCGCCGCGGACGCCGTGCTCGCCACCGCCGACGGAGGCATCGACGCGATCATCGCGTGCGCGGGGATCGCGGCGCCGATCGCCAAGACCATGGCGATCAACTACTTCGGTGTGACCGAGTTCCTCACCGCGCTGCTGCCGAACCTGAGCCTGGCGGACCAGCCGCGCGCCGCCGTGGTGTCGTCGATGGCATCGCTGCAGCCCGTCTCGGCCGAGCTCGTCGACGCGGCACTGAGCGGCGACGAGCCCCTCGCCCTCGAGATCGGCGACCAGCTCGCCGCCACGGCTGAGGGAGGGTTCCTCAACTACTCCTCGAGCAAGCGCGCCCTCTCGCGCTGGGTGCGACGCGCGTCGGTCTCCGACGCCTGGGCCGGAGCGGGGATCCCCCTCAACGCCGTCGCGCCCGGCACGGTCACCACGGCCATGACCGCCGGATTGCTGTCGAGCCCTGAGGGCCTGGCGCAGGTCGACGCCGCCGTGCCGATGCCCCTCAACTACCACCAGCCCGCATCGTCGATCGCCGCGCTGCTGGTGTGGCTGACCAGCCCGGCCAACACCCATATGGCAGGTCAGACCATCTACTGCGACGGCGGCGCCGACGCCGTGCTGCGCGGCGACGACATCTGGTCCTGGAACGACGCTCCGCGCGCCTGACACCCACCCCGCGAGAAGGTCCGGTCCCCCGTGGATCGGGCCTTCTCGGCGCTTCCGGCCCATTCGGACCACCTCCTTATTTTGAATGACTAAAAATAAGTGTTACTGTCGTAGGGAACCGGACGGCCAGATCGTCCTTCCCTCCGTCGGCATCCGACAGCTCTGCGGGAAGGCTCCTGGCCGCAGGACAGCGCGCCGTCCGTCGGGGGTCTCTGGCCCCAGGGGGTGTTCGGCGCGCCCACGCGCAAGAACGGATGCACCCGCGTTCGACGGCGCCAGGAGACACAGGAGAGGAATCACTGATGGAGGAGACCCGAACCGGTTGGAAACCGAACCCGGTGTTCAGTTCGATGCCGCATTCGATGGGCCGCGGCTCCCGCGAGGACATCGTCTGGGAGGCGCTCGACCGCGTGAACGGCAAGCCGGCACCCACGATGGGGACGATGCAGGCCGCCATGGGGAACGAGGCGCAGATCCGCATCGTCCACGACACCATCCGCGCCTACCTCGACACGCACGGTCTCCGCGACACCAGCGAGCTGGGCGTCCGAGCCGGTGAACTCGCATGAGACGGCGAGCCGCGCAGGCCGCGCAGACCATGCACATCCGCTCGACCGAGCTCTGCCGTACACCGCCCGCCTCCCTCGACGACGATCAGTTCGTCGCCCAGCTCGGATCCGTCGGCCTCGGTAGCACGTCATACGTGGTCGGACGGCGCGATCCGCACGCTCCCGAATGGATCGTGCTCGACTACGCCGCCGGTGGACACGAGCGAGTGTGGCGGCGGACACGACCGCAGACGGACGGCCTGCTCGCGTACGTCCTCGTCGAGGACGACTCGTCGAACGGATACGTGTCGGCCGCCTGACGGGAGCGTCGGTCGCCCGGCGGGAGTGGGGCGACCGACATGCGCAGAACGAGGGTCAATCCCCGAACACGACCACCGATCGCCTCCGCGAGCGCGCGGCCTGGATGGCCACGGCTCCCATCGCTCCGGTGGCGAGGATTCGTGTCAGCGTCAGCACGTGGGAGACGAGGATCATCGTATTCTGATCGGTCACGCTGCCGGACATCACGGCGACCTCGGTCAACGACCCCAGGATCACCGTGGCGAGCGCGCCCGCGGGGACCACGTTCCAGGGCTTCGCGAGCGGACTGCGGAGGACACCTGCCACGATCGTTCCGCTGAGCCCCAACTCCACGAGGGCGTTCACGTAGATCGGTGCAGCCGACGTGATGTCGAACGATGCCGCCAGCGACGGGGCACCGACCGGCAGCCAGACCGCCAGGAGAAAGAGGGAGATGACCGCGGACCTCGGCAGCCGCAGGGTGCCGTCACGACGTGCAGCTCCGACCCCGGCGGCGGCGAGCGCGAGGCTGAAGGCGACGGTCGCCGCCGTCGAGATGCCGACGAGAGCATTCCCCTCGAGCGACCCGGGGAGACTGCGGAACGCGGTCAGCAGCGCCGAGACGATGAAGAGCACTCCGGAGGCCAGCCACCATGGTGACCACCGCGTCGATGCGCCCTCGACCGCGACCATCGGGGATTCAGGTCCACTCATCGCTCACCGCTCGTCATCGTTCAGGGCAGGTCCTGTCTCCACCCTCTCAGAGGCTCCGCGACAGCGCGAAAAGGGATGAACGGCTCCCTGGCATGGCACCCTGGTCATGCACCCGCCCGTCGTCGAACCCCCGAAAGCGTCGTGACCGCGATGAGCATCCGCGTCGAACCCGTCGATCCGCAGAACGTCACCCTCTTGCTGCGGTGGAACGGCATCCTCCGCGACGGGTGCGCCTTCGGCCGTCAGAAGGCGTGGTCCCGCAGCGACGAGGCCACGCGCCTGCAGTTCCAGAACCCCCATCCCATCCGCCGCTCGGTGCTGCTGCTCGCGGAGATCGACGGAGTGCCGGTCGGCGCGGCCGAGGCGCACGCGCACCCTGGCGAGCCGGCAGACGTCGAGATCGCCGTTCTCGATGCGTTCCGTCGACGCGGAGTCGCCCGTGCGCTGCTCCACGCCGTGCGGGACACCCTGCGCGGCACCGCCACGGTGATGCGCACCGAGACGTACTCCGATGCCGGTGTCTCGTTCGCACGTTCCGAGGGCATGCGGATCGGCGTCCGCGAGAGCCGGCAGGTGGTCGATCTCCCGCTGCCGCAGGGCATCCTCGACAGCCTCCCCGGCCCGCCGTCGAACGTCGAGGTCATCTCGTGGGTGGACGCCTGTCCGGAGGAGCTTCTCGACGACTGGGCTCGGCTGCGCGCGCACATGTCGGACGACGTGCCGATGGGCGACCTCACACGCACTGCCGCGCCCGTCGATGTCGCGGCCGTCCGCCGGAACGAGGAGCGCATGTCCGAACAGGGGTATGCCCTGGTGCGGAGCGTCGCTCGCATCGACGGGCACTCCGTCGGCTACACCGAGATCCTGCTCTCTCGGCCCGATCCGACGATCGCCCTTCAGGACGACACCTTCGTCGAGGAGCGGGTTCGAGGTCGCGGCATCGGGCGTGCGCTGAAGGTCGTCAACCTCCGCCGACTCCTGAGCGTTCCGGAGAGTGCCGGCTCGCGTTTCCTGCAGACGTACACGGCGCTGACGAACGAGCCGATGCTCGCCCTCAACAGGTCGGTCGGGTTCGAGGAGGTTGACGTGCTCACCGTTCTCGAGGGGCCGCTGGGCTGACGGCTGTCCCGGTCGCCGGCCGCGCTCTCCTCACGATCCGGCAGCGGTCGGCTCACACTCTTCATCACCGGATGGACGTCCGCCGGCCGCCGTGGGGAACGGCGGCCAACGAACGAGGCGCAGCACCCCTCGATGGTGATCTTGGGGACGATCACCGTGACGGCGGGGAAGCCAGGGATGCTGTGCGGTCGCCCTCAGAAGGCGACTTCTGAACGGTATCCACTCTCCGACCGGCCCAGTGAAATATCGGTGCGCGGTCAGTTCAGGATGAGGTCATCGAGCACGTAGACGTAGAGGTCGCCGACGATCTCCGCCCCTTCGTGCGCGGCCCCGTCGTCGACCGCTTCGAGAAGATCCGCGACCGCGCCCGTCACCATCGCGGCGTTGCGCTCGCGCCCGAGGTGCGTGAACCCGAGCACGAGGGCGGGACGCTTGGCGGCGTGCATCGCTTCGAGGTACTGATTTCGCGAGTAGGACGCCAGCATCTGGAAGAGGTTCCAGGTCAAGCCGGACGCGACCCGGTGATCGACGGATTGCGCCCGCCATGCCGTGATCGCCTGCTCGGCGGCCACCCGGAACGCCCGGCGCTCGCTCGGGGTCGCGCGCGCGATGCCCAGGGTCGCGGCCAGAGTCGACAGCCCGGAGCATTCCGCGACGACGGCCGCGAGCCACGCGCGTGTGGGGGTCGCCACCACCGACGACTTGTGCGCACGAGCCTCGACCAGATGCTGCACCGTCAGGATCGATATCGCCTCGCGCACGGTGTTCGTGGCGACGTCGAGCTCCTTCGCGAGCGTCGAGACCGTCAACGCGGCTCCCGGGGGCAGCTCGCCGGTCTCCATCTTGCGGGTCAGTGCCTCGACGACCGACTCCAGCCGTGTGGCCACAGGTCTCGGCGCGTCCAGATCCTTCCGATCGACGAGGTCGAGGATCTCGACCGACAGGAACGAGGGAGCACCCGCGCGCCTTTCCGACTCCGGGCTACTCACCGGGATGCCGCCATTCGCCGGTCAGCGCCGCCCGCAGTGGCTCGACCGTGGTGACGCGGAAGAGCTCGAAGACGGCACCCCGTGCGGCCGCGCCGTCTCGCGCTCGAAACGCCACCCGCAGCGGCTCCACGAGTACGCGCTGCTGCTGTCCGAGCCATTCGGGGAGAGGGCGATCCTGTACCGAGCGGCTCAGGTGCAGCACGAGGTTGCGATCGAGGATCTCGGTCACGATCGCGTTGTCGGCGAGTTCGATCACCTCGACCCACAGGGCGAACCAGAGCCGCAGCCCGTCCGGCATCCCTCCGCGAGTGAGGTCGGAGTCCAGGATCGCCTGCACGCGGGCATCGAGGGAGTCGAGCTGGGCGTCGGTGAGGGCGGGCACCACCTTCGCGGCTGCGTAGGCGATCAGCGCGCCAGCGGCCTCGGCGCGATCCGCCTGTGCCCGCAGATCGATGGGGGCCACCCGCGTGAAGCGGTTCGAGCTCATCTCGACCAGGCCCACGTCGGCGAGCCGGATGAGGGCCTCCCTGATCGGTGTGCGGGAGACGCCGTATTCGGCCTGCAGGTCCTGATCGCGGATCTCCTCGAGCGGAGCCAGGCGTCCGGTCACGATCTCCTGAGCCAACCGCGCGTACACCTGATCTCGGATCAGAGTACGAGGACGGGCCTTCGTCGAGGGCTTCGGCTCGTCCGTCATACCGGCCAGACTAACCAGCAGCCTTCGATTTGTCTCCGCCGTGGTGGGCTGGCGCATCTTCTCCCGTGGCGGGGGCGGTGGAGGGGGACGCGGAGGAGGCAGCCGAAGCGCACGCGGCGAGCGCGAGCGCCGAGGTGCTGAGCCCGACGGCGGCCAAAGCGAGAGCGAAACGGGGGTCTGGGGTGCGTGCGGTCACAGAACGTCTTCTCTGGGGAGGGTGGACTTCCATCGTCGCCGGGACGGCACGGGGAAGCATCGGCCGAAGGTAGCGGCGGCGTCGTACTACGGACGGATGTTTCCCGAGTGTTCGATGACGAGGACCCCCGCCCGGGGCGGGCGAGGGGCCCTTTGTGACGAGGACTAGCGCGACAGCTCGGCGGTCACGGGCTTGGGGATGAACATCGAGAAGACGAGGGCGCCGACGAGCACCACCGCCCCGGTGATCAGTGCCGCGACGTATCCCGCCGTCGCATCGCCTGCTCCGGAGGCGAACGAGGTCTGCGCCGCGTAGATGACGACGAAGCTCAGTCCCGCCCCGAGGTTGATGGCGCCCGTGTTCAGGCCGGGAAGCGAGCCAGGGCGGTCCTTCGGCGACAGCACGACGCCCAGGCCGTTGAGCATGATGTTGCCGATCCCCGCATAGGTGACGCCGACCGCGATGGAGAGGAGGAGCAGGACGAACCGGGATGAGGTCTCGACATTGGCGACCATGAGCGCGAGCACCGCGACGGTGCCGCCCAGCCCGATGCGCAGCATCGTGCGGTACCCGACGGTGGCGGCGAGCCTGCCGCTGAGCGGTCCCATCAGGAGGCCGGCGAGCGCGTAGGGCATCAGGATCCACAATGAGACCTCCTCGGCACTCATCGCGAGGTTCATCGCCGTGTCCTGCGCGAGGGCGGGGACCACTCCGTTCATGATCGCGAAGATCCCCGACAGGGTGAGCAGCGAGGTGGCGCTGAGCGCCCAGGTGGCTCGTTGCCTGAGCTGGGCCGTCGAGACGAGCGGATCGTCGATCCTGCCCTCGAGCTTCCAGAAAGAGGTGAACGCCACGACGGCGACGACCGCGAGAACGATCACGAGCACCAGGTTCGCCTCGGCGAGCGCGCCCAGTTCGTTGAGAGCGACGAGCATCGACCCCACCGAGATGACCAGCAGCAGTGATCCCCACCAGTCCATACGCGGGCGGTCGTCGGCCATCGTCTCCGGGGCGAGGAATCGCACGGTGAGCGCAGCGATGATCGCCACACCCGCCATCGTCCAGAAGATGGAGGCGAAGCCGTGGTTCGTCGCCAGGTATCCGCCGAGCAGAGCGTCTCCACCGGCGATCCCTCCGTTGACCGCAGTGACGACACCGAGGAGGGTCCCGTACGCCTTCGGATCCTTGACGGCCGCCCGCAGCATGATGAGGCAGAGCGGCACGACCGGCCCCGACACGCCTTGGATGAGGCGACCGATGAAGAGCATCGGGACGTTGGTGGCCAGCGCCGCGACGACGCAGCCGATCGCCATCACCACGAGCATTCCGACCAGGACGCGTCGGCGCCCGATCAGGTCACCCAGGCGGGGGAGGAACAGGGTGAACAGCGCGGCGGCCGTGAAGAAGACGGTCTGCGTCGCGGCGATCTCGGTCGACGTCGCATCGAGCTCGCGCTCCATCGTCACCAGCGCGGGGCTCAGCATGCTGGCGTTGAGCTGGAAGGCCAGGCACGCGGCGAGGAGGGCGATCATCAGCGACACCACGCTGGTCCGGGTGCGAACCGCATCTACTTGATTGGTCATTGCTCACTTCTTCGTGTCGAATCGTTGGCTGTTCGCGTGCGTAATCCTTTACGCACGCCCTATCTTGGACTGATGGTGTCGACGGCGGCACCGGTCAGGGTGGGAAGTCGTGGTGAAGAAGGCGTCCGTCACGCTGCACGAGGTGGCAGCCGCCGCCGGTGTGTCCATCGCGACCGTCTCGCGAGCCCTCAACGGCAAGGACCGGGTGTCCGGTCGCACCGCGGAGCATGTGGCCGAGGTGGCCGAGCGACTCGGCTATCGGGTGAACCTCATCGGCCGCGGCCTGCGCGCCGGCACCGGCGCCACCATCGGGGTCGTGGTCCCGGTCATCAGCAACCCCTTCTACGGTGAACTCATCCACCGCCTCGAGGACCATCTGCAGCGCCGCGGCTTCGACCTCGTGATCGCGGACTCCCATGGCGAGGTCGACCGCGAACGCGACCGCCTCCGCATGTTGGTCGAGCGTCGCGTCGAGGGCATCTTCGTGGTCCCCTCCGACGCCGAGCTCTCGTTCGACGCCGTCGCTGACACCGCGCGAAGGGTTCCGCTCGTGCAGCTCGACCGTCGCGTGCTCGATCTTCCTGCCGACTTCGTGGGTGTCGACAACGACGCCGGCATCGATCTCGCCGTCGAGCACGTCACCGCCCGGGGCGCACACCGTGTGGTGCTCGTCTCGGGCAACGACGTCACCTCCGTAGGCCGTGAACGACGAGCGGCGTTCGAGGCCACGGTGCGCAGCCGATCGATGCCCCGCGAACAGAACATCTTCGGCGAGTACCTGCTCGCCTTCGGCGAGAGGGCTGCGGAGGAGCTGCTGGCGCGCGGCCCGCTTCCCGATGCGATCATCGCCGGCGACGACCTCGTCGCAGCCGGGGCCATCGCGGCGCTGAAACGCGCCGGAAAGAGCGTGCCCTCCGATGTGCAGGTCACCGGCTTCGACGGCACGATGCTCGCCGACGTATGCGAACCGCGGTTGACGACCGTGGTGCAGCCGTTCGACGAGCTCGCCCGGGAGGCGACCGAGGCGCTGGTGCGTCGAATGGACGATCCCGAGGCCCCGTACGTGCTCAGCCGCCTCGCGCCGAGTCTGCGTGTGGCCGAGTCGACGACGCTCGTCGCGCCGCGCTGAACGTCAGGCCAGTGCCGCGACAGCATCCGTCACCAGGTTCCAGAACTTCGGCACGTCGAGGGTGATCGCGACGTCGGTGTTCGGCTCCTTGCCCAGCATGTCGTGCAGATCGACGCAGGTCGCGCCCGCCGTGAACTCACCCGAGGTCTCGATGTCGACGTGGCAGCGCTGGATCGATGCGACGGCGCGGTCGATCGCGATCGCCACGGTGATGGGATCGTGCAGAGGGCCTTCGGGCATTCCCTCCGCCTTCTCGTAGGTGCTGCAGAAGAAGCGCAGCAGCTCCACGCCGAAGGCCGCTGTCTCGTTGCCGACCGCACCGATCCGCCGGATCACCTCTTCGGTGATCAGCGCCTGATGGGAGATGTTGAGCCCGACCATCGTCAGCGGCAGCCCGGAGGCGAACACGACCGCTGCGGCTTCCGGGTCGGCCCAGGCGTTGAACTCCGGGTACGCGCCGACGTTGCCGCGGCCGGTCGAGCCGCCCATCCAGATGATCTCCTTGATCTGGGGCGCGACCTCCGGGTGCTGCTGCAGCAGGAGCGCGATGTTGGTGAGGGGGCCGGTCGGGATCAGCGTGATCGGCTCCGGTGAGGCGGCGAGAGTGTCGGCGAGGAACTCGACCGCGTGACGGGGGTCCAGCGGCACCGTGGGCTCCGGGAGGGCGGGCCCACCCAGGGCGTTCTCCCCATGGATCCATGCCCCGGGCGTCAACTCACGGGTGAGCGGCTTGTCGGCACCTGCGGCGACCGGCACGTTCTCGACACCGGCAACGGTGAGGGCGATCCGCGCGTTCCGGGTCGTGTGCTCGAGGTAGCCGTTGCCGCCGACAGTGGTCACCCCACGCAGGTCGATGGCGTCGTTTCCGGCTGCGAGCCAGATCGCGAAGACGTCGTCGTGACCCGGATCGCAGTCGAGAAGGACGGGAATGGTCATGGTGCTCCTTTGCAGATGTGCGTGCGTAAACGTTTACACTTTCTCACGGGAACGTCAAGTCGACCACGATGCCGACGTTCCCCGATACCGCCTCCTCGATCCGAAAGCTGCCGCCATGGTCACTCCCGCTCTTCCGTCTCTCGTCGTCGTCGGCAGTGCGAACGTCGACGTCACCGCGTTCGTCGATCGCCTCCCCACCGCAGGTGAGACCGTGGCGGGAGGACGACTCTCCCGCGATCTGGGCGGGAAGGGCGCGAATCAGGCCGTCGCCGCCGCGAAGCTCGGGGGACGGGTGCGCATGATCGGCGCCGTCGGCGATGACGCCGACGGGACCTGGACGCGAGAGGAGATGATCCGGGCCAGAGTGGACGTCGCCGATCTGCGGACCGTGGACGCACCCACCGGAACGGCCCTGATCGTGGTGGATTCCGACGCCGAGAACCAGATCGCGGTCTGCCCGGGAGCAAACGACCACGTGGCCCTCGACGGGGTGACCTTCCGAGAAGACGAGGCGGTGCTCATGCAGTTGGAGATCGCACTCGCCGTCGTCGAGGAGGTGGCCGCCATCGCCACCGGTTTCGTCGCGGTCAACGCCGCCCCCGCCCAGCCGTTGCCCGAGGCCCTGCTGCGTCGCGTTGACCTGTTCATCGTGAACGAGACCGAACGCGAGCTCATGCCCGAGCTCGCCGAAGCCGAGCTCGTCGCCGTCACTTACGGAGCAGCCGGCGCGGCACTGTATCGCCGGGGCAAGGAGATCGCACGGGCCGACGGCGTCCCCACGGAGGCCGTGAACACCGTCGGCGCGGGAGATGCGTTCTGCGCGGCGCTCGTGCTCGCGCTTCGCGCCGGACATTCACCGGCCGACGCGCTCGCAGCCGCCTGTGCGGTCGGATCCGCGGCGGTGTCGCACCTCTCGTCCCAGCCGCCGTTCGCGCACCTGAACCGGTATCTGCCGGTGCCGTGAGGAGGCTGACCGCACCTCCGGCGCCGGCCCCGTGGGCGCGGCGTCCACGGACCTGATCCAAAAGAAGAAGGCCCGGCTCCTCAACGGAACCGGGCCATTCTCACACTCGGATCGGATCAACTTCCGATACGCACCTACTGTGCGCGAGGGGGGACTTGAACCCCCACGTCCTTACGGACACTGGCACCTGAAGCCAGCGCGTCTACCATTCCGCCACTCGCGCGTGTGTCTCGTTCCGAAGAACTCAACTTCCCAAAGATATCATGCGTTTTCGGCCTCGTTGCACATGCCTGGAGGGTCATCGGCGGCGTTCCCCCAGGACACCTGGCTACGATGTGTCTACCAGTCGGCATGCCAGAGGAGCCCAGTGGGACTACTTGACAGCTTTGAGAAGGGTCTCGAACGCGCAGTTAACAGCGCGTTCGCCAAGACCTTCCGCAGCGGCATCCAGCCAGTGGAGATCGCTTCGGCGCTGCGGCGCGAAGCCGACACGAAGGCTGCGGTCGTCAGCCGCGACCGCATCATCGCCCCCAACAGCTTCGTCGTGCGCCTCAGCGCCGACGACGCCGAACGGATGCGCGGGCTCGGTGGCGCCCTCACGGACGAGCTGCACGCTCTTCTCACCGCGCACGCCAAGTCCCAGGGATACAGCTTCTCCGGACCGCTCTCCATCACTCTCGAGGCCGATGAGAAGGTCGCCACCGGCACGGTGCGTGTGAGCTCGGGAACGGTCGAAGGTCGTGTGTCCTGGCAGGCCGTGGTCGACGTCGACGGTCGTCGTCACTCGATCTCCCGCGCCCGCACGGTGATCGGCCGCGGCTCGGATGCCGACATCACGATCGCCGACGCCGGTTCGAGTCGGAAGCACGCCGAGATCCTGTGGGATGGCGAGCGCGCCATGATGCGCGACCTCGGCTCCACCAACGGCACGAAGGTCAACGGCCAGAAGCTGCGCGAAGCCGCGCTCCCGAGCGACACCACCATCACGATCGGACGCACCGATCTGGTGTTCCGCATCGTGCCGGTCGCGTCACCCTCACGTCCTGCACCCCGCGGCGACGACGCCACCCGAGCGTTCGGAGCCCTCGGGTGAGTGAACTGATCCTCCTTCTGCTCCGCATCGGGTTCCTCATCCTGATGTGGTTCTTCGTGTTCGGGGTCGTGTATTCGTTGCGTGCCGACCTGTTCGGCGTGCGAGTGCGCAAGCTCCCCGCAGAGGCGGCGGCAGGGTCGGCCGCCGCGCCGGTCGCAACCCCCGCAGCACCGGTGGCGAAACCGGCATCCGCTCGCCCTTCCACCGGTCCGGCCACGGTCGCGACCGCCAAGCGGCTCGTGATCACCTCCGGCCCCAAAGCGGGCCTCGAGCTGCCGCTCAGCGCCGACTCCCTCACGATCGGCCGCTCCAGCGAGTCCGCTCTCGTGATCCGCGACGACTACACGTCCAGTCACCACGCGCGCCTGATGCTGCGCGGCGACAGCTGGGCGATCCAGGATCTCGACTCCACCAACGGCACCTTCGTCGCGGGCCAGCGCGTCTCCGGCTCGCCCGTCGCCCTCTCGCTCGGCACCCCGATCAAGGTGGGCGCCACGACCTTCGAGCTGCGAGCCTGACGCCGGCATGGTCTTCGAAGGCTCGAGCGTCGCGATCTCCCACACCGGGAAGGTCCGCTCCAACAACCAGGATTCCGGATACTCCGGGGCGAATCTCTTCGTCGTCGCCGACGGCATGGGCGGGCACGCCGGCGGAGACGTCGCCTCCAGCATCGCGATCCAGCGTCTGGAGCCCCTCGACCAGCCCTATGCGTCGACCGAAGACGCGCAGGCCTCGCTGCAGGCCGCCGCGACCACCGCAGCGGGCGACCTGATCCGCGCCGCGAAGGACCGCCCCGAACTCGCCGGCCTCGGCACCACGGTCAGCGCGATCATCATGGTCGATGAATACGCGGTCATCGGCCACATCGGCGACTCGCGCATCTACCTGTACCGCGACGACGCACTGACGCAGATCACCGCCGACCACACCTTCGTGCAGCGTCTGGTCGATTCGGGCCGCATCACGCCGGAGGAGGCGCGCTACCACCCCCGCCGTTCCGTGCTCATGCGCGTGCTCAGCGACATGGACTCCGATCCCGAGCTCGACATGTTCGTGATGCACACGCAACCAGGCGACCGGTGGCTGCTCTGCTCCGACGGCCTCTCGGGCGTGGTCGACGAACCGCACATCCTCAAGGCCATGCAGCTCGGCCTCGCGCCCGGCCGCACTGCCGACAACCTCCTCAAGCAGGCTCTCGACGGCGGCGCGCCCGACAACGTCACGATCGTCCTCGTCGACGTTGGCGGGCAG
This sequence comes from Microbacterium sp. Cr-K32, assembly GCF_000708345.1. NCBI lineage: Bacteria > Bacillati > Actinomycetota > Actinomycetes > Micrococcales > Microbacteriaceae > Microbacterium > Microbacterium sp. Cr-K32. The sequence goes on along the minus strand of NZ_JARD01000029.1, from coordinate 234,625 downwards.
CATCCGATCCACTCGGGCACGCCCACGATCGTCGGCTCGGCATCGAACCCCGACGGCGTCTACGTGCCTCCGGTCCGACCTCCGCGCGGCAACTGGCTGCACCCGGTGCGCCAGGCCGCGAACGAGCCGAGCCACTTCGAGCCGGCTCCCGAGTACCTCGAGGAGCTGATCGAGGAGGATCGCCGTCGCGCCAAGCGCCGTCGTCTCGGCTGGATCGCCGGTGCCCTCGTGGTGATCGTGATGCTCGGCGTCGCCGCCTTCGCCGCCTACAGCTGGACCCAGACGCGCTACTTCATCGGCGCCGACGAGGACAGCGTCGTGATCTTCCAAGGCGTGCAGCAGAACATCGGTCCGATCACGTTGTCGACTCCGGTCGAAGACACCGACATCCTCCTCGCGAATCTGCCGCCGTATCAGCGCGCCTCGGTCGAGCGCACGATCACCGCACGATCTCTGTCCGATGCGATGGCGATCGTCGACCGGCTCCGCGCCGGGGCCGACGCGAACACGATCGAGACCCCGCTGCCCACCCCCATGCCGACACCTGTCGACACGCCGGCCGGGGGTGAGGGATGAGCACCGACGTCGCCGCCGACACCAGCGTCATCAAGGCGCTCAAGCGCATCCGGATGCCGCAGAACCAGCGCAATCGCGAATTCTGGCTGCTGCTGTTCGCCTGCGCGATCAGCGGAGCCGCCCTCACGCTCGTGCAGCTGGGCGCACTGGGCGTGATCGACCCGATGATCCTGGCGATCGGCGGCGGTCTCGCCGCCCTCGCATTCGCCCTGCATATCGTGCTCCGCTTCGTCGCGTCCGACGCCGACCCGTTCGTCGTGCCCATCGCGACCCTCCTCACCGGCCTCGGCATCGCGATGATCTATCGGATCGACATCGCCTTCGAGAACACCGGCTGGAACGCCTACTCGACCAAGCAGCTCGCGTGGACCGCGATCTCGCTCGCAGGTGCGATCGCGGTCGTCATCCTGTTGCGCAACTACCGCGTGCTGTTCCGCTACACCTACATCTTCGGCCTCGCCGGAATCCTGCTCCTGCTGCTGCCGTTCGTCCCCGGGCTGCGCATCCCCGATGCGAATGCGGCGGTCTGGGTGTCGCTCGGCGGTGCCTTCGCCTTCCAGCCGGGCGAGCTCGCCAAGATCTGCCTGGCGATCTTCTTCGCCGGCTATCTGGTGCGCACCCGCGAGAGTCTGACGTCGGTCGGCAAGCGGGTGCTGGGCATCACCTGGCCCCGTATGCGCGAGCTCGGACCTGTGCTCGTCGTCTGGCTCATCTCGCTGGGGATCATCGTGTTCCAGCGCGACCTCGGAACCGGAACCCTGATCTTCGGGATGTTCGTCGCGATGCTCTACGTCGCGACGGGGAAGACCAGCTGGGTGCTCATCGGCCTGGCCCTCGTGGTCGCCGGCGTGGCACTCGCGACGCAGATCCTCAGTTATGTGCAGGGACGCTTCATCAACTGGCTCTTCCTCTTCGACGCCGACCAGGTCGATCCCGACGGCGCCGGCTACCAGCCCATGCAGGGACTCTTCGGCCTCGCACGCGGCGGACTCATGGGCACCGGGTGGGGTCAGGGCCGTCCCGAGGTCACCCCGCTGGCCCACAGCGACTACATCATCACCAGCCTCGGCGAAGAGCTCGGCCTGATCGGGCTGTTCGCGATCCTCTGCCTCTACATGGTGTTCGTCAGCCGCGGCATGCGCATCGGCCTCGCGGGTCAGGACGATTTCGGAAAGCTGCTCGCCACCGGACTCTCGTTCACGATCGCTCTGCAGGTGTTCATCATGGTCGGCGGCGTGACCCGCCTCATCCCGCTGACGGGTCTGACCACTCCTTTCCTCGCCGCGGGTGGCTCCTCCCTCGTGGCCAACTGGCTCATCGTGGCGCTGTTGCTGCGCATCTCCGACGGTGTGCGCCGTCAGCCCCGGGTGGTGATCGGCTGACATGACCAAGGAACTCCGTCGCCTCAGCATCATCATGCTGTTCATGTTCATCGCACTGTTCGCCGCGACCAGCTGGATCCAGGTCGTCGAGGCGGATGCGCTGGCCCAGAACAGCAACAACAAGCGCACGCGCCTCGACAGCTACGAGATCCAACGCGGATCGATCATCGTCGACGGGGTCGCGATCGCCAACTCGGTGCCGAGCGACGACCGGTACCAGTTCCAGCGCGTCTACACGGATGCGGCGCTGTGGGAACCGGTCACCGGTTACTTCAACCCCGCCTTGGGCTCGAGCACCGGCATCGAGAAGGCCATGAACGCCGAGCTCTCCGGCACGGGGTCGAACGCGTTCCTCGGCGAGGTCGAGCGCATCCTCTCCGGCCAGCCGCAGCGCGGATACAGCGTCGAGCTCTCTCTGAACACCGCGGCGCAGCGGGCTGCCTACGAAGCCCTCGGCGACCTCAAGGGCGCGGTCGTGGCCATGGACCCGAAAACCGGACGCATCCTCGCGATGGTCTCGACTCCCGGCTTCGACACCAACCTGATGGCGACGCATGATGCGAACGCTGCGAACGCGACCTACGATCAGCTGGTCGCCGACGCGAACAAGCCGTTGTCCAACCGGGCGATCGCCGGTGACCTGAACCCTCCCGGCTCGACGTTCAAGGTCGTGGTCGCGGCTGCCGCCTATGCGACCGGCAAATGGACTCCGGATTCCACGCTGCCCAACCCGATCGCGTATACCCTTCCCGGTTCGAGCAACCGCGTCTCCAACGCCTGGGGGGGCACGTGCGGTCCGGGTGAGACCGTCACGATCGCCGAGGCGATCCGTCTGAGCTGCAACATCCCGATGGCCGAGCTGGCCGTCGAGCTCGGTGACGACACCATCCGCGAGATGGCGGACAAGCTGGGCTTCAACCAGTCGTTCGACACGCCGCTCACGTCGACGCCGTCGAGCTACCCGCGCGGCCTCGACGACGCCCAGACCGCGCTGACCGGATTCGGTCAGGGAAAGGTCACGGCGACCCCGCTGCAGATGGCCATGGTCTCGTCCGGATTGGCGAACGACGGCATCGTGATGAACCCGCGGATGGTCGACGCCGTCATCGGCAACGACCTCTCGGTCATCAAGGCTTTCCAGGACAGTGAGTTCGGACGTGCGATGGAGGCCGATGTGGCGAACAACGTGACCGCGGCGATGGTCGCGAGCGTCGCAACGGGCGCGGCCCAGGGTGCAAGAATAGACGGGATCGACGTGGCCGGTAAGACGGGCACCGCAGAGAACGGAAACAGGCCGCACACGTTGTGGTTCACCGGCTTCGCGCCGGCGAACGACCCCGCGGTCGCAGTAGCGGTCGTCGTCGAAGACGGCGGCGGACAGGGACAATCAGGGAGCGGCGACACCATCGCGGCTCCGATTGCGAAGAAGGTCATAGAGGCGGTGCTGGGCAGATGAGGCCGACGCAGGGTGTGTCGTTCGGTGGTCGTTACGAGCTGCAGTCGCGTATCGCGATCGGTGGCATGGGCGAGGTATGGGAGGCGACGGATCACGTCATCGGACGTACCGTCGCCATCAAGATCCTCAAGGACGAGTACATGGGGGACCCCGGGTTCCTCGAGCGTTTCCGTGCCGAGGCGCGGCACGCTGCTCTCGTCAACCATGAGGGCATCGCCAGCGTGTTCGACTACGGCGAGGAGAACGGCAGCGCCTACCTCGTCATGGAACTGGTGCCGGGCGAGGCACTCTCGACCGTGCTCGAGCGCGATGGTGCGCTGAGCGCCGACAAGACTCTCGACATCGTCGCCCAGACGGCTTCCGCGCTGCAGGCAGCCCACGCGGCCGGTCTCGTGCACCGCGACATCAAGCCGGGAAACCTGCTGATCACGCCCGACGGCCGGGTCAAGATCACCGACTTCGGCATCGCCCGCATCGCCGACCAGGTGCCTCTCACCGCGACCGGCCAGGTCATGGGCACGGTGCAGTACCTCTCGCCCGAGCAGGCGTCAGGTCACCCGGCATCGCCAGCGACCGACACCTACTCGCTCGGCATCGTCGCGTACGAGTGCCTGGCGGGCAAGCGTCCTTTCACGGGCGAGTCGCAGGTGGCCATCGCGATGGCGCAGATCAACGAGCAGCCGCCGCCCCTGCCTCCGACCGTCCCGATCCCGGTGCAGAACCTGGTCATGGCGATGATCGCCAAGAAGCCCAGCGATCGTCCCTCGTCGTCGGCGACGGTGGCACGAGCGGCCCAGGCCCTTCGCCGGGGCGATCTGAACTCCGCGGCCATCGCTGTGCCGGCGATCGCGACCGGTGGTATCGCCGGCGGCGACGACGCGACCCGACTCCTGAATGCCTCCGGCGACGACGGCACCACGCGCATCCTTCCCACCACCGCTCAGCTTCCCACGGAGGAAGCCGTGGAAGAGGAGAAGAAGAAGAAGCGCAGCCCCTGGACCTGGCCGCTGATCGCTCTGATCGCGCTGCTGGTGATCGTGCTCGGCGGCACGGTGTGGGCGATGCTCGCGAACCAGGGCGGCGACGCCGACCCCACGGGGTCGCCGAGCAGCAAGCCGACCCAGACGCAGACGACTCCACCGCCGAACACCCCGACGCCGGAGGTGACGCGAGTGGATGTGACCGCCCTGAACCTGAACGGCATGGACTGCGGCGCGGCCACCTCCACGCTCAAGGGCGCCGGCTTCAACAGCGAGATCACCTGTGTCGACGGAGACCCGGCACCCAGCGATGAAGAGGTCGGAAAGGTCTACCGCGTGGCTCCCACCGGCAACGTGGAGACCACCCAGGCGATGACCCTCACGGTCTACACCGCTCGTGCCGGTCTGCCGACCCCGACCGACGCCCCGACCATCACGGGCAACCCTGTCGCCGGCTCGACGGTGACCATCTCCTGGGGCACCGGATTCACCTGCCCCAGCGGAACCACTCTCTCCGGCTACGTCGTGTCGGTCCAGAACGGCACCTTCGTCTCGGGCGGCCCGAACTTCCAGCCGACGCAGCGCAACACGCAGGTGAAGATCGCCGACGCCGCAGGACAGCAGCTCATCGTCAGCTACCAGGGCATGTGCTCCGGCGGCGACCAGCGCACCTCCGCCGCGTCTCCGCCGCTCTCGGTGACGATCACGGCGGCCACCGACCCCGGCGATGGGAACAGCGGCACCGACGGGTAATCTGTAGTTCCAGTTCAGCAAGCGTAGTTTCCAGGGGGGTCTTCCGTGTCCACAGAGCCACAAGTCATCGCGGGTCGGTACCGCGTCGACGAGCTCATCGGGCATGGCGGAATGGCGAAGGTGTACCGCGGGTACGACCTGACGCTCGGACGCGAGGTCGCGATCAAGATCCTCGATGCCGACCTTGCGCGCGACACCACCTTCCGTAACCGGTTCCGCCTCGAGGCCCAGGCGGCGTCGCGCATGTCGCATCCGTCGATCGTCCGCGTGTTCGACGCCGGCGACCCTTCGACGAGCGAGATCGGCTCCACGGAGCCGCCGTACATCGTGATGGAGCTCGTCAAGGGCACCCTCCTCAAGGACATCATCGCCGCCGGCCCGGTGCCGGCCACCGATGCGGTCCGCTACGTCGACGGAATCCTCGAGGCGCTCGACTACTCGCACCGCGCCGGTGTCGTGCATCGCGACATCAAGCCCGGCAACGTGATGGTCACCGACAAGGGTCAGGTCAAGGTGATGGACTTCGGCATCGCCCGAGCCGTCTCCGACTCGTCGTCGACCGTCGCCGAGACCACCCAGATCATCGGGACCGCCGCCTACTTCTCACCGGAGCAGGCGAAGGGCGAACCCGTCGATGCTCGTGCCGACCTCTACTCCACCGGTGTCGTGCTGTACGAGCTGCTCACGGGGCGGCAGCCGTTCCGTGGCGAGTCGCCGGTAGCGGTCGCCTATCAGCACGTCAGCGAGACTCCCGTTCCTCCCACCGAGGTCAACGAGGACGCCCCGCGGAATCTCGACCCGATCGTGCTCCGCGCGCTCGCCAAGGACCCGTACCAGCGCTATCCGGATGCCGCGCACTTCCGCGCGGCGCTCGATTCCGCGATGACGGGAAACGCTCCGACCCGCAAGGAGCTCGGTGCGCTGACCAGCGAGCTGTACGGGGCGAGCCCGCGGCAGGCGCAGGAGACCGCGCGATCGCTTCGCCAGTTGAGCACGGACACGACCATGACCAGAACCCAGTCCGGTCCTCCGGTCGCCTGGATCTGGGCGGGCGTGGCGCTGCTCGCCGTGTTGTTGGCCTCCGTGCTGTTCTGGGTCGTCACGATCAGCATGCGGCCCACTGAGGTGTCGAGCACGTCGCGCACCATCCCCAACCTCGTCAACGTGTCTTCGGAACGGGCACAGGACGACCTCGCCGCACTCGACCTCTCATCGAAGATCGTGATCGAGACGAGCTCCGAGGTGACGGAGGGGAACGTGATCCGCACCGACCCCGAAGCGGGAGTGTCGGTGGAAGAGGGTTCCACGATCACCCTGTACGTCTCCAAGGGCGAGGAGACCGTGGTGATGCCGAAGATCGAGGGGATGGCCCTCGACGATGCCACGAAGGCCCTCACGGCGGCCGGCCTCGAACTCGGGACCGTCATCCAGCGCAACGACAAGGCCCTGGCGACGAACACGGTCATCTCCGCCAGCGAGAAGGCCGATGCGGAGTTGGATCCGGGAACCGTCGTCAATCTCGTCGTGGCCAGCGGCAAGGTCACGCTGACCGACCTCGTCGGCTGGACCGTCGATGCCGCCACGACAAACCTCACGGACCTCGGTCTGGTCGCTGTGCCGACGGAGACCGCGGAGTGCCCCGCGACGGAGCCGACCACGGTCCACTCGATGTCGGTGGCACCGGGTGACGTTCCGGTGGGCTCCTCGGTCCAGATCTTCTTCTGCACCGGATAGCACCGTCGGGCGTATGCCCCCGCCCGACGCTGTTCAGCGAGCCAGCGGGTGAAGTTCCTCAGCGCGCCCGACGGCGTTCTCGTCGCCGCACAGCTCCAGCCAGTTCGCCAGGAGCCGGTAGCCTCCCTCGGTCAGCACGCTCTCCGGATGGAACTGCACGCCCCAGAGGGGCTGATCGCGGTGAGCCAGAGCCATCACGGTTCCGTTCTCGGTCCAGGCGGTCACGACGACTTCGGAGGGCAGATCGGAGGCCGCCAGCGCGAGGGAGTGGTAGCGCCCGGCGTCGAACGGCGAAGGGATCCCGGTGAACAACGCGGAGCCGTCGTGCGTCACCGCCGAGACCATGCCGTGCATGAGCTCGGGCGCTGCGGCGACCGGAGCCCCGAACGCCTCGCCGATCGTCTGATGCCCGAGGCACACCCCGAGCGTCGGCACCCGCAGGCGGGCGGCGATGCGCACCGCGTCGAGCGACGCCCCCGCGTCGACGGGTGCACCGGGGCCCGGAGAGAGCATCAACGCGTCGTACTCGGGAAGGATCCGCTCCAGCTGAGCCGCATCCGTGGCATCGGATTCGATCATCACCGTGTGCGCGCCGAGCTCGCTCAGGTATCCGACCAGTGTGTGCACGAAGCTGTCGTGGTTGTCGACCACGAGAACTCGCGTCATTCGACGTCGACCTCACCGGGGGCGATGATCGGGCTCACCCAGGGGAACACGTACCAGAACAGGCCATAGAGCACGGCGGCGATGACGACCACGAGGATGAGCACACGCAGCCACCACGGTCCGGGCAGCAGGCGCCAGAGTGCGGCGTACATCAGTCTTCTCCCTTATGACGGTCCACGATCACACGGATGGTGCGGCCGGCGGGGGCGGCGGGTCGGTCAGCGCGGTCGGCGGTCCCTCGGCCCGCGGCTGGAAGCTCTCGAACACCCCGTAGGCGACGATGCGCTCCGCCAGCGAGTACAGAGGCGAGCAGGCGGTGAGGGTGATGTACTGCTCGCCGGTCTGCTGCTCCGGCATCTGCGGCACATCGGCGAGCACATCGGTCTGCGAGGGCTTCACGTACTCGAGCGTGCGGAAGCGGTAGGTGTACCAGCCGTCGGGCGTCTCGACGACGATCGCGTCGTTCAGCTGCAGCTTGTCGAGTTGGTTGAACGGCTTGCCCCACGTCGTGCGGTGCCCGGCCAGGGAGAAGTTTCCGACCTCGCCGGGCATCTTGGAGTTCGTATAGATTCCGATGCCCTGTTGATCGAGGGTGCGCGCACGGCTCGTGCCCCCGAAGATCCCGAAGTTGTACTCGGCTCCGAAACGGGGGATGTGCATCTGGCCGAACCACTGCGCGTCGGCCGGGGCTGCGGGCACGGGTGGGATGTAGGTGGAGGTGCCGTCTTCGTCCTCGACGACCGGGGGGAGCGCGGGTGCCTCCGCCTGCGCGAGGGCTTGGGAGACGGCGGCACCCTCGTCGTTCTTCTGTGCACTGATGATGATGTCGCCGATCCACATCTGCCAGGCCACGAAGAGGAGAACGACCACGCCTGCCGTCAGAAGGAGCTCGCCGAGTACGCTCGCGAACGTCGCACGGGAGCGTGGTCGCTGCCGGCGCGGACGTCGCCCCCCAGGCGCGACGGATGCAGTCATGCGGTGATCATATCCGGGAACGCTGGGCGGATGCCGTGGCGTCACCGTCTCGCCCTCTGTCCCAGGGCCTGCTCGACCTCGTCCGAGACAGGTCTCATGGGTACAATGACGGAATGGCACGTGACCGCAAGACTGAAGAACCCGCCGTCGAGCGCGCTGAAGGCGACGCCGCTCCCAACGCCGTGTGGTTCAAGCCGGTGATGATCGGGTTCATGCTCCTGGGTCTCGCCTGGATCCTGGTGTTCTACATCTCCGGCATGCAGTACCCGATCCCGGGTCTCTCCAATTGGAACCTGGCGATCGGACTCGGTATCGCGCTGATCGGATTCCTGATGACCACCCGCTGGCGCTGACGCCTCACTCCTTCTTCCAGAAAGGCCCTCTCGCCATGCGAGAGGGCCTTTCTCATGTCAGCAGCGAAGTACGACTCACGTAAGGGAACGGCCCCGTTCCCGCCCCACAAGCCACCCAGAGCGAAAGTTATCCACAGCCCTCTCCACAGCCTGGGGAGAATTACACCGTTGTTATTCACAGGGGTTAACAACCCTGTTAACAACTCTGGATCAGGACAAAAGGATGAGCGGCGGCACGAACGCCACCACGACGATCAACAGGACGACCAGAGCGGAGAGCAGCACGATCTGCAGGGTGCGCTGGTCTCGTCGCTTCGTCTTGACGTAGATGAACGCCACCAGGGCTCCGATGAGCAGGCCGCCGAGATGTGCCTGCCAGGAGATCCGTCCGCCGCCGAATACCAGGCCGTAGACGAAGTTGATGCCGAGGATCACGAGAAGACCCGTGACGTTGGCACCGAGGTGTCGACCGACGATGAGTAGAGCGGCCATCATGCCGAAGATCGCGCCGGAGGCACCGACGGTCGAGGTCAGCGGCGCGAGCACCGCCACCATGACCGAGCCGCCGAGACCACTGATGAGGTAGAGAGCGAGGAAGCGAACGCGACCGAGCATGGGCTCGAGGCTCTGTCCGAGCATCCACAGGGCCAGCATGTTGAGCGCGAGGTGGATGAAGCCGCCATGGGCGAAGATCGCGGTCAGCAATCGCCAGGGCTCGAAGGGCAGCGGCGACAGGTTCGGATACAGATACGGCGCCGCGAAGAGCAGTTGGCCGGTGATCTGCTCGCCGATACCAGGGATCAGCTGCAGCAGTCCGATGAACGACGTGACCGCGAGCAGCGCGTAGGTCACCACCGGCTTGCCGCTGCGAGCCATCGCCATGCTCGCTCCACCGCTGCCGCCCCAACGACGGGCCGCCTTCTTCTGGGCTGGGGTGCGGTTCTTGCGGTCGGCGTTCATGCACTCCGGGCAGATGACGCCGACGGGCGCCTGCGTCTGGCACTCGGGGCAGATGGTGCGCATGCACCGTTGGCAGAGCACGAAGCTCTGCCGATCCGGATGCCGGTAGCAGAAGTTGTCGCGATTGCTCGTGAACTCAGGCGTGGTCATCCGGATCGGCCGCAGCTGTCGTCAGGCCGCGACGATGTCGATCGACTGCAGCACGACCGGCTCGACGGGACGGTCGCCCGCACCGGTCTGCACGGCGCCGATCGCGTCGACGACGGCCTTGGAAGCGTCATCGGCGACCTCGCCGAAGATCGTGTGCTTGCCCTGCAGCCACGGCGTCGGGTCGGTGGTGATGAAGAACTGCGAACCGTTGGTGCCCTCGGGCTTGCCGGTGATGGCGTTGCGGCGGAGACCGGCGTTGGCCATGGCGAGGATGTAGGGCTCGTTGAAGTTGAGCTCCATGTTGATCTCGTCGTCGAAGTTGTAGCCGGGGCCCCCGACACCCTGTCCGAGCGGGTCGCCGCCCTGGATCATGAAGTTCGGGATGATGCGGTGGAAGATGACGTCCTTGTAGAGGGGTCCCTCGCCGGGCTTGCCGGTGGCGGGATCGGTCCACTCCTGGGTGCCGTCGGCGAGGCCGACGAAGTTCTTGACCGTCTTCGGGGCGTGGTCACCGAAGAGGTTGATGACGATGTCACCGTGGTTGGTGTGCAGGGTTGCGACATGAGAAGCGTGAGCCATGTCCTCATTCTCGCAGAGCTTCCGGTGAGTTGGCCGTGGTATCTACCCCTCATGAGGCGAAGAAGCAAGGGCCGGGCGATTCCCGCCCGGCTTCCAGCCTCTCGTGGCAAGATGGGGAACCCGTACTCCAATGGACAGGAGAGCATCGTGAGCCTCAGCCGCAAGCGGAAGAAGGAACTGCGTCGTCTTCAGAACGACGCGAACCAGCTCTGGGAGAACCAGCAGGTGCTCGTCGGTCACGCCGCCGATGTCGCCCGTGAGGCCGGCCGTCAGCTCGGCAACCTCAATCGTGAGCAGGTCGTGCCGGTCATCCAGGACACGTACAACCGCCGTGTCGCCCCGGTCGTCGATCGTGGCGTGAAGATCGGCAAGCACGTCGTCGACGACAAGTTCGTCCCGATCGTGGGCGGAGTTGTCGGTTCGGCACTCAGCGCGTGGGACGTCGCCAACGCCAAGCGCCACGGCGTCGCCGTGCAGGTGCGCAAGGCGACCAAGCCGCAGAAGTCGGGACCGGGCCTCGGCTCCGTCATCGCGATCATCCTCGGCGCTGCTGCGGCCGTCGGTGTGCTCTACGCCGCGTGGCAGACTCTGCGCGCCGACGATGAGCTCTGGGTCGCGGACGACCCGCTCGCCGCACCCGACGCGTGACCCCGTCTGATCCCGCCTCCGTCGCCTCCGGTGACGGAGGCGATCAGCATGCACGGGTGCGGGACGCGGCGGCCGCTCGAGGGCTCGACATCGAGATCCGTGAACGTCCCGCCGCCGGCAGCCTGTTCGAGGCGGCCGAGCTCCTCGGCATCCCTCCGTCGGGCATCGTGAAGACCCTCGTGGTGAAGCGGTCCGATGACACCTTCCTGTTCGCCCTGGTACCCGGCGGCCGCTCGATCTCCTGGCCGAAGCTGCGCGCGCTGGTCGGGGTGAACAAGTTGCGATTGCCGGAGCCCGCATTGGCGCTCGCGGCCACCGGTTACGAACGCGGAACCATCGTGCCGATCGGCAGCACCACGGACTGGCCGATCTACGCCGACGAGTCGATCGTCGGTCAGCGCATCGCCATGGGCGCAGGAGCCCACGGATACAGCCTGTTCGTCGACGCCGACGACCTGCTCGCGGCCTACGGCGCCACCGTCGCCGACATCTCCGTCCCCGAAGAGCGCTGATCCCGGGCGGCGGCGCAGCTCCTGTCAGAGGATGCCGGCCATCCGCAAGGCGATGTCGACCAGCTTGACGCGCTGCAGCTCGGCAACCGCCTTCAGGGGGAACCACTCCGCCATGTCGGTCGAGCCGCCGGTCTCGAAGCGCAGTTTGCCGCCCGTGACCTCGGCCCGATACAGGATCCGCAGGGTATGCAGCGGATCTGCAGCCTTCTGCACGCGTCGACCGGCGGGGATCACCCGCGAGTGGATGCCGAGGAGTTCACCGACCTTGACCGTGTAACCGGTCTCCTCGCGCAGCTCACGACGCACGGCATCCTCCGGAGACTCTCCCGCTTCGAGTCCGCCGCCCGGCATCGTCCATGCCACCCGGCGACCCTCGGTCCAGCGCGCCAGCAGCAACCGCCCGTCGTCATCGGTGACGACCGCGTACGCCGCCACACGCAGGTCCATGGATCACACACTATCCGTCGGCGACGACAGTCGATGACCGTGCGTCCTGCCGAGATCGATCATGAATCGAGAAGCGCATCGCCACCCGGCGTCCGTAGTGTGATCTGCACACCGGACGCACGTCGAGAGGACCGATCATGGCCGAGAAAGAGAAGAACTTCAGCGCTGAGGAACGCGAGGCCATGCAGGCCGCCGCGAAGGAGGCCCGCACCCGGCGCTCCCGCGCGAAGAAGTCCCCGGAAGAGCTTCGAGCGGCGGGAGAGGCCGACATCAAGGAGGCGATCGAGAAGCTCACTCCCGAAGACCAGGCGCTGTCGAAGAAGCTGCACGCCCTGGTCTCGGAGGTCGCCCCGGAGCTCGTACCGCGCACCTACTACGGAATGCCGGCATGGGGCCGCGACGGCAAGGTGCTCTGCTTCTTCCAGCCGGCCAGTAAATTCAAGGTGCGCTACGGCACGTTCGGGTTCGAGCCCATCTCGAACCTCGACGACGGCACCGTCTGGCCTACTGCCTACGCGGTGACCGACCTCACGAAGGCCGATCTGGAGTTCCTCGCCGAGCGCATCCGCGTCGCCATCAGCTGACCACCGCGGAGGGGGAGCGGCTGAACGACCGCGCCCCCTCCGTTCAGCCGTCGATGATCTGCGGCATTGCGACCGGGGCGAGTCGCTCAGCCCCGACCGTGCGCGCGGAGCGGATCGAACCGCGAATCGGATGCCCTGCGAGCACGCGCGCAGTAGCGTGGAGCCCGTGAGCACATTGCCCTTCCCCGCTTCCGTGTACGCCGCCCGCCTCAGCCGTGCCGCATCCCTCGCTGCCGAGGCCGGGCTCGACGCCATCATCGTGGGCCCGGGTCCCGATCTGCAGTATCTGGTGGGCGTCGAAGGCGACACCATCGAACGACTCACTGCGCTGGTCATCGGCCCCGACGTCGCGCCGACGATCGTGGTCCCGCGGATGGAACTCGCGAAGGTGCGCACCACGGCGGTCGGAGAGCTCGCACTCGCCGTCGCCGACTGGGTCGACGGCGAAGACCCGTACGCACTGATCACCGCATCCGTCGGCACCGTGTCGCGCGTCGGCGTCTCCGATGCCCTCCCCGCCCTGCACGTGATCCCGATCGGTGAGCGACTGGGTGTGCGTCTCGAACTCGCGACGCCCGTGCTCCGCGAGGGCCGCATGGTCAAGGACGCCGAGGAGATCACCGAGCTTCGCCGCGCCGGAGAGGCGATCGATGCGGTGCACCGCCGCGTGCACGAGTGGCTTCGGGCCGGACGCACCGAGCGCGCGGTCGCCGCCGACATCGCCGATGCCATCGTCGCCGAAGGACACCGCACGGTGGAGTTCGTCATCGTAGGATCCGGCCCGAACGGCGCCGATCCGCACCACGAGGTCTCGGACCGCGTGATCGAGGACGGCGACATCGTGGTGGTCGACATCGGAGGGGCAGTGCCGAGCGGTTACAACTCCGACAGCACCAGGACCTACGTCGTCGGCACTCCCGACCCCGCTGCCGCCGAGCGCATCGCGGTGCTCGTACGCGCTCAGCAGGCAGCAGTGGACGCCGTGCGTCCTGGCGCCACCGCGGCGGAGGTGGATGCTGCGGCGCGAAACGTTCTCGCCGACGCCGGGCTGGGTGAGGCGTTCCTGCACCGCACCGGCCATGGCATCGGCGTCTCGGTGCACGAGGAGCCGTACATCGCTCCGGGCAACGACCTGGTGCTTCGCGAGGGCATGGCATTCAGCATCGAGCCGGGTATCTATTTCGCCGGCTCCTGGGGTGCCCGCATCGAGGACATCGTGGTCGTGACCGCGGTCGGAGGCGAGCGGTTGAATCTCGCGCCACATGAGCTGACCTCGGTAGGCCAGGGCTGAGGCGCGTCGAGCGCTCACCGCGATAGCATCGGCCCATGCGCCGCCGCCGCAAGGTCTCTTCCGCCACCGCGTCGCCGGCGACCCGTGCCCGCTATGCCAAGCGCCGACAGAACCGGCTCGCCCGCGTCGACAACGACCTCACCGACGAGCAGTGGTACGACTTGATGGATGCCTGGGGCGGGTGCGCGTACTGCGGTGGGGACGGTGCCGCCCTGCAACGCGACTGCATCCAACCCGTGTCGCGCGGCGGCCGCTACACGCTCGAGAACGTCGTCCCGGCGTGCGCCTCGTGCAACGCGAGCAAGCACAACGACGAGGTCACCGGCTGGCTGCGGCGCAAGAAGCTCGACGAACGCACGTTCCTGGTTCGTCACTCCACGATCCTGCGGAGCCTTCGACCCGTCGAGTGAACCTCCGCACCACTTCGTTACTCTCGAGTCATGACGACGATCGCACCGATCACGACCGAGGACCGTGCCGAGTGGGACGACCTGTGGAGCGGCTATCTGTCCTTCTATGAGGAAGCCCTCGACCCCGCGACCACGGATGCCACCTTCGAACGCCTCATCGACGCCGATTCCGGCGTCCATGGCGCGCTCGCCCGCGACGAGAGCGGCACCGCAGTGGGGATCGTCCACTGGTTGACGCACCCCTCGACGTGGGCGACGACGGACTACTGCTACCTCGAAGACCTGTTCGTCGCACCCGGCGTGCGCGGTGGCGGGGTCGGCCGGGCTCTGATCGCGCACGTCCGCGCATGGGCTGAGCAGCAGGGCGCGGCGAAGGTCTACTGGCTCACGGCCGAGACGAACACCACCGCGCGCGGACTCTACGACCGCCTCGCCACCCGCTCGGGGATGATCCACTACGAGATCGACCTCGAGACGGGCACCGAGGCCTGACGAGCTTCAGCCTTCGCGCACACTCAGCTTCTGCGTGATCATGGCACGGGCGTACTGGGACGCCGCGATGTAGTGACCGACGATCCCGATCAGGAACAGCAGGAACGACATCCCGACGATCCAGCTCAGCGATTCCAGACCCGACTCACTCAGCGCACTGCCGAGGAGGACGCCGAGGAGTCCGACGAAGATCAGAGCCGTCCGGACCTTCCCGACCATCGTGACCGGGACTGCCGGGTTTCCTCGGAAGAAGAGCAGGGCGGCCGATCCGAGCAGGACGTCGGGGATGAGCAGCAGCACGAGCGTCTCCCACGGGATGAGATGCCCGAGCGTGAAGGCGACGGCCGTGACGACCACCGTGATCCGGTCGGCGACCGGATCGAGCCAGGTGCCGAGGGCGGAGACGCTGTTCGTCCGCCGCGCGAGCCAACCGTCGAGCCAATCCGTCAGGAAGACCAGGCCGATGACGACCAGCGCGGCCCACAGCATCCTGGCGGTGATCACCCAGAGGAACACCGGCAGCAGGAGCAGGCGGATCCCGGTGATGAGGTTGGGCCACGTGCGCCATTCGTCTTCACGGAAGAGACGGTCGACGACGGAGGGCTGGATGGGCGCAGCATCATCGGTCGCATCGACGGCGCGTGCGAGCGACCGGGTGCGGATGAATCGCACCACGAAGAAGACGATGACGCCGGCGACCACGACGAGGAGCAGCACGTTGCTGATCGGTCCCAACGCCTTGGTGACGGCGTCGAGGGATGCCCTCAACAGGAACCCGACGCTGACGTAGATCGCAGCCCAGGTCGCTGCACCGGCGAGCGAGGCGAGCAGGAACGACGGGTACCTCACCTTCGCAACGCCCGCAGCAGCCGGGGTCAACGTGCGAACGACAGGGACGAGTCGTGTGAGGAAGACGGCGATCGCACCGCGCCGGTGGAGGATCTCGACGGCCCGATCCCATCGATCCACCCCGAGTCGCTTGACCAGTCTGAGATCACGCATGCCGACGCCGAAGTGTCGCCCGAGGAGATATCCGACGTGGTCTCCCGCGCTTCCCGCGACGATGACCACGAGGAACATCACCACCACCGCCCAGATATCGGAGAGCGAAGCGGAGAGGAAGACGACGATCGTCTCACCGGGCAGGAAGAAGCCGAGGCCCAAGCCGTTCTCGAGGAAGGCGAACAAGCCGCCGAGGGCCCAGACCAGAGGGTCGGGAAGGGCTGATGCGGCCGTCCTCACCCATTCGAGGATGTCCATGTGTGTCTCCTGAGTCTTGCGAGCTGGAGCCGGCCCTGCCATGTGCGGGGGCGACATTGATCTGAAGCAGCTCAGCACGAGGCAAGCTCTACATGGGTAACACGCTACGTGAAGTATTCACTCCCTCGCGTCGTCCACCGGGACGATTCGCGTCCCCCCGTGGGTGGAGATGCGCAACCAGGCGGACGCGATGGGTCGACACCCGCCTCAACAGAAGAAGCCCCGGGCCGGGGGGCCTGGGGCTTCTCGATCCTGTGGAGCCTAGGAGATTCGAACTCCTGACATCCTGCTTGCAAAGCAGGCGCTCTACCAACTGAGCTAAGGCCCCGTGAGGGATTTTCTTGAGTTAAGGGGTGGGGCTACCAGGACTTGAACCTGGGACCTCTTCATTATCAGTGAAGCGCTCTAACCGCCTGAGCTATAGCCCCGTCAACCTCCAAGACTTTACCGGAGAAATACGGAAAATCCGAATCGAGGGGGAGCACCCGGGAGTGTCCTCCCCCTCGAGCGTGTTCAGCGGCCCGGTCGGATGGTCGCGGTGCCGGCCGACAGCGAGACCTCGATCGTCCTCCGCGCGCTCGAAGCCTCGTCGACCTCGGCATTCAGCGTGCCCGCGCTGATCTCCTGAGAGATCGCGTACTCCACGTCGGGAACGGTCAGATCGAGGGTGCCGGCGCTCACGTCGATCGCCGTCCGGGTCGGGGGAGCACCCGTGAGCTCGACCGTGAGATCGCCGGCGGAGACGCCGAGGTCCGCCTGGGAGACGCCGTCGAGGAGGATGTCGGCGCGGCCGGCGCTCATCTGCACATCGAGTTCCTTCGCGGCCCCTTCGACGTCGAGCGCTCCGGCGTTGACGCTGACGTCGAGCACACCGAAGTCGCCGTTCACGTCGAGGCTGCCCGCATCGAGGTTCAGGTCGGCGTCGAGTCCTGCGTCGCGAAGACTTTCCGGGAGCGTGAGCACGGCGATCTCCTCATCACCGAACCAGCCGCCGAGCCACCACCCGAAGACTCCTTGTGGACTCCGGACGACCAGCTCGTCGCCATCGCGCTCGAACGTCCACGGTGTACCGCGCCCGTTCGTGATGGCGAGTGTGGCCTCGTCGACGTCGCCGAACTCGACCCGCATGCTGCTGGCATCGGCGGCGAGGTCGATGCTGTCCAGCCCCTCGACGTCCACGCTCTGCACGGAGTCCGGACGACTCGACGACACGATGGTCCCGGCCGCCGCGGCAGCAGCCGTGCCGCCGGCCCCGAGAAGCGCGATCCCCCCGACCACCGCCGTCACCACCATGACCGCGGTCGCCCCTGGGGTGCGCCCGTTGGTCGGCGCGAAAGGAGTGGACGCGCCTGTAGAAGGCGCGGCAGGAGAGGACGGACCCGCCTGCGGGGCCGTTCCTTGGGGCGGGGAGGGCGGCGGCGGGGTGAGTGGGGCGTGCTCGCCCGGGGTGCCGTTGTTGTCGGTGGTCATCGTGCCACTCCTGTCTGGCCGGTCGGCGGCGTCGGGCCGCCGGTGTTCTCGATGTGTGCGAGGGCGGCGAGCACGCGACGGTTTCCCGCCTCGTCCTGCTCGAAGCCCAACTTCTGGAAGATGGAGGTGATGTGCTTCTCGACACTCGCCTCTGAGAGGAACAGCAGCCCCGCGATCGCCTGGTTCGACTTGCCCTCGGCGATCAGTGCGAGCACGGTGCGCTCGCGTTCCGTGAGCCGCAGCATTCGATCGTCGCGGTTGCGGCGGGTCAGCAGCTGGGCGACGACCTCGGGGTCGAGCACGGTGGCGCCCTCGGAGATCCGCTGCACCGAGGCGAGGAACTCGGAGACGTCGGCGACTCGATCCTTGAGCAGGTAGCCGAGGGGACCACCCTGCGCCGCGATCAGATCCGACGCATACCGCTCTTCGACGTACTGCGAGAGCACCAGGATCGCGAGAGACGGATGCGTCGAGCGCAGACCGAGAGCGGCCCGGATGCCTTCATCGGTGAACGTCGGGGGGAGACGCACGTCCAGGATGCACAGGTCAGGCGTCGTGGTGGCGACGGCCCGGTCGAGACCCTCGATGTCGGGGAGGGCGGCGACCACCTCATGGCCGGCGTCTTCGAGCAGACGGACCAGGCCCTCACGCAGGAGGACCGAGTCCTCGCAGATCAGGATGCGCACGGTACGTTCACCTCCAGGCTGGTCGGTCCGCCCTGCGGACTCTCGAGGCGGAAGGTTCCCCCTGCGGCCAGGATGCGATTCGCGATGCCGTCGAGCCCGCCGCCGGGCTGCACCTGAGCGCCGCCGATGCCGTTGTCCTCGACGCGTGCCCAGAGCGTGTTGCCCTCTCGAAGCCGCACGATCACGCGGGCTTCGCTCGCTCTCGAGTGCTTCGCCGCGTTGGTCAGCGACTCGGCGATCGAGAAGTACACGGCAGCCTCGGCCTCGCGACTGCATCGCCCGTCCATGCGCACATCCAGGTGCACGGGAATGTGCGAGCGTCCAGCGAGTGCCGACAGTGCAGCGTCGAGGCCTCTGTCATCGAGCACCGAGGCGTGGATGCCCCGAGCCAGCTGACGCAGCTCGGTGATGGCCGCCTTGGTCGAGGTGTGCGCCTCGTTGATGAGCTCCTTCGCGGCCTCGGGATCGTTGTCGATCTTCTGCTGCGCGAGGCCGAGCGTCATGCCGACCGACACGAGTCGGGGCTGGACACCGTCGTGCAGGTCGCGCTCGATGCGGGTGCGCTCCACGTCGGCTGCGCGCACGGCGCCCTCCCGCTGCGCGGTCGAGGTGCGCACGCGCTCGGTGAGCTCGGTCTCCTTGCTGCGGATCACGATCGCGAGCGAGAGCGTGCGGTGCAGCAGCGCCAAGCCGATGGTCCCGACGACGCAGGCCGCGATTCCCAAGATGCCGATCAGCGGCGCCCATGCGACAGGGATGCCTCCCCCACCGAACGGTCCCATGACCGAATCCGCCGCGGTGAGGGGAGCGAACGAGATGATGATGGACCACACCAGACCCCAGAACAGGCGGAGCACCAGCCAGCCGAGAAGCGCCGAGATGGCGAAGTTCGCGACCGCGCGCCACATGCGCCCGTCGATGGCCTGGCGGCCGAGAGCTCGCAACCAACCGACGAAGCCGGGACGGTCGCGCGGCTGCAGACGCAGCGGTGCGATCGGCGTGCGGTACAGCGCACCGACACGAGCGACTTCGAACCAGCCCACACCGTAGAGCGCGTAGACCAGTCCCACCAGCATGATGAGCCCGATACCGGCGGCGAAGAGAAGTCCGAGGCCCGTGCCGAGGAGCCCGCCGAGCATGCCGAAGATGGCACCACCGAGGATGCCGACACCTGCCAGATGCAGGATCGTGAGGAAGATGCGCAACGGCGGCTTCACCGCCGTTGCGGGAGTCGGAGTCGCAGTCTGAGTGGTCATGGTTCCAAGGTACGGCGGGCCGGATGGGCTCGATACCGAGTCAACCGGACACTCGACTTCGGGTTTTCCGTAATGCCCGTCGCGGACTTCCTCCTTCTCCGGCCACCGTCTGCTTCACTGGGGGCATGACAGCGCATGAAGGTGAACCGCACGGTGCCGGTCTCGGTCAGCGACTGAACTGGCTGCGTGCGGGAGTTCTCGGAGCGAACGACGGCATCGTCTCGGTCGCCTCCCTCGTGGTCGGGGTCGCCGGTGCCACGACCGACAACGCGGCGCTCCTCACGGCGGGTATCGCCGGCCTGGTCGGCGGAGCGATCTCCATGGCCCTCGGGGAGTACGTCTCGGTGAGCAGTCAGCGAGACAGCGAACGCGCCCTCATCGCGAAAGAGCGCGAGGAACTGCGCACGATGCCCGCTGTGGAGCTCGACGAACTCACGCAGCTCTATCGCGAGAGGGGGCTCTCGGACGAGACGGCGCGACAGGTGGCCGAAGAGCTCACCGCGCACGATGCCCTCGCCGCGCATCTGGAGGTCGAACTCGGCATCGACCAGGACGACCTCGTCAATCCCTGGCATGCGGCGATGTCGTCGGCGATCGCTTTCACCCTCGGCGCGCTGCTGCCCTTGCTCGCCATCCTCCTTCCGCCGCCGGAGTGGCGGGTTCCGGTGACCTTCGTCGCCGTCCTCCTCGCCCTGGCCGTCACGGGAACACTGTCCGCGAAGATCGGAGGTTCGGCGCCCGTGCGGGCATCGGTCCGACTGGTGATCGGTGGCGGGCTCGCCCTGGCGGCGACCTGGCTCATCGGCACGCTTCTCGGCACGACGGGCGTCGTCTAGAGAAAGCGCGAAGAGAAACAGCGAAGGGCGGATGCCGAAGCACCCGCCCTTCGTGAAACGTTCCGAGGATCAGTTCGACATGAAGCCGACGAGCAGTCCGCCCGTGACCTTCACTGCGAGGTTGTAGATTCCCGCGACGACGGCGCCGAGCACCGTGAAGACGATGAGGTTCAGGATCGCGACAACCGCCGCGAACGCCATCACCTGCGGAAGTCCGACGACCTCGGAGAGCACGAACGTGTTGTCGGTGATGCCGAGCAGGAAGCTCTCCGCCGTGGTCATGATCCCCGTCGCCTGGAACACCAGGAAGATGAGGAAGAACGAGACCATCGTGACGACCGCGAGGGCCACCGCTCCGAGGAACGAGAGCTTCACGGCCGACCAGAAGTCCACGTAGACCAGTCGGAGGCGTACCTGCTTGCCGCTGGTCTTGCGGGTCGACTTCTTCGCCAGCTTGTCGGCCACTGTGCTCATGCGTCTGTATCCTCGGGGGTCGGTGTCGTCTCGGGGGCCTGGGTCTCGGCATCCTCCGCATCCGCCTCGTCTTCGGCGAGGCCACGCTCACCGTTACGGGCGATGGCGAGGATGCGATCGGCCTCCGTCGTCCGGGCGAACACCACTCCCATGGTGTCTCGACCCTTGGCGGGGACCTCGGCCACGGCAGAGCGTACCACCTTGCCGCTGGAGAGAACCACCAAGACCTCGTCGTCCTCGGAGACGATCAGACCACCCGCGAGAGTGCCCCGATCGTCGTTGAGCTTGGCGACCTTGATGCCTGTTCCGCCGCGTCCCTGCACCCGATACTCCTCCACCGCGGTGCGCTTCGCGTAGCCTCCGTCGGTCACGACGAAGACGAACTTGCCCGGCGCTGCGACGGATGCCGAGAGCAGGCAGTCCTCGTCGATCTTGAACTTCATGCCGCGGACACCGGCCGTCGCCCGACCCATCGGCCGCAGGGCCTCATCGGTCGCCTCGAAGCGCACCGACATGCCGCGGCGGCTGATGAGGAGGATGTCGTCCTCGGCGTTCACGAGCAATGCGCTGACGAGCTCGTCCTCGTCGTTCAGACGGATCGCGATGACGCCGCCCTGGCGGTTGGTGTCGTACGCCTCGAGTCGCGTCTTCTTGACGAGGCCCTCACGGGTCGCCAGCACCAGGTAGTCGGCCACCTGGTAGTCGCGGATGTCGAGCACCTGGGCGATGTTCTCGTCCGGCTGCAGGGCGAGCAGGTTCGCGACGTGCATGCCCTTCGCGTCGCGTCCGGCCTCGGGCACCTCGTAGGTCTTCGCGCGGTAGACGCGCCCCTTGTCGGTGAAGAACAGCAGCCAGTGGTGCGTGGTCGTCACGAAGAAGTGCTCGACGATGTCGTTCGCGCGCAGCTGCGCACCCTTGACGCCCTTGCCGCCACGGTGCTGAGAACGGTAGTTGTCGCTGCGCGTGCGCTTGATGTACCCCTCGCGCGTGACGGTGACGACCATCTCCTCTTCGGCGATGAGGTCTTCCATCGAGACATCGCCGTCGAAGCCGTGCAGGATGTGCGTGCGACGCTCGTCGCCGAAGCGGTCGACGATGCCCGTCAGTTCTTCGCGGATGATCGTGCGCTGACGACCCTCGTCGGCCAGGATCGCCTTGTAATCGGTGATCTGCGCTTCGAGCTCGTTCGCCTGATCGATGATCTTCTGACGCTCGAGAGCCGCAAGACGGCGCAGCTGCATCTGCAGGATCGCGTCGGCCTGGATCTCGTCGATGTCGAGGAGCTTCTGGAGTCCCTCGTTCGCATCCGCCGTGGTCTGCGAGCGGCGGATGAGCGCGATGACCTCGTCGAGGGCGTCGAGCGCCTTCAGATATCCGCGCAGGATGTGCATGCGCTTCTCGGCCTCGCGCAGACGGAACTCGGTGCGGCGGACGATCACGTCGATCTGGTGGGAGATCCAGTGCGTGATGAAACCGTCGATCGCGAGGGTGCGCGGCACGCCGTCGACGATCGCGAGCATGTTCGCGCCGAAGTTCTCCTGCAGCTGCGTGTGCTTGTAGAGGTTGTTCAGCACGACCTTCGCGACCGCGTCGCGCTTGAGCACGACGACCAGACGCTGACCCGTGCGGTCCGAGGACTCATCGCGGATGTCGGCGATGCCGGTGATCTTGCCGTCACGGGCGAGGTCGCCGATCTTCACCGCCACGTTGTCGGGGTTCACCTGGTACGGCAGCTCGGTGATGACGAGGCAGGTGCGACCCTGGATCTCCTCGACGTTGACGACCGCGCGCATCGTGATCGACCCGCGACCCGTGCGGTACGCCTCGTGGATGCCCTTGGTGCCGAGGATCTGCGCACCGGTCGGGAAGTCGGGACCGGGGACGCGCTGGATGAGACCTTCGAGCAGCTCCTCACGGGAGATGCCGGGGTTGTCGAGTGCCCAGAGCGCCGCATCGGACACCTCGCGCAGGTTGTGCGGCGGGATGTTGGTGGCCATTCCGACCGCGATGCCGACCGAGCCGTTGACGAGCAGGTTCGGGAAACGGGCGGGCAGGACCGTCGGCTCCTGCGTCTGTCCGTCGTAGTTGTCGGTGAAGTCGACGGTGTCTTCTTCGATGTCGCGCACCATCTCGAGCGCGAGCGGAGCCATCTTGGTCTCGGTGTATCGCGGAGCCGCAGCACCCATGTTGCCGGGGGAGCCGAAGTTGCCCTGCCCGAGGGCCAGCGGATACCGCAGCGACCACGGCTGCACCAGTCGCACGAGGGCGTCGTAGATCGCCGAGTCACCGTGCGGGTGGTACTGACCCATGACCTCGCCGACCACACGGGCGCACTTCGAGAACGACTTGTCAGGACGGAATCCGCCGTCGTACATTCCGTAGATGACACGGCGGTGCACGGGCTTGAGCCCGTCGCGCACGTCGGGGAGCGCGCGCCCCACGATGACGGCCATCGCGTAGTCGAGGTAGCTGCGCTGCATCTCCGACTGCAGGTCGACCTGATCGATCTTGCCGTGATCGTGTTCCGGCTCGGTGCGTTCTTCGTCAGTCATGAATCAATCTCTCTGTCACACATCTGGTCTGAGCCCGCGGGCATCAGATGTCGAGGAAGCGGACGTCTTTGGCGTTGCGCTGGATGAAGCTGCGTCGGGACTCGACGTCCTCGCCCATCAGCACGCTGAAGATCTCGTCGGCCGCGGCGGCATCCTCGATGGTGATCTGCTGCAGGGTGCGCGTGGTGTGATCCATCGTCGTCTCCCACAGCTCCTTCGGGTTCATCTCACCGAGACCCTTGTACCGCTGGATGCCGGCGTCCTTCGGGATCCGCTTGCCGTTGTCGATGCCGTGCTTGAGCAAGGCATCGCGCTCGGCGTCGCTGAACACGTACTCGTGCGCGGAGTTGGACCACTTCAGGCGGTACAGCGGCGGCATGGCGAGGTACACGAAGCCGGCCTCGATCAGACCGCGCATGTAGCGGAAGAGCAACGTCAGCAGCAGCGTCGTGATGTGCTGGCCATCGACGTCGGCATCGGCCATCAGCACGATCTTGTGATAGCGCGCCTTCTCGATGTCGAACTCTTCGCCGATGCCCGTGCCGAAGGCCTGGATCATCGCCTGGACTTCCTTGTTGCCCAGGGCCTTGTCGAGACGCGCGCGCTCGACGTTGAGGATCTTCCCTCGCAGCGCCAGGATCGCCTGCGTGTGCGGGTCGCGACCCTGCACCGCGGAGCCACCGGCCGAGTCACCCTCCACCAGGAAGATCTCGCTGATGGACGGGTCCTTGCTCGTGCAGTCCTTGAGCTTGTCCGGCATGGCGGCCGACTCGAAGACGCTCTTGCGGCGGGCGGTCTCGCGCGCCTTGCGGGCGGCGAGGCGAGCGGTCGCGGCGTCGATCGCCTTGCGGATGACGTTCTTCGCCTGGTTCGGGTTGCGCTCGAACCAGTCCCCGAGCTGATCGCCGACGACCTTCTGCACGAACGCCTTCGCCTCGGTGTTGCCGAGCTTGGTCTTCGTCTGGCCCTCGAACTGCGGTTCGCCGAGCTTGATCGAGATGACCGCCGTCAGGCCCTCGCGCACGTCGTCGCCGGAGAGGTTGTCGTCCTTCTCCTTGAGCAGGTTGTTCGCGCGGGCGTACTTGTTGACCAGGGTGGTCAGCGCCGCGCGGAAGCCCTCCTCATGCGTTCCACCCTCGTGGGTGTTGATCGTGTTCGCATAGGTGAACACGTTCTCGGTGTACGACGTGGTCCACTGCATCGCGACTTCGAGCGAGATCTTGCGCTCGGTGTCCTCCGATTCGAACGCGATGATCTCGTCGTTGACGACTTCGGCGTGACGCACCTTGTTGAGGTACTCGACGTAGTCGACGAGACCCCGTTCGTAGAAGAACACGTCGCCGGGCTGCTTGGTGACGGTGGCCCCGTCTTCCTCCACCTCGTAGGCGGAGGACTCCCGCTCGTCGCGCAGCTCGATGCGAAGGCCCTTGTTGAGGAATGCCATCTGCTGGAACCGCGTGCGGAGGGTGTCGTACTCGAACTCGATCGTCTCGGTGAAGATCGAGGCGTCCGGCCAGAACGTGATGCTCGTTCCGGTCTCTTCGGTCGCTTCGCCCTTCTCGAGCTTCTGCTGGGGGATACCGCCGTCGGCGAAGCTGTGCCGCCAGACGAAGCCCTTCTGCTTGACCTCGACGTCGAAGCGCGTCGACAGCGCGTTCACGACGGAGGAGCCGACACCGTGCAGGCCACCGGAGACGGCGTAGGCGCCACCGCCGAACTTTCCACCGGCGTGCAGGATGGTGAGCACGACCTCGACCGTCGACTTGTTGGGGTCGGACGAGTGCGGGTCGACCGGGATGCCGCGACCGTTGTCGACGACTCGCACACCGCCGTCGGCGAGCATCGTCACGAAGATCGTGTCGGCGTAACCGGCCAGTGCCTCATCGACGGAGTTGTCGACGATCTCGTAGACCAGGTGGTGGAGTCCTCGAGGCCCGGTGGACCCGATGTACATACCGGGGCGCTTGCGCACGGCTTCGAGGCCTTCGAGGATCTGGATCGAATCCGCACCGTACTCACCAGGCTGCTTCGCCTTGGGTGCGATGGTGCCCTCGGTTGCGGGGGTTCCCCCGGTGTTCGATTCCGTCTCGTCAGCAGGGGATTCAGGCGTCATCAGAGGGCATTCTCCACATCGATATCACGAACTCCCATTCTAGCGGAGTTTCATCGGGAAATGCCGCTCAACGGCCGTGTGTGGGCCTCTGAGCCTTTCGACCCCCTCGCGTGGTGCCCTACCCGTAGGTATCGCGCGGGCCCCGTCCTGGAACGGCTCTGGGACCCCATTTCCACGAGGGAACGTCCGGTCCGATGAAGCGGAGGTTCTCGACGCCCGCATCGGGATACCGTCGGCCGATCTCGGTGAGAATCGTCGCCCGCATGAACTGCAGGTTCTTCGCCCACGCGGTCGAGTCGCACTTCACGGTGAGCAGGCCGCGCTCCAGGGAGACGGGTTCGGAGTGCTTCGCGGTGTCTGCGCCGGCGAGATCAGCCCATTGGCGCACGAGATCTTCTCGCGCGAGGGTGATCTGCCAGCCCGAGTCACGACTCAGCTTGTCGAGCACCGCACCGAGCGCGCCGGGGTCTCGCCCGGGCGTGAAGGGCGCGTTGTCGTCGTCGGTCGCGATGCGTCGCTTGCGTTTCCAGCTCTTGGAACTCGGCTGCAGCCCGCGCAGCCGCAGATAGGTGCCGATCGTCTCGGGAACATCGGCCACCGGAGGGGGAGTGTCCGGAGTCGATGCCGAGGGGCTCGAAGCGGACGGATGGCGTGCCGCGTCAGTCATCTGCCGCCTCCCGCTCGTCGCTGATGGTTCCGGCGCTGATCCGCACCACGTGGGCGTGCAGCACCTCGGGGATATCCTCCTCCACCGCTGCCGTGACCACCACTTGCTCATAGCCCGCCGTCAAGGCCGCCAGCCGCTGACGCCGATCGGCGTCGAGTTCTGCGAAGACGTCGTCGAGGATGAGCACCGGATCGCCGGCGGGAGATTCGCTGCGGAGCAGCTCGGCCGACGCGAGCCGCAGGGCGAGAGCCACCGACCACGACTCCCCGTGGGATGCGTATCCCTTGACCGGGAGGTCGCGGACCCGCAGCACCAGGTCGTCTCGGTGCGGCCCGGTGAGGGTCAGTCCGCGATCGAGCTCTTTCGATCGCTTCGCCGCGAGGGATGCGCGGAACACCTCGGCGATACGAATCGGATCGGTGAGTCTGTCTGCGGACGGACCTGTCTCGGCACCTTCCGCTCCCTCTTCCCCCTCTTCGGGGTCACCGCCGCCCACCGAGAGCGCCCATTCCAGCTGGGGACGATGATCTGCACCGGCAATCGCCTCGTAGGCATCGGCCACGGGCTGCTGCAGATCCGCCGCCAGGCGCTGGCGGGCGGTGATGATCTCCGATCCGAGGGAGACCAGCTTGTCGTCCCAGACGTCCAGAGTGCTCAGACCTTCGCCGCGAACGCCGCGGGCACGCGCCGACTTCAGCAGCGCATTGCGCTGCTTCAGGACGCGGTCGTAGTCGGCGAGCACTGCGGCGAGCCTCGGCGTGCGCTGGATGAGGAGCTGATCGGTGAAGCGGCGCCGAGCGGAGGGGTCCCCCCTCACGATCTGCAGGTCTTCCGGAGCGAACAGCACGACGTGCGCGTAGCGGGGGAGTTCGTTCGGCTTCGACGGCGATCCGTTGATGCGAGCCTTGTTGGATCCCTGCCTGTTCACCTGGATCTCGGCGAGCACACGACGCTCTCCGTGCGACAGTCGTGCGCGGATCACCGCGAACTCCTGGCCATCGCGGACCATCGGCGCATCAGATGACACCCGGTGCGAACCGAGCGTGGCGAGGAACACCACGGCTTCGGCCAGATTCGTCTTTCCCTGACCGTTGCGCCCGACGAGCACGTTCGGTCCGCGGTGGAGGGTGAGTTCAGCGGTCGCGTAATTGCGGAAATCGACCAGACTCAGGTGCTCCACAATCACGGAGTCAGCCTACCTTCGGGGTCTGACAGTCCGTACTTCCCGGGGAACGTTCCGGGTATGGAGGAAGTGGAGAAGATCAGCGCAGGAGGAGGTTCGGCTGGAGCAGGTACTTGAACGAGTCGAGACCCGCCTGGTCGACCGAGGTCTGGCTCGTGATGAGCACGGGGCTCAGCTTGTTGGCGTTGTCGCTCGACGTGAACGTGACGCGCACGAACTCGCTCTTGACGGCGCCGAGAGCCTCGATCAGGTACTGCGGGTTCAGGCCCAGCGTGACCTCATCGCCACCGGAGAGGATCGCGTCGACCGACTCGGATGCCCGTGCGTGATCTCCGCCGGAGGCGTCCATCGTCACACTGTCGTTCGAGAACGTGAAACGCAGGGGAGCAGCACGATCGAGCACGAGTGAGACTCGGCGAACGGCCTCGACGAGGTCTGCGGTGTTCACGACCGCGTAATGGTCGGTCTGCTCGGGGAACAGTCGGCGTACAGGCGGGAAGTTGCCCTTGATCAGGAGAGAAGTGACGGTCTTGTTGCCCGCGGTGAAAGCGATGATCTCTCGGTCGCCCGCTCCGGAGAACGCCACCTGGATCGTGCCGGCGTGTCCGAAGGTCTTGCCGACCTCGAGCAGAGTGCGGGCAGGGACCAGGGCGGTGGCTTCGACGGCCTCGCCGTCCCACGGCACATCCCGCAGCGAGACGCGGTAGCGGTCTGTCGCGACGAGGCTCAGGGTGTGTCCCGAGACCTCGAGCTGCACACCCGTGAGCACAGGAGTCACGTCGTCACGCGACGCGGCGAATCCGACCTGGGCGATCGCCGTGCCGAAGTCGTCGGCCGGGACCACACCGGACGAACCGGTCACCTCGGGGATCGAGGGGTATTCCTCGACGGGCATGGCTGCGAGGGTGAATCGTGCGGAGCCGCAGGTGACCGCGATGCCCCCGTCTTCCTCGACGGCGATCTCGATCGGAGCGTTCGGAAGTCGGCTGGCGATGTCCGAGAGAAGCCGGCCGTGCACCAGGATCGTCCCCGCGGTCTCGACCGTCGCCTCGATGGTGGTGCGGGCGGAAGCCTCGTAGTCGAATGCCGAGAGCGTCAGACCGGAACCATCGGCTTCGATCAGGACGCCGGCGAGGATCGGCTGAGGATTGCGCTGCGGCAGAAGCTTGACGACGAACGAGACAGCCTCGCTGAAGACATCGCGGTTGACCTGAAACCTCACGGGTGCTCCCTTGTCGTCGAACTGTGACGCGTTGTCGTCGGCCCTGCCGGTGCAGGGCTTCCCATGCTAGCCCCACAGTCCGGCGTATCCCTACGCCGAGGTTCCTGTCATTCGGTCGACCGGTTGTCCCCACCGTCTGGTGATCGGATCGCGCCTTGAATGACTTAACTCCTTAACGGTGTTAACAGCTGTGGATACTGTGGATAACTCGGTGGATAGCAGTGGCGAGTAGGGAACTACACAGTTGTCAGTTGTGGAAACCCTGAGGAATCCGCGGGTTCCGGGCTTTCCGGTCGGTGATGGCCCTCCCCGAGTTATCCACAGGTTTGGGTGATCAGCCCACATTCGTCCCGATGGAATCCACGGTCATCCACAAGTTATCCACATGTGCATAGAGGCATCTATCCGACGATCAGAATCCCTGTCGGGCTCACAAAAAAGGGAGGACGGCACCGGTTCAGGTGCTGTCCTCCCCTTTTCTCGGAGACGCGGCGTGTCAGCGTCGTCCGAGCTGCGTGGTGATCTCGGTGACCTGGTTGTAGATGGAGCGGCGCTCCTTCATGAGCTCGCTGATCTTCTTGTACGCGTACATGACCGTGGTGTGGTCGCGGTTGCCGAACAGCTGTCCGATCTTCGGCAGGGAGAGACTGGTCCGCTCGCGACACAGGTACATCGCGATCTGGCGGGCGGTCGCGATCTGCTGCGACCGGCTGGAGCCGTAGAGGTCGTCGACCGTGAGCTTGAAGTACTGTGCAGTCGCCGTGATGATGTCGGTCGGCGAGATGATGTTGTCCTCAGCCGTGTCGATGATGTCGCGGAGCACGGTCTGCGCCAGGGAGATGTCGAGAGCGGAGCGGTTCAGGCTCGCGAAGGCCGACACCCGGATGAGTGCGCCCTCCAGTTCGCGGATGTTCGATGACACCACGGTCGCGATGTACTCGAGTACCTCGTCGGGAATATGGAGGGCCTCGCTCTGCGCCTTCTTCCGGAGGATCGCGATACGCGTCTCGAGGTCGGGCGCCTGCACGTCGGTGATCAGACCCCACTCGAAGCGGCTGCGCATCCGGTCTTCGAACCCGGTCAGGTGCTTCGGGGCCACGTCACTGGTGATCACGACCTGCTTGTTGTGATCGTGCAGTGTGTTGAAGGTGTGGAAGAAGGCTTCCTGCGTCTCGGCGCGTCCCTGCAGGAACTGGATGTCGTCGATCAGGAGGATGTCGACGTCGCGGTAGCGCGCCTGGAACGCGGCGCCGCGGTTGTTCGCGATCGAGTTGATGAAGTCGTTCGTGAACTCCTCGCTCGAGACGTAGCGGACCTTGACCCCTGCGTAGAGGGATTGCGCGTAGTCGCCGATGGCGTGAAGGAGGTGGGTCTTCCCGAGACCGGAGTCTCCGTAGATGAAGAGGGGGTTGTAGGCCTTGGCCGGCGCTTCGGCGACCGCGACGGCCGCGGCGTGCGCGAAGCGGTTGGACTGTCCGATCACGAAGTTGTCGAAGGTGTACTTCGGATTCAGCCGCGATTCGTGGCGCAGCTGGGTCGGCTGTTCCATGGGGGATTCGACACGCACCTGCTCGTGGCGCCCGAAGTCGCCGACCGCGATCGGCGCCGTCTGCTGCTCTGCCAGCTCGTGGTTGACGACGACGCGGTAGGACGTGACCTCTTCGCCGATGTGCGAGAGGGCCTCCATGATCGGCAGGCGCAGGCGCTTGTTGATCTGCGCCGCGGTGAGGTCGTTCGGCACTTCCAGATACAGCGTCGCTGACATCACCCCTGCCGGGACGGCGAGACTGAGGAAGCCCTGCAGCTGAGGTGTGACCCGATCGTCGTCGACCAGAAGCTCCTGCACCGTGGTCCAGATGGGGACGTCGGGCTGGGCAGGTGATGACATGACGCTCCGGACGAGTGATCGAGGCGGGGTCGACGTGCCGTGTCCCCTGTGGATAACTTAGGATGCCACGGTAGTCATCCCGGCTGTGAACGGCAACCTGCCCTTGAAAACACGCGTGCGTGTTGCAGCTGCCGGCCGACCCGGGGTTGTGGATAATGGCTGTGCGGTTCGTACCGGAAGACCACCAGAGGAGCGCGCAGATTTGCTCTGCGCGCCGGTAAGACGTACCCTTACTTGGTTGACTTATGCCATTTTTGGCAGTACCCCATGTCTCCGGTCGAAGTGAACCCGGTGGCAGCATTCCCGGAGTGATTCCATGAGCAAGCGCACCTTCCAGCCCAACAACCGTCGTCGCGCCAAGAAGCACGGCTTCCGTGCCCGCATGCGTACGCGTGCAGGCCGCGGCATCCTCGCTGCACGCCGCGCGAAGGGCCGCACCGAGCTCTCTGCGTAGTCCGCTGTGCTCGCCCGCCCGTATCGGCTGACCCGCGGGAGCGACTATCGTCTGGTCGTTCGTCGCGGTTCCCGTTGTGGCGGGGCGCGCGTCATCACCTCGATGCTGACGACGGGCGAGAGCAGAGCCGCAAGGTTCGGATTCATCATCAGCAAGCAGGTAGGCACCGCTGTGGTGCGCAACACCGTGCGTCGTCGGCTCAAAGCCGTGTGCGCGGAGGCGCTCCCGGGTGTTCCCGAGGGCACGGATGTCGTCATCCGTGCCCTCCCTGCGTCTGCCACGGCCTCCTTCGCGGAGCTTCGAGCCGATGTCGAACGCTGCTTGGGCAGACTGACGCCGGCTCCTGCCGCGGTGTCGGCATGACCGCGCTTCCAGCCTCGTCTGTCGGGACCGCGCAGTTGCACGCGCGGGACCTGATCCGCAGCATCCCGGTGATCCCGCGCAATCTCGTGCTGGGATTCCTCACCGCGTATCGCAAGGTCATCTCCCCGATGTACGGAGATGTCTGTGCGTACTATCCCAGCTGTTCCGCCTACGCTGTAGGTGCGGTGCAGCAGCACGGTGCAGTGAAGGGAGCGGCGCTCTCGGCATGGCGCATCCTCCGCTGCAACCCCTGGACTACCGGCGGCGTCGATGATGTCCGTCCGCACGACCACTTCCGTTACGACCTGACTGCACACGGTTTCGTCGTCCCTTCCCGAAAGGACTGATCGGTGGGTCTTGACCTTCTGCTCGCCAGTGCGACTCCCAGCCCCGAACCCGCGGCAGGTGGGTTCGATCTGATCGGCACCATCCTGTGGCCGCTCAAGTGGGTCGTCGAGCTCATCCTCGTCGCCTGGCACTGGCTGTTCACCGCCGTCGGGCTTCCTGCGGCATCCGGCATCACCTGGGTGCTGTCGATCGTCGGACTCGTCGTCGTGGTCCGTGCCGCTCTGATCCCGCTTTTCGTGAAGCAGATCAAGAGTCAGCGAAAGATGATGGAAATTGCTCCTGAACTGCGAAAAGTTCAGGAGAAGTACCGCGGCAAGAAGGATCAGCTCTCTCGCGAGGCCATGAGCCGCGAGACCATGGCGCTGTACAAGAAGCACGGCACGACACCGATGTCGAGCTGCCTGCCTCTGCTGGTGCAGATGCCGATCTTCTTCTCGCTGTACAGCGTGCTGAGCGATGTGAGCAAGCATGCGAAGGCAGGTGGTGGTGGCGTCGGGCTCCTGAGCCCGGAGCTGACGAAGGAGTTCTACGACGCCAAGCTGTTCGGCGTCGCCTCGCTGCACGAGAACCTCGGCAATGCGATCGATGCGAAGAACACCACGGCGATCGTCATCCTGGTCACGCTCGTCGTCCTCATGATCGCTTCGCAGTTCTTCACACAGCTGCAGATCATCTCGAAGAACCTGTCGCCCGAGGCCAAGACCGGCCAGGCGTACCAGATGCAGAAGATCATGCTCTACGTGCTGCCGCTGGGCTTCATCTTCTCCGGTGTCTTCTTCCCGCTGGGCGTCGTCGTGTACTGGTTCATCTCGAACCTCTGGACCATGGGCCAGCAGTTCCTCGTCATCCGCGAGATGCCGACACCCGGTTCAGAAGCCGCCAAAGCTCGCGAGGAGCGTCTCGCCCGCAAGGGCAAGGCCATCGATTCCTCGGGCAAGGTCGTCCCGATGGCCGCTTATGAGGCGGAGCAGCAGCGTCTGCTCGAAGAGGCCGAGAAGGCCAAGGCGGAAGCACCGAAGCGTCAGCAGCCGGTCGGCAAGAAGCGCGCGAAGAAGAAGGGGAGCGGTTCATGAGCGAGACCATGACCGACAGCACCGAGCCCACCGTGGCTCAGCTCGAGAACGAAGGCGACGTCGCCGCGGACTATCTCGAGGAACTTCTCGACATCGCGGACATCGATGGCGACTTGAACCTCGACGTTCGTCAGGGCCGCGCTTATGTCTCGGTCGAGGCCGAGGGAGATGCATTGGCGTTGCTCTCCGCCCCGGATACGGTGCAGGCGCTGCAGGAACTGACGCGTCTCGCGGTGCAGAGCAAGACCGGGTCGTTCTCTCGACTGATCCTCGACATCGCCGGCTCCCGCGACACCCGTCGCCGTCAGTTGGAGACGTTGGTCGATGCCGCCGCCGCGAAGCTCGACGAGGGCTCATCCCAGGCGTCTCTGCCTTCGATGTCGAGTTACGAGCGCAAGCTGGTGCACGACATCGCTGCCGAACGGGGTCTGGTCTCCGAGTCCTACGGTGAGGGTGCCGACCGCCACACGGTTCTTCGCCGTCGTTGATGTTTCACGTGAAACATCGTTTCGGGGGCAGGTATGAGTGAGCTGGAGCAGGAACCCTCGGTCGCTTCCGATCTCTTCGGAGACCGCATCGATGTGGCACGTTCGTTCACCTCAGCTCTCGCTCGCGAGGGGGAAGAGCGGGGCCTCATCGGTCCACTCGAGCTCCCACGGCTATGGACGCGTCACATCCTCAACAGCGTGATCGCTGCTCCCCTCTTTCACGGTTCCGTCGCTGATATCGGCTCTGGTGCCGGACTTCCTGGCCTGGTGCTCGCGATAGCCCGCCCGGACGTGCAATGGACTCTTGTTGAACCGATGGAGCGACGCGTCACCTGGCTCAACGAGCAGGTCGATGGACTGGAGCTCTCGAACGTGACCGTTCTTCGATCGCGTGCGGAGGATGTACGTCCTGCGGAAGGCTTTGATGTCGTGACTGCTCGCGCCGTCAGCGCACTGCGCACCCTGGTTCCGTTGACTGCTCCGCTGGTTCGAGATGGCGGCGAACTCGCTCTCCTCAAGGGAATGAACGCACCGAATGAGATCGAGGCGGCCCAGAAGCAGATCAAGAAGTTCCGTCTGACGGATGTGAGGGTCGAGGTCTTGGGGGAGGGTATCCTCCCCGAGACCACCCGGGTGGTTCGCGCGCGCGTTCGCTAGGGCCGTCCAGTTCCACAGATAGGCGGGGTGTTTNAAACACCCCGCCTATCTGTGTAGTGCTGTCGGGGCCAGTTTGCCTCGCGCCGGAGTGATGTCGGCTTTGGACGTGATGAATTGTCGGGCGCCTGTCTTCTGTAGAGGCCAGACGACCCGGGGATGCGGTTGGGCTCCCGACGGAAGATCCTGGTGGGAGCGGGCCAAGCATGCCGGTGCTCCGTCCTCGCTATGTCTGTCTGGGGGAAAGCGGGGCTTGGGCGCCGCTCGACGCGGAGATCGCTGAAGTGCCGTCGATTACGCGGCCCACCTCTTCGTCGCGCAGACTAGAGGAGATGTTTCACGTGAAACACGGTGGATAGACGTATCTCGTGGCGCAGCCTCTCGTAATGGTCCTGTGTCTCTGGGTGCTCGAATGGGCGCAATGACGACGTTGTGGGGAATAGCCATCTCGGATTGTCGTCGGTGGAGTTGTCGCGGGCGGCCAGCGTGATGGCTTGTGGGTGTGGGCGTGGGAGTGGCAGATGCGCACCAAGGAATGTGGTGCGCAGGCTTGCTGCCGGCGCGGACCCGGTGATGCCGATCACGCTTGCTGCCTGGTTTCACGTGAAACGCTGACTTTGCGTACAGGCGCGAGATCGACGGCTCAAGCTCCACCGAGTCCCCCTTGACGGAGCGAGCACTATGTCGACCCCACCTTCGTGGATGCCCATCTGCCACGCTCACGGTTCTCGATGGCTTTGGAAGGGTGTTTCACGTGAAACGTTCCCGCCCGTTCGTCGGCTATCGCGCGTGAAAACGGTTCTGCCGTGGAGAACCGCACGAGCGACATTGATCTGGAGAGGCGCGGATAGTGGGGTGGGGGAGGGAGGTGGCCACTGTCTTTTGCTTGCGAGACGTATCCCCCCAAGGGTCGACGTCTTCCATGTGCGCCTCATCTCTCTGCGTTTCGCCTATGTGTGCCTGACCTTTTGGGCACCGATCGCCGGTGTTGCGGATTGCGGTCTCTCTTGTGAAGGGGGACTCCCTGTAGATCTGCAACTCGCCGCAAGACTGGGACTACCTGTGGAGAGTGGCCTTCGCGGCGGAGCGCGATCTGGTCGCCGCTTCGCACTCCGGGGCGCGGGGATTCGCGTGGTTGTCCTCCCAGCGCATGGTCACATGTGGATGCACTTCCTCCAGGAATCACTGCGCTGGTATTGGTGTCCGATCTCGTCCGTGCAGCCCTTCTTCACTCATGTTTCACGTGAAACGGCTCGAGGTACCGTGGTTGCGCCGCGGGCGGTCATCTCGAGGTAGGTCCTTACGAG
This sequence comes from Microbacterium sp. Cr-K32, assembly GCF_000708345.1. NCBI lineage: Bacteria > Bacillati > Actinomycetota > Actinomycetes > Micrococcales > Microbacteriaceae > Microbacterium > Microbacterium sp. Cr-K32. The sequence goes on along the minus strand of NZ_JARD01000029.1, from coordinate 199,383 downwards.
GCTGATCGGCAGCAGCGGGGCTCGCGCGGTGTGCGTGAGTCCCGCGCTCCGGCGCAAGCGGCTTTCTCCGTGAGCGCAGTACGGACGAGTTGATGTGAGGAAGAACGCCGCTCTGCGCACGGCCTTGTAAACCTTCGGTTCAGGCGCGTAGCTCGGTCAGCGCGGCTAGGAGAGTGCGGCTCAGGTAGTGCGGCCAGGGGATGCGGCTAGGGGGTGCGGTCAAGGGAATGTAGTTCAGGGAGTGCGCTTCGGTTGGGGTGCACGGGCTAGGGAGCACATTTCAGGAGACGCGGCTCGGCACGAAAGTCCATGGCGCCCCAAAACTGACATACCCAGGCTATGCCCCGCCGTCGTTCTGCCGGGGAGGAAGCGGCTCCCAGGGTGCACGCGCCTCGCGAACGCCCCCGTTTCACGTGAAACAACGGCCTCGACCGCCAAAAGGGGCCCTCAGACCTCCTGAGATCTCGGATCCCTTTCCGCCCGCAACGTACCCTCGAAGGGCCCACGGCGTACGCTCCGTCATCGAAGGTCAGTCCCAGCGATTAGAGTGGAACGCGGCCCCGAAAGGAGTGGATGTTTCACGTGAAACAGTCCGAGAAGACGTCATCGAACGGATCGTTCGGGATGGATACGCCGCTCGCGCGGGAACTCGCTGACCTCTCCGCGCGTCGGCGCGCACTCGAGGCCACCACCGTGGAGTTCACCGGGGACACCCGTGTACTGACGGTGTCGAATCAGAAGGGCGGTGTGGGTAAGACCACTACCGCCGTGAACATCGCCTCCGCCCTGGCGGGAATGGGGGCGAAGGTTCTGGTCATCGACCTCGACCCCCAAGGCAATGCGTCCACGGCCTTGGGTGTGCCGCACAGCGCTGAGATTCCCAGCGTCTACGACGTACTGATCGATGAGCTCCCACTGGCGGACATCGTGCAGGAGAGCCCCGAGGATTCGAACCTCTTCTGTGCGCCGAGCACCATCCATCTCGCGGGTGCAGAGATCGAACTCGTTGCACAGGTCGCCCGAGAGCATCGCCTGCGTCGCGCGCTCGAGGCGTACCTGGCCGACCACCCCATGGATTTCGTCATCATCGACTGCCCCCCTTCGCTGGGGCTGCTCACGATCAACGCCTTCACGGCCGCCACCGAGGTCTTCATCCCGATCCAGTGCGAGTACTACGCCCTCGAGGGATTGAGTCAACTGCTCGGGAGCATTCAGATGATCCAGAAGCACCTGAATCCGGTCCTTCACCTCTCCACGATCCTGCTCACGATGTTCGATGGTCGTACGCGCCTGGCGCAGCAGGTCGCCGAAGAGGTGCGTACGCACTTCCCGGAGCAGGTACTCGAGACGGTCATCCCGCGTTCCGTCCGGGTATCGGAGGCCCCCAGCTTCGGTCAGACCGTGATCGCATACGACGGTCAGTCCGCCGGCGCGATCGCGTACCGTGAGGCCGCTGTTGAAATCGCGTCGCGCACAGCGACGCAGAGCAAGGAGAAATGATGGCGAAGCGCACTGGGCTGGGTCGGGGTATCGGCGCCCTCATCCCCACAGCTGATCAGTCGGAACGTCCCGTCGACGTGTTCTTCCCTGGTGCGAGCCTGCGACAGGCGAACGCGGAGACCGCGCCGGAGGTGGAGGCCGACGCACCCGATCTCGAGATCGTCCCCGGCATCCACCTGATCCAGGTCGACCCGAACACGATCGTCGCCAACCCCCGCCAGCCTCGAACACACTTCAACCCCGAAGATCTGGCAGAACTGGTGCACAGCGTGCGTGAGTTCGGTGTGCTGCAGCCCGTCGTGGTTCGCAAGAACACCGAGGGACAGTACGAGCTCATCATGGGCGAGCGGCGCACTCGTGCCGCTCGCGAGGCAGGTCTCGACGTCATCCCCGCGATCGTCCGCGACACCGCCGACGAAGACCTCCTGCGGGACGCGCTGCTCGAGAACCTTCACCGCTCCGAGCTGAACCCGCTGGAAGAGGCCTCGGCCTATCAGCAGCTGCTCGAAGACTTTGGTATCACCCAGGAAGAGCTGGCCACTCGTATCGGACGCTCTCGTCCGCAGATCAGCAACACGATCCGTCTGCTGAAACTGCCGGTGCCGGTGCAGCAGCGGGTGGCGGCGGGAGTCCTGACCGCGGGCCACGCACGCGCGATCCTCAGCCTCGACAATCCCGAGTCCATGCAGCGCCTCGCGGACAAGGTCGTGAACGAAGACCTCTCGGTGCGCGCCACGGAGGAAGCGGCCAAGTCGCAGCCCAGCGCCGGCAAGACCGTGAAGCCGACTCCTGGTGCGCGACGTGCGTACCTCGATGAGGTCGCCGGCAAGCTCGGTGACCGGTTGAACACCCGGGTGAAGATCGCTCTAGGTGCACGAAAAGGCCAGGTCACGATCGACTTCGCTTCGATCCAGGATCTCAACCGCATTCTCGAAGAACTGGGAGAGGGCGGCTACGGCTCGTCGAAGTGATCTCCCGACAGGAGCAGCGCTAGCCTAGACTCGCGTCATCGTGACGACGAGGGGGATGTCATGTCGAGAACAGCCGGTCCAGCAGCCATCAAGCGCCGTGTGATCGCCGTCAGTATCGCGGCCGCGTTGGGTGGTTTCCTCTTCGGATTCGACACCGCCGTGATCAACGGTGCCGTCGACGCGCTGGCGGGCGACGTCTCGGGGTTCGATCTCGGGACTGCCCTGAAGGGCTTCGCCGTGTCTTCGGCCCTCATCGGCTGCGCCGTCGGTGCCTGGTTCGCGGGTCCGGTCTCCAACAAATACGGCCGCATCCCGGTCATGGTCGTCGCCGCCGCGATGTTCTTCATCTCCGCCATCGGTTCCGGTCTCGCCTTCAGCGTCGTCGATCTCATCATCTGGCGAGTCATCGGGGGCCTCGGCGTCGGTGCGGCCTCGGTGATCGCACCGGCCTACATCGCCGAGGTATCGCCGGCTGCCATCCGCGGGCGCCTCGGCTCCCTGCAGCAGCTCGCCATCGTCACCGGTATCTTCGCGGCACTGCTCTCCGACGCACTGCTCGCCGGTATCGCCGGTGCCGCGGACCAGCCGCTGTGGGGTCTCACCGCGTGGCGCTGGATGTTCATGGTGGCCGCGATCCCTGCCCTGGTCTACGGGCTCATGTCGCTACGGCTGCCGGAATCTCCGCGATATCTGGTGCGCAAGGGTGAGCTGAAGAGAGCTGCCGACGTTCTCGAGACCGTCACCGGGACCGTCGATGTGCAGGGGAAGATCGACGAGATCACCGGAACCATCGACACGGAGCGCTCGGAGTCGCTGCGTGACCTGCGCGGCAACCGTCTCGGCCTGAAGCCGATCGTCTGGATCGGCATCCTGCTGTCGGTGTTCCAGCAGTTCGTCGGCATCAACGTGATCTTCTACTACTCGACGACCCTCTGGCAGTCGGTGGGCTTCGACGAATCCAGCGCTCTGCTCACCTCCGTCATCACCTCGGTCACGAACATCGTCGTCACGATCGTGGCGATTCTGCTGGTGGACAAGATCGGTCGCCGGATCATGCTGCTGGTGGGGTCCGTCGGGATGACCGTGACGCTGGGCCTCATGGCGGTGGCATTCTCGTTCGGCACGCTGGACGCGCAGGGGACGGCGACGCTTCCCGACCCGTGGGCCACCATCGCCCTGATCTGCGCGAACGGTTTCGTCGTGTTCTTCGGCGCGAGCTGGGGTCCGTTGGTGTGGGTCCTGCTGGGCGAGATCTTCCCGAACTCGATCAGAGCCGGTGCTCTCGCCGTCGCGGCTGCAGCGCAGTGGGTCGCCAACTTCTTCATCTCCACGACGTTCCCGGCGTTCGCTGAGATCGGCCTCACGTTCGCCTACGGGTTCTACGCGTTCTTCGCGCTCCTGTCGTTCTTCTTCGTGTTCTTCAAGGTGCCGGAGACCAAGGGCAGGGAGCTCGAAGACATGACCGAGAACATGAAGGTGGAGCGCCGGAGGGGCCCGCAGCCGACGTAGGCTGGAAGTATGACCGAGTCCGTACAGCGTCGCGCCAGCCTGGAAGTGCTGCGTGCCGAAGCGGCGGACGAACTCGCGGTCCTCATCCAGGAGCGCCTTCTCGGGGGAGAGGACCCCTGGGAGTTCATGGAAGAGCTCCCCAGCGTCGATGAGCTCGTCGTCTACCTGCTGCGCGCGGACAACATCAATGCGAACGACGGCGTGCGTCCCAATGCGGCCCGACACTATCGCGTGCTCCGGCAGATCGCCCTGGAGTACCCGGAGCTGACATCGGCCGTCTGGGGCCTGCTGGACGAGAAGCAGCGGCACCGCCGCTGGGATCCGACCGTCGCCGACGCCTCCTGAGGTGGGCGTGGTTCTCGTTCCCCACGATCCGAGCTGGGCAGCGGTCTTCGAGGACGTCGCGATGCACGACAAGCACTGAGAAGGACGGCGTCGTCTCCGCGACGCGACGCGGAGACGACGAAGGGCCGTACCTCCCCGGGAGGTACGGCCCCTTCTTGTCAGAGGATCAGCCGATGAATGCGGCAAGGTCCTTCTCGAGCGCGAACTTGGGCTTGGCGCCGATGATGGTCGTCTTGACCTCACCACCGTGGAAGACCTTCATCGCCGGGATCGACGTGATCTGATACTTCATCGCCAGCTCGGGGTTCTCGTCGACGTTGAGCTTGAGGATGGTGATCTTGTCGGGGTTGTCGGCCTGGATCTCGTCCAGAACCGGCGCGACCATACGACACGGACCGCACCACTCAGCCCAGAAGTCCACCAGCACCGGACCGTCGGCCTGCAGAACGTCCTGCTCCCAGGTCGCCTGGCTCGTAGCCTTTGCACTCATCAGAGTTCTCCTTGATTCGAGGTTCGCCTGCTACAACAGCCGACGAGGGGAAAGTGTTCCCGGGCTATGCCGAGGCGGTGAGGATCTCAGCGGCCTCGGCCGCCGGGACCTCGACGGAGGCGTCTTCGAAGTCTGCGAGGAAGTGCTCCGCGTCGAGAGCGGCGACCGTCCCCGTGCCGGCAGCCGTGATGGCCTGACGATAGGTGGGGTCGATGACGTCGCCGGCAGCGAAGACTCCGGGAACCGAGGTCTTCGACGAACGGCCGTCGACCCAGATGGTGCCCTCCGACGTCAGCTCGAGCTTGTCGTGCACGAGGTGCGTGCGCGGGTCGTTGCCGATGGCGATGAAGAGTCCGTCGAGCGGGAGGTCGCTGAGGGTGCCGTCAACGGTCGAGCGCAGCTGCACGCCGGTCACGGAGTCACCACCGAGCACTTCGGCGACCTCACTGTTCCAGACGAACTCGATCTTCTCGTTCGCGAAGGCGCGCTCCTGCATGATCTTCGACGCTCGCAGGGTGTCCTTGCGGTGGATGACGTAGACCTTGTCGGCGAAACGGGTGAGGAACGTGGCCTCTTCCATCGCGGAATCGCCGCCTCCGACGACCGCGATCGTCTTCTCGCGGAAGAAGAACCCGTCGCACGTGGCACACCAGGAGACGCCGTAGCCCGAGAGGCGCTCTTCACCTTCGATGCCGAGCTTGCGGTAGGCGGAACCGGTCGCGTAGATCAGGGACTGCGTCTCGTGCTCCGCACCGCTGCCGAGGATGACCTTCTTGACGGGACCGTCGAGCTGCAGCTCGGTGACGTCGTCGTAGACGACCTCGGTGCCGAACTTCTCCGCCTGCTCCTGGAACTTGGCCATGAGTTCGGGGCCCTGGATGCCTTCGGGGAAGCCCGGGTAGTTCTCGACCTCGGTGGTGTTCATCAGCTCGCCGCCGACCTCGACGGAGCTCGCGATGAGCAGCGGCTTGAGGTTCGCCCTGGCCGCGTAGATGGCAGCCGTGAATCCGGCGGGGCCGGAGCCGATGATGATGACCTGACGCATGTGCTCTCCGTCTTAGAAACTGCAGTCGAATGACCTTCGAATGCTTCAACCCATGGTAACCGCGAGGCATTCCCCGCACAGTCTGCGCCGCTGCGCTGGGAGAAGCCTTTGGGGTGGGATCAGCGACCGGGCAGGAAGCGACGGATGAGGGCGCTGCCGGCCTTGAGCTCAGGGGCACGCAGGAGAGCGAGAATCGCGATGTAGACGATCACCACGACGAGCCCGATGATCGCAGTGCCGAGGGCGCCCTGGATCTTGTCATCCATCGTCCAGCCTGCGGTTCCTCCCAGCAGGGCGAACGCTCCCCAGCCAGCGAGACCCGCGGGGACGCCGGCGATCGCGAAGCGAACGATGGCGGACATCCAGGAACGGATCTGCAGGCCGCCGATCTTGCGATGCAGCAGCCACGTGGCGACGATCGTCTGCAGGACGCTCGCGATGGACTGACCGAGCGCGACCGCCGCGGCGAGGGACGTGAGGGGGATGATTCCCGCTTCGCGCATGCCCAGCGCGATGAGCGCCGTCACCACGATGAGCACGCACTGGAAGATCGTGAACCAGAACGGGGTGCGCGTGTCGTCGTACGCGTAGAACGTGCGCTGCACGATGAACAGGACCGTGAGCGGGATGAGCCCGACGAGATAGGCGAGCAGCACCAGGGCGGCTGCCTGGGCGTCGTCGGCGGAGGCGGTGAACACCCGAGAAGCAGGGATGGCTGCGGCCGCGACGGCTGCTGTTGCCGCGACGATGAAGAAGAGCAGTGTGCGGATGCTCTGCGCGATGTCGGCACGGACTTCATCGTCGCGGCCGGCGGCGGCGTGACCGCTGATCTGGGTGAAGTAGGGAGTGCCGATCGAGAGCACGATCACCGAGTACGGGAGCATGAAGATGAGCCAGGCATTCGCCGTCACGGTGGCGGAAGCACCGAAACCGGCGACCTCGCTGACGATGTAGCCCTGGAGGACTCCGGCCGAGAGACTCGCGAACGCCATGAGGAAGGTCCAGCCCGCCAGCCGTCCGACATTCCCGAGTCCGACACCCCGCCAGCGGAAGTCGGGTTTCAATGCGAGCCCCGTGCGGCGCCAGAAGAGAAGCAGGACGACGGCCTGGAGTGCGATGCCGAGAGTCGCCGTGCCACCCAGCAGCGTGATCATCTGCGGCGTCCAGTCGGCGGCCTTCGTGGACACCGGCCCGAACAGGGCACCGAGGGCGAGGAAACCGGCGATCGACACGATGTTGTTGACGACGGGCGCCCAGGTGAACGGACCGAAGATCTTCCGCGCGTTGAGAGCCTCGCCGAGCATCGCGTAGAGGCCGTAGAGGAGGATCTGGGGGAGACACCAGTACGCGAGTGCCGTCGCGAGCGCGAGAGTGGCCTCGTTCGCCTTGCCGGCGACCAGGTGGACGAGCCAGGGCGCCGCGGCGGTCGCGATCCCCGTCACCACCACGAGCACCACGGTACCGAGGGTGAAGAGCTTCGAGATGAACGCGTTGCCGCCGTCGGCATCCGCTGTCGCCTTCACGATCTGCGGAACGATGACGGCGGTGAGGATTCCGACCGAGATGAGGGAGAAGACGCTGTTCGGCAACTGGTTCGCATAGGTGAACGCGTCTGCTGCTTGGGATGCGACCGAGCCGAGGACGCCGACGAGCACGATGCTGCGGAGCAGGCCGGTCAGTCGAGAGACGAGGGTGCCGGCGCCGATGATGGCGCTCGCGCGGCCGAGACTACTCAATCTGTCTCCCGTCGACGGTCTTGTCTCCGGTCGTCGGTGCAGGAGCATCGGATTCGGCTTCCACGACCACCTCGTGTTCCGCGGCCACCTCCGCCTCCGCGGCCACCTCGTCGAGTTTCTCGAGCTCGGCCTCCGCCTCGGCCTCTTCAGCAGCCTCGTGGCGCTTGCGGCGGACCGTCCGGATCACACCGAGGGTGATCAGGAGGACGGCGAGACCTCCGAAGATGACCAGACCGATGGTCTCCCACTCGGCGCGAACGGCGACTCGGATCTCCTGCTGACCCTGGATCTGCACGCCGGTGGGGCTGTAGAGGCTGAGCCGCAGGTCGACCTCACCGCTGCCGACGCGTGCCGATACCGGGACCTTGACGCGCTTCGTCGAGTTCGCCTCGACGACGGTCTCGGTCATCGGGGTGACTTCGAGGCGCGGGTCGGTCGGTGAGACGAACAGCTGCACCGTCACCGGCCACGGAAGGTCGTTGCGCACGGCGATCGGCAGGTCGGCGTTGGCGGTGAGCAGCTGGATGGTGCTGGACGGCGGGATGCTCACGGCCGCGAGCGTCTCCGTGGTGCGCTTCCGGTGCTTCTCGACACCGTCGGCGAAGGACTTCGCCGACGATCCGACGGCCAGCGTGCGGAGGATCCTGATGCGCTCGGGGCTCAGCAGCACCTGGGGGTCGGTGAGGATCGAGGAGAAGGCGGTGAGAGTGCCCTCATCGGCGAGGAGCTCGTTGACCGCGGTGGCGCGAGCGGGATCGGCCTGGGAGGTGAGGGCGGCCGGAACCGGCGGTGTCGCGCGGAGCGCGGACAGCTCGAATCCGATCGAATCGGCGGCCGAGATCGCGTCGCGCAACGCGTCGGCGTCGCGGTTCTCGTCGCGGTCGAGTCCGACGAGCAGGGGGGCACCGGCGACGCGATCCTCGGCGAGCAGGAGCAGAGCAGCGGCCTCGGCGAGGAGGCGCTGGCGATCGAGCGGGTCCGCTTCGGCCGCGACCTCGGACAAGGACTCGGACAGGCCCGTGTCTGTGACCAGGAGGTCGTTTCCGCCGAGCGTGGCGTGCGCCGCACTCTGTCCGCCGAGCGCTGCCGAGGAGACGACCGTGGTCGTGCCCTCGCCGAGGTAGCGCGTGAACGAGGAGAGGTCGTCGGGTCCGAGGTCGTCGTCCGGCCACAGGATTCGAGGAAGGGCACCCTCGACGGCCGTGAGCTCCTGGTCGTCAGGAAGCTGCGGCGTGTTGGTCGGGCTGGGGGACGGGCCCGGCGTCGCGCTCGGTCCGTCCGTCGGGGAGACGCTGGCAGGTGCCTGCGGGAAGTTCGCGGGATCGAGGAACGGAGCCAGAGTCGTCGGCTGCAGGAGTGCGGGCAGCCCCGCCTGTGCCTGAGCGGTGGCATCCGCATCACCGAACTGCAGCGCGAACCGTGCGTTGGGCAGAGCTTCGAGACGGGTGAGCCAGTCCTGGGCCGACCGCGGCGCTGAGGAGCCGAGCACGCGGATGGCCGTGAGGATCGACGGGTCGATCGCGAGCACCGCGGTGGTTCCCGCGACACCGTCGAGCTGAGCGGTGAGAGCACCGTCCGGCGCGGTGAGCGCGGCGAGTTCGTCGGAACTGAGCAGCGCCCCACCCTCCGGCGTCGCGGTGACCGGGACCAGGACACCGACCTGCGTCGTCTGGGAGTCCGCCACGACCAGCACGCTCGTGGCGGTGGCCGCGACGGCTGTCGCGCGATCGTCGGTGGCGCTCGCCGTCTTCGCGCCGGTGAGCTCTGCGCGCAGCGGGTACACACCAGGGGTGAGATCGGAGAGGGTGTCGGCGGGCACGAAGACCGTCGCCGTGGCCGACGTGTCGGCCTCGAGTGGCGCCGTCGTCTCGGAACCGATCGTCGCGAAGTCGCCAGGAGCCTCACCCTCGTCGAGCCAGCTCGTGACCGAAGCCTCATCCGTCAGGGGAGTCTTGCTGAGCTCCACCTGTACCTGACCGCCGGAGAGCTTCGAATCCGTGTCGTTCTGCAGCGTAACCATCGCGGTGGTCGCGGAACCGGGGGCGACGAGCCCCCGCAGACCCGCGGAGACGTGGAACCCGATGCTCTGCTCGTCGTCTGAGGAGGATCCGCCGGCGGCGATGGCGGTGCTCGGGAGGGCGACCGTGTAGGCGCCCAAAGCGATCGCGAGTACAGCGGTCCCGCCTGCGAGCCTTCGCAGGCGCGCACGGAAGCCGTGCTCGGGGGTGATCGCGGTCATGAAGGTCTTCCTCGAACGCCCGGAAAAGGGCTGATCGTGAGTACTGACCCCCTGATTCTAGGAGGCCTGGGGAAGGAGAACCCTGAAGACGCGTAGAGTGACGGCCGTGTCCGACACCCCCGCACCCCACACCGACCCGCTTCTCGTCGCCGCACTCGCTTCTGATCTCGACGCCGCCGACCTGCGTTCCGCGCCCCTTCGCCGACTGTGGGGCGAGGAGGCCGACGATGCCCTCGCCCGCGGGATGAGAGAGCCTATCCTGCGCGCGATCGCCGGTGACGGGGGCGTGCTGGCGACCCTGGGACGCCTCCTGGTGCTCGGCATGCCGCAGCCGCGGGTGGCGGTCGCCACCGCATTGCCGCAGCTCGGCGTGGACGGGCTCGTGGCGCTCGCACTCGCGACAGCCGATGCCGATACCGTGACCCCGACCGTCCTGCTGCGTCCACAGTCGTTCGTAGACGCCGACGGCGTCGGGGAGTGGTGGATCGCCAGCGACCTCGATGAGGTCGCGCTCGACGGCCCTCTTCCTCTCGACCACGTGCTCGGGGTCGGCGGGGCGTCGCGCACTCTCGCCGAGACGATCGTTCCCATCCAGGTCGATCGCGCGCTCGATCTGGGGACCGGGTGCGGGATCCAGGCGCTCCTCGTCGCCCGTCGGGCCGGCACCGTGATCGCGACCGACATCTCGGAGCGCGCCCTGGCCTTCGCGGAACTCAACGCCCGCCTCAACGGCGTGGCCAACATCGAGTTCCGACACGGCAGCATGTTCGAGCCCGTCGCGGGCGAGGCCTTCGACCTGATCGTCTCCAACCCGCCGTTCGTCATCACCCCCCGGATGGACGGCGTCCCGGCGTACGAATACCGCGACGGCGGACTGGTGGGAGACGCGCTCGTCGAGCAGTTCGTGCGGAGCGCACCCGCGTATCTGACGCAGCACGGCATCGCCCAGCTGCTCGGCAATTGGGAGTCGCGGGCCGGGATCACGGGCCTCGCACGTCTCGACGCGTGGGTGCCGAGCGACATCGACCTCTGGGTGATCGAACGCGAGGAGCTGTCGCCGCTCGGCTACGCGGAGTTGTGGATCCGTGACGGCGGCACCACACCCCGCGACCCTGCATTCACCCCGCTGCTGACCGCCTGGCTCGACGACTTCGCCGCGCGAGGCGTGACGTCGGTCGGATTCGGGTACGTACTGATGCGGCGAGGCTCGACGCCTCCGCTTCGCCGTACGGAGCGCATCGCCCAGCCGGTCTCCAACGTCGGCGCCGCTCTCGGTACCGGGCTGGCCGCGCACGACGCCCTCGCCGACGGGCTTCCTGCAACGCTGGTGACGGCACCCGATGTCACCGAGGCCCGGCACCTGCTTCCGGGCAACGACGACCCGAGCGTCATCGAGCTGCGACAGGGCGGCGGCTTCGCCCGGACGGTGAACGTGGATCCCGCGCTCGCCGGGTTCGTGGGCGCGTGCGACGGCGAGCTCACCGTGGTGCAGATCGTCTCGGCGCTGGCCGACCTCTTCGAGGTTCCGCTCCCGGATCTGTGGGCCGAGATCGAGCCCCGCATCCGGTCACTCGTGCTCGACGGCATCCTGGTACCGGGGGAATAGACGGCGTTTCCATGCGTTGGAATAGATCATGAAGGCTTTCGGATTCCTCTCCTTCGGGCACTATGCGGATGTGCCCGGCTCAGCGACCCGCACCGCGGGGGACATGCTGAAGCAGACCATCGCGATCGCCGAGGGCGCAGACGAGATCGGTGTGAACGGCGCATACGTTCGTGTGCACCACTGGGCGCGTCAGGCGGCTTCGCCGATGCCCCTGTTGACGGCCATGGCCGCGCGCACGAAGCGCATCGAGGTCGGCACCGGGGTGATCGACATGCGCTACGAGAACCCGTTCCAGTTCGCGGAAGAAGCGGCTGCGCTGGATCTGATCTCCGACGGACGCATCGCGCTCGGGGTGAGCCGCGGTTCACCCGAGACGGCTCTGCGCGGCTATGAGACCTTCGGCTACGTCGATGAGGAGGACACCGAGCGCGGGAGCGTCATCGCCCGGGAGAAGTTCGACCTGTTCCTGCGCGCGATCGACGGCGAGGGAATCGCCCCCGGTGATCCCCGCATGGTGGGCGCCGGACGCTACCTCGCGATCGAGCCGCAGTCGCCGACGCTTCGCGATCACGTCTGGTGGGGATCGGGTTCGCGTCCCACCGCGATCGAGACGGGTCGCAAGGGCCTGAACATGATGAGCTCGACGCTCGTCACCGAGGCCACAGGGCAGCCGTTCCACGAGTTGCAGCGTGAGCAGATCGACCTCTTCCGCTCGGCGTACAAGGAGGCCGGTCACACCGGCACACCGCGCGTCTCGGTCAGTCGCAGCGTGTTCCCGCTGGTGTCCGATATGGACCGGGCCTACTTCGGCCTTCGCAGCGAGGAGAACGCCGACCAGATCGGCATCATCGACGGCTTCCGTTCCACGTTCGGCAAGACCTATGCGGCGGAGCCCGACGTGCTGATCGAACAGCTGAAGCAGGACGAGGCGGTGATGGCCGCTGACACCCTGATGCTGACGATCCCGAACCAGCTCGGGCCGGAGTACAACCTGCACGTGTTGGAGTCGTTCGCGAAGCATGTGGCACCTGCACTCGGATGGAAGCCGAACACGGAAGGGCCCGTTCAGGGCGACGCCGTCTGAACACTACCCTCGTCCTTGACAAGGCGTCGCTGAACGCTGACGCTGGGTGACGGCGCGTCGATGGACGCGTCGTCACCCCGTGCAGGTCCGGAGGCAGTCATGACCCGTGTTCGCGTCGATCTCAACATCTCGCTCGACGGCTTCGCCACGACGACGGATCAGACTCCCGAGAACCCGTTCGGCGAGGACTGGGGGCGGTTGACGGCGGCATATACGGCAACCCGCACTTTCCACGAACGCGTCTTCCATGACACCAGCGGGGCGGGCACCACCGGCGTGGACGAGAAGTACGCCTCGCACTACTTCGAGAACATCGGCGCCGAGATCATGGGGGCCGGGATGTTCGGGCTCCACGCGAACCCGGACGACCCCGACTGGCGCGGATGGTGGGGAGAGGAGCCGCCGTTCCAGGCTCCGGTGTTCGTGCTCACGCACACCCCGCGTCCGTCGATCGAGTTCGCCAACGGCACGAGCTTCCACTTCCTGTCTGCCGAGCCCGAGGAGGCGCTCCGGAAGGCGGTCGCCGCTGCGGATGGACGCGACGTGCGCGTCGGAGGCGGGGCGACGACCGTGCGCGAGTACCTTCGCGCCGGACTCGTCGACGACCTGCATGTGGGGATCACGCCGATCCTAATCGGCAGCGGGATCCGCCTGTGGGACGACCTGCGCGGGTTCGAGTCGGGCTACCGCGTGACCTCGGAGGTCGCCGAGTCCGGTGTCACGCACATCACGTTCTCCCGCGAGGGCTGACCCGGGCAGGCGGGGTCGATCTGGAAAGCTGGACCGGTGCGCATCCGACCGTTCCAGCCCGAAGACACCGATGCCGTCGTGGCCCTGTGGGAGACCGCAGGTCTCACGAGACCGTGGAACGACCCGCTTCAGGACATCGCCCGCAAGGCGACAGTGCAGCCGCATCTCTTCGTGGTGGCGGAGGACGAGACAGGGCGGATCCTCGGTTCGGTCATGGCCGGCTACGACGGACATCGCGGGTGGATGAACTATCTCGCCACGAATCTCGATGCACGAGGGCTCGGGGTGGGCAGGGCACTCGTCGCCCACGTCGAGGCCGGTCTGCGCGATCTGGGCTGCCCCAAGGTGAACCTGCAGGTGCGGACGGGGAACGCCCAGGTCGTCGAGTTCTACCGACGCCTCGGCTACGAGATCGACGACACGGTCGACCTGGGCAAGAGGCTCATCGCCGACGTGTAGTCGGGAGGAGGTTCTGCTCACTGAGCGCCGACCGTACGAGTAGAGCCACGATCAGTTCCCGCTCGGCGGACCGAACAGCTCCTCGCCGTGCTCGTGCAGCAGCTTGTAGGCGTCGGCGAAGGTCTCCGGCTCCTGCTCACCAGGCTTCCCGTAGCGCGCGAGGAGCAGGCCGAGCAGACCGCGTGCGGGCGGCGTGAGAGGCTTCAGCTGATCCTTCTCTCCGGGCTGTGGTGCCGTGTCCTCCGGGTTGGGCGGCGTGTAGGCCGGGGTGGTCACCGGCCAGTCGGACGGATGCCGCGGCTTGTCGAGGTTGACGACGTTCAGCAGCGTGTTCGCCGACTCATCCCGGTCGTTGAGGGGCGTCAGGCCGTGCAGGCGCGAGAGGGTCGCGGTCACGGATCCGTGATGCATCTCGTCATGGATGATGCTGCCGCGCTTGGTATAGGCCGAGACGGCGATGGCCGGCACCCGGCACCCGAGCCGATCGAAGGTGAAGCCCATCTCACCCGGACCGGTCTCGGGCGTCGGCTTCGTCACGGCGGGCGGCGGCACGTGGTCGTAGCACCCGCCGTGCTCGTCGAAGGTGATGAGCAGCAGGGTGTTGACGGCGTTGGAGCCCTTCGGGGAAGCGCTCGTGCGCACCGCCTCGTAGATGTCGTGGATGAGGCGGTCTCCGGCACGCACGTCAGAGATCGCACTGTCGAACACGGCCTCACCGTCGACCTCGCTCTCGCGGGGGGAACCGAAAGGAGGGTGGAAGTCGTTGTGGTCGTAAACCATCCGCGGCTCGATGAAGGCGTATGCGGGGAGCGTGCCGTCCTTCGCCTCGGCGTAGAAGTCCTCCATCGTTCCGAAATGATCGGTGCGCCAGTACTTCTCCAGCACCGCCGCATGCAGCATGCCGGTGAACGAGACGAGCTGGAGCTTGTCGATGTAGATCTTCCAGCTCACCTTCTTGTCTTCGAGCCGGTTGAACACCGTGGGCGCTGCCGGCGCATCCAACCACTTCCGGTAGCCGCCTCCGGCCTGGTTGGTCACGAAACCGTGAGACGTGGAGGCGTGGAAGAACGAACGGTTGCAGAAGGTCTGCGAGGGCACTCCGGCGTACCAGTGGTCGAACACCGCGAATTCCGAGGCGAGCGTCGACAGCACCGGCAGCATCTCGGGAGAGAACGAGCCCATGATGTGCGCGGCTTCGTCGGGCCGGGGATCCACACCCTTGCGCAGGCGTCGGAAGTTGATGATGTAGTCCTCGAGGAAACCCGACATCGTGGCCTTCTCGCCGCGCGTCGGGGCGTTGAAGGGCGCGGTCATCTCGTCGACGAAGAGGTCGGCGTTCGTCGGAGGATCGACCGTGCCGAAGATCTGCGTGTTGACGTGCGGGTACTCCTCGCCCGGGTCCGGGTCGGGAAGACTCATGATCCGGTCGGTGTCGCCCTCGTACACGTGCGCGTCGACGACCGTGCCGTCGGAGGCGGTGTTGCTGTAGGAGCCGAATTCCAGACCCTCGAACGTCTCGCCCGCCGGGAGGTTCTCCTTCGAGTACAGGTACCCGAGCAGGTTGTCGAAGGAGCGGTTCTCGCCCATCACGACGACGAGGTGATCGAAACCGGGTTCGCTGCGCGGCGTGAGGGCGGCGAACGGATCAGGATCCGCCGCGAAACCGTCGCGACCGTTACCGGCGATGGAGGCTCCGATGGCCGCGCCGCCGACACCGCCGACCACCGCGCCGGCGAGGGCGGCGCCGCCCACCTTGAAGAAGCCTCGGCGGGAGGCATCGCGGGGGGCGTCGGGGGAGGGGGAGTCTTCGTCGGCCATGCCGCGATCCTACGACGGTGCCGCTCCTCGTCGGAGGGCGCCCTCCGACGAGGAGCGGATCTGTCCGTCAGGCCGCGGCGATCCAGAGCACGGCACCCTCTCGCCAGCCGAGACCGGCCGCACCCTCGGGGATCGGCGCCTCGTGCCGCGGACGCACGACGCGCATCCGCTTTCCCGCGAGCTCGACGATGTAGACGACGTCGGCGCCTCGGTAGACATGGGTGACGACCTCGACACGTACCGGAGCGTCGCCTCCGATCGTCGGGGAGAGCCGCAGATCCTCCTGGCGGAGCACCACCTCGCCGGCGCCATCGGGGCCCGCGCCGGTCATCGGCACCTGGATCGCGGTGCCATCCAATGTCGCCACGGCGCCGGAACGGGTCGCAGGCAGCAGGTTCGCCGCACCGATGAAGTCGGCGGCGAAGGGAGTGCGCGGTGCTCCGTAGAGCTCGGCCGGTGCACCCTCCTGCTCGATCACACCTGCGTTCATGAGGACGATGCGGTCCGAGAGGCTCATCGCCTCCTCCTGGTCGTGGGTGACGAACACGGTGGTCAGGCCGAGCGTGCGGTGCAGTTCCTTCAGCTCGACCTGCATGTCCTCCCGTAGGCGGGCATCGAGGTTCGACAGCGGCTCGTCGAGCAGCAGTACGCGCGGCTCGAACGCGATGGCACGGGCCAGGGCGACGCGCTGCTGCTGTCCGCCCGACAGCTGTGCCGGCACCCGATCGGCCAGGTGGCCCATCTGCACGCGCTCGAGCGCACGGACGGCGAGTTCCTTCTGCTCGGCCTTGGTCTTCTCGCCCGACATGCGCAGACCGAAGCGCACGTTCTCGACGACGCTCATGTGCGGGAACAGCGCATAGCTCTGGAACATCATGCCGAGGTGGCGCTTCTCGGGCGGGAGCCCGGTCACATCCTGGCCGGCGATCTCGATCGTGCCGCCGCTGGGCGACTCGAGGCCCGCGATGCAGCGCAGGAGCGTGGTCTTGCCGCACCCCGAGGGCCCGAGCAAGGAGACGAACTCCCCCGAACGCATCGAGATGTCGATGCCCTTGAGCACCTTCGTCCCTTTGAAGTCCTTGGTGAGAGCAGTGATGGTGAGTGTTGTCATCAGACGAACAACCTTCCCAGGCCGATGATGCGTTCGAGCACGATCATGAGGACGACGGTGAGCAGGACCATGAGAGTCGAGACGGCGGCCACGGTGGGCGACGTGCTGAACTCCAGCTGGCCGTAGATGGCGATGGGCAGGGTCTCGAGCTGCGGAGTACGCAGGAAGAGGGCGATGACCGCATCGTCGAACGAGATGTTGAAGGCGAAGAACGCGCCGGCGGCGATGCCGGGGCGGGCGATGGGGAGCACCACCAGGCGGTAGCGGTTCCAGGTGCTGGCGCCCAGGGTGCGTGCCGCCTCTTCCGTGAAGTGGTCGGCCCTGGTCATGACACCTGTGACGGTGCGCATGACATAGGGGATCGCGATCACGACGTGGATCGCGATCAGGACACCCACATTCGGCGACCCGATCGTGAGTGAGGAGATGGACAGTGCGCCGATGGCGAGGATGATCGTGGGGATCGTCAGCGGCGACATCAGCAGCCCCTGGATGGCGGCACCGCCGGGGACCTTGAAGCGGGTGAGGGCGAGAGCGGCTGCGGTGCCGATGGCTGCGGCGACGATCGCGACCGTGATGCCGACCAGCAGACTCAGCCGAAACGGCTCCAGATACGTGTCGGAGGTGAGCGCCTCGACGTACCACTCGAACGTGAAGCCCTGACCGGGAAAGGTCAGGAAGCGGTTCTCGCCGATCGAGGCTCCGGCGACGACCATGAGCGGCACGAGCATGTAGAGCGTCACCACGACGCCGAGGACGATGGCGAGGACCCTGCCGAGGATCGGAACGGAACGGACCATGGTCACACCTTCTGCTTCCCGAGTCGGGACGTCGCTGCGAGCACGAGCATGACCCCGGCGAACAGCAGCACGGCCTGCGCGGCCGCGAACGACCAGTCGAGGTTGGTGGTCGCATCGATGTAGATCGTCTGCGCGAACACCGGGATCTGCGCGCCGCCGATGAAGCGCGGGGTGATGAACGAGCTCACCGACAGGACGAAGACGAGCGAGGCTCCGGCGACGATGCCGGGGATCGCGAGGGGGAGGACGACGTGCCACAGTGTGCGCCAGAATCCGGCGCCGAGGGTGCGTGCGGCCTCCTCCAGTTGCGGCCGGATGCCCGAGATCACGCCGAGGATGCTCAGCACCGCGAACGGGAGGAGAACCTGCACCATCGCGATCACGACACCGGTCTCGGTTCCGAGGAAGCCTTGGGTGCCGCTCACGAGGAACTCGGCACCGGGGATCTTCATGAGGAGCCCTGACGGTCCCATCAGGACCACCCACCCGAACGTGCGGACGACGACGCTCGTCATGAGCGGGAGGATCACGACGATCAGCAGGAACGAGCGCACCTTGGATCCGGCGCGCGCCATCACGTAGGACAGCGGGATGGCGATGAGCAGGGTGATCACCGTCTGGATCACCCCCAGGCGGAGCGAGCGCAGCGCCGCCTGGAGGTGATACTCACTCGTGAACAACCGGGTGAAGTTGTCGAGGGTGAACCCGCCTGCCGACGATTGCACGCTCATGAGGAGCATGCCAGCCACCGGGGTGATGAAGGCGAGCGCGAGCAGCACGATCGCCGGCAGGAGCAGGAGCCAGGGCTCCCTACGGGTTCGCACACTCATTTGGTGATCAGCGCATTCCACTCATCGGTCCAGGCCGGTCGCGAAGCCGCGACATCGCCCGGAGCGTAGACGACGACCGTCTCGAGCTCGTCACCCGTCAGCACCGCGTCCGCAGCCTCGTCGGAGAGCTCGGTCTTGGTGTTGACCGGCGAGTACCGCATGTTCTCCGCGAAGACGGCCTGTGCTTCGGGGCGCAGTTCGAAATCGATGAAGAGCTTCGCGAGGTCGGGGTTGTCCCGGCCCTCGACCACGTTCGCCGTGATGAGGGAGGCGGTGACGCCTTCTTCCGGGACGATGAACTCTACCGGAAGGCCGGCGTCCTGCAGCGTCCCGGCGTAGTCCATCGCGTACGGTGCGAGCCACGTGTCGCGCTGGGCGAAGGCGGTCTGCAGATCGGGCGAGGTCGGGACGACGATCGCGTCGCCCGAGGAAGCCAGGGCCCCGAGATCGCTGATCGCCTGCGACGGGTCGTCGATGCCACCACCGAGCGCGTCGGCGACCCGGAGCATCGAGAGCACGCCGTACGTGTTCGAGAAGTCCGTGAGGGCGACGTGCCCTGCGTAGGCCTCGTCGAACAGATCCAACCACGAGGTGGGTGCCGGCGCATCCGCCTCGGTGTTGTACACGAGCCCGATCGGCGCGAGCTGGATGACCGGGCCTTCGCCCCGTTCGAGTCCGGCCGTGGCCAGGTCGATCAGGTCGCCGGTCTCGGAGAGTTCGTCGGCGGCGATCGGCGCGATGAGACCGTCTGCGGCCGCGGTGAACTCCTGCCCTCCGGAGAAATGCACGACGTCGATCTGCGGGCTCGCCTTCTGGGCGGTGACCTGCGCGAGGGCGTCGGCGCTGTACAGCGTGATCAGCTCGACCTTCGCCCCGGTCTCCTCCTCGAAGGGATCGACGACGGCCTCGATGAAGGCCTTCTCCCAGTCGCCGCCGAATGACGTGACGACGATGGTCTCGCCGGCGAACTCCTTGTCGCCGGACGATGCGCTGTCGTCACCGGCAGCACAGCCGGCGAGGACGAGGGCTCCGGTGGCGACGAGCGCTCCGGTGGTGAGGATTCTTCGGGTATTCATGCACTGCTCCTTCGGGATGGGTCCAGCACTGAGTCGACGCCTTAGACCAGGCGTCCGATGGTGAGCTGCTTGGCTCCGTCGATGCGGATCGCCGCGCTCTCCTTGGCGAACTCCGCGAGTCCTTCGGTGATGCCGCCCCAGATGTTGACGGGTGTCCATCCGAGCGGGCCGAGAGTACGGGCACCACGATCGTAGAAGACGCCGATCTCGTACCACTCGAACGGCAGCCCACCCATCTGCATGGGTCGCTGCCAGTACCACTGCAGATCACCCGGTGCGGGCACGACCTGCTGGTTCTCGAACGGCACCTTCTCGGGGTCGAAGTTCTGAGCCTCTTCGGGGAGCCCGACCATGACCTCCGGTCCGGCATACATCGCGTGCATCGCCTGCATGGTGACCGGCTTCTCCAGCGCACCCCACATGGCCTCGCACGTGCGAGGGGCGAGGTCCTCGAACAGGGTGGCGACGGCGCGGACGCCGTTCTCGTACTCGAGGAAGACCTGCTTGGTCATCGTGTTCCTTTCTCCGCAGCGGGGTGTTCCGCTGCTCGTTCGCGGGCGGCCGAGACGAACGCCGTGAACAGCGGCATCTCCTCTGCGGCCTCATCGGGGTCGATCATCTTCTCGGGGTGCCACTGCACTGCCCAGAAGGGCCAGTCGTCGTCGGACTCGACGGCTTCGACGATCCCGTCCGGCGCCCAGGCGACGGAGTGGACACCGGGGGCGGGAACGTCGATCGACTGGTGATGGATGGTGTTCACGATCCGCTCCCGCGTGCCGTAGAGGGCGGCGAGCCGGCTCCCGTCCGCGAGGACGATCGGATGCCGGGCGGCGAGCTGCTGGTCGGCGGCGCGCACCGGCTGGTGGTGTTCCGTGGTCGGGATATCGATCACGAGGGACCCGCCGAAGGCGATGTTGCTCACCTGCAGTCCGCGACAGATCGCGAGTACGGGGATACCGCGCCGGCGTGCCCCGAGGGCGAGTTCGATCTCGAAGCCGTCGCGCGAGGGGTCGTAGTTCTTCCCCTCCTGCGGTTCGGCGCCGTAGCGCGAGGGGTGCACGTCTTCGCCGCCGGAGAGCACCAGCCCGTCGAGGCGGTCGAGCACCTCGTCCACGCTCGCCGTCGGAGGGAGGAGAACGACGGCACCGCCGGCCGCTTCGATGGGGGCGGCGTACTCCGTGCCCAGGGTGTGCGCCGCGCGGCCGGCCCCGAGATCGGTGTCGATGAACCGGCGCCAGGTGGTGATGCCGATGAACGGGCGCGTCATGAGAGCTCGATCCAGGTCGTCTTCAGATCGGTGAACTTCTCCAGGGCGTGCAGGCTCTTGTCGCGGCCGAAGCCGGAACCCTTCACCCCGCCGAAGGGGATCGTCATGTCGCCCTCCTCGAAGCAGTTGACCCAGACGATGCCCGCGCGCAGGCGCCGAGACAGGGTGTGCACGGCGTTGAGGTCGGTGCTCCAGAGCGCGGCGGCGAGTCCGAACTCGGTGCCGTTCGCGATCTCGAGGGCGTCTTCGACGTCGTCGTAGGCGATGACCGAGAGCACGGGGCCGAACACCTCGCGCTGCGCGACCTCGTGCTGGGAAGTGACGCCGAGCACGACCGGGGCGAAGTAGCTGCCACCATCGACGGCGTGGAACCGCTCGGGGCTGCCGGCCGCGAGTTCGCCGCCTTCCGTCTGGGCGCGCTCGACGAAGCCGGCGATGCCCGCGAGCTGCCTCTCGCTGACGATCGCGCCCATCGAGGTCGTGACCTCGAAGGGGTCGGCGGGAAGGGTCGTGCGTGCGACGTCGGCGGCGATCTCGAGGGCACGGTCCCGCTGGGCGCGGGGAACCAGCAGACGCGACGAGGCCGTGCACATCTGGCCCTGGTTGTAGAAGCAGCCGTCGGCGGTGGCCCGCACCGCGCGCTCGAGGTCGGCATCCGGCAGCACCAGGCTGGCGGTCTTGCCACCGAGCTCCGGCCAGACGCGCTTGCCGTTCGACGCCGCCGAATAGCCGAGGAACTTGCGGCCGACCTCGGGCGAGCCCGTGAAGGTGACGACGTCGACGTCATGGTGCTCGCCGAGAGCACGGCCGGCGACCTGGCCGGTGCCGGGTGTGACGTTGAGGACGCCGGAGGGGATCCCGGCCTCGTGTGCGAGCTCGGCCAGACGGAGCGCCGAGAAGGTGGTGTGCTCGGCGGGCTTGAGCACCACGCTGTTGCCGACCGCGAGAGCGGGGGCGAGCTTCCAGGCGGTCATGGTCAGGGGGAAGTTCCAGGGCACGACGGCCGCGACCACTCCCGCCGGTTCGCGGGTGACGAGCGCGAGGCTGCCCGGGGCGGTGACCGGCATCTCGTCGAGGACCTTGTCCGCAGCCTCGCCGTACCAGCGGAAGCAGTTCACGACGGCGCGGAGCTCGGTCTGCAGCGCCTCGCGCAGGGGCTTGCCCATCTCGAGCGAGATGGTGAGGGCGAGCTCTTCGGCGTTGTCGTGGATCCTCTGGGCGAACGCGATCAGCAGCTGTCCACGCTCGCGGGGAGCGATCCGCGACCAGATCCCGGAGTCGAATGCCGCGCGCGCCGAGCGCACAGCACGGTCCACATCGCCCACCGAGGCTGCGCTGATCGGCGGGAGCGTCCGTCCGTCGCGCGGGCTCACCGGCGTCAGTGGCTCGGCCGAGCCCTCCTCCCACGCACCGTCGATGAACAAGCGCGTGCGCAGGGGCAGCGTCGCCGCGCGATCCGCCCAGTTGTCTCCCGTTGCCGTGAACACGGTCGTCCTCTCCAGGGGTGATGGCCCTGGAGAGGATACTTGCCCTATTTCGCCACTAGGTCAAGCTTTGAAGAACGATCTCGCCATTTCGTTACATGTCAGTAACAGAATCAGACTATAGGCGGATGGCGCCGGTGGGCATGTCGTTCGCCAGTGCTTCGGGTGCCTCATCCACGATCAGCGACCCACGCAGCACCGGCGTGATGACGACCAGCGACTCCACGACCTCGAGGCCTTCGTGGCCCGCCACGGCCGGCCCGGTGAGGAACTCGTAGAACTCGTCGGCGTCTTTCACGAGCACGTTGGCGAGCAGTTGCGAGGTGCCGGTGGTCGCGGCGATGAACTTCACCTCGGGCGCTGCCGCCAGGGCGGTTCCCACTCTCTCGAGGCGCGCCATCGGCACCCGGAGCCAGACGAGCGCCTCCAGTCCCAACCCGAACAGACTCGGCACGACCTCGGTCCGCGGATGCATCAGACCGCGACGGCTCAGGGACTCCATCCGGCGCCGGGTGGTCGTGACGTTCAGTCCCAGCGATCGGGCAAGCTGAGCGACCGGCATCCGTCCGTCCTTCAGCAGCAGCCGGATGAGCGCCTCTTCGTCCGTGCTCAGAGAATCGGCGGGGTCGACCTCGGATCCGGACGACTCGTCGAGCATGCGCGCCTGCTCGTCGGTGAGCACTCCCGCGCGCCAGTCGTGCCCCGAGCGGAAGAACTTCAGCACTGTCGTGACATTGATCGAGTCAATGCCGTCGAGCTCGGGGAAGTCGGTGAAGAGCAGCTCGCGGATGGAGGCGTCATCGTGGGGGAGCAGCATTCCGGCGATGTCGCTGCTGCCCTCGAGCACCGAGACCGAGGACGCGTCCGCCCGCCGCGCGAGCGTGCGTGCCACGTGCCACAGCGCATGGGGCTCGGTCGTGATGCGGAACAGCACCGCGCGGGCGTGTAGGACGCGGGCCGGGTCGACGTAGGTGGAGACGCGGACCAGTCCTCGATCCAGCAGCCGTTGGCCTCGACGGGCGACCGTGCGCTCGGGCAGATCGACCACGCGAGCGATCTCGCCCCATGACGCGCGGCCGTTCACCTGCAGGGCCGCGGCGACGATCCGATCGGTCTCGTCGGCGATCACATCATTCGCGGACACTTGCTCTCCTTCACCGGGGACGGACTCGGGTGAAGGCTATCTCAGTCGGCGGTTCCGTCAGGCGATGGGGAGTCTTGTCGACAGCGTCCGGATTCGCGTCAGATGTCGCTGAAGTCGTTGCCTCCGCTGCTGAGGCGGGTCACGACATCGCCGGTGATCTTGAGGTCGATGTACTCCACGCCGACTTCTCCGGGATTCACGAGGGATGACGTGCCGGGAACCTCTCGCACGCCGATGCTCAGGTAGTCGGCGACGCCGTCGCCGTCTTCATCCCAGCCGTCCACCGCTCCTGCGGCCATCGCCTCGGCGCGCGTGGAACCGATGCCGATGCCCTCCGGGGTGCGGAATATCACACCGGGGGCATCCGCCGACACGACCAGGTCGATACGGGTCTCGCGGACCGTCGCCTTCGTGCCCTGCCAGTCGTATCCGGAGTACACGGCGCCGTAGGGGCCCTCGACGGTTCCTTCCGTCGGAGCCGATCCGAAGGCGTCGGTGAGGGCGGCGACAGCGCCGTCAGGGTCGTCGTACGCGATCACGGCGCCGTCGTCGACCGAGAGGCCGTCGACCGAGATCTCGACGACCCGGTCCGCAGGCGTGGGGGACGGAGAGGCGACCGGCGACGATGACGATGACGGCGTCACCGAGCCGTCTGTGCTCGCCGGGGCGCAGGCGGTGAGCGAGAGGCCCAGGAGTGCGGCTGTGGCCGAAGCGAGGATGAGGCGAGAGTGAGGGCGCATGTCCAGAGCGTAGGGGTGTGTGGAGGAGGGGATGGCTCCCCGTGAGCAGCGGATCCGCATCGTTATCGATGGGATATCTGTGCAGGGAAAGAGGGTGCCGGCCTGTCCGAAGACGGCACGGCACCCTCTCGTGCGGACTACTCCGCCTCGGTCGTCTCCACCGCGGCGTGACGGCGACGACGGCGCATCGCGAACAGGCCGAGGCCGGCGGCGAGGAGCACGACGGCTGCGACGATGTACGGCGCACTGTCGGCACCTGTGGTGGCGAGGTCGCCGCCTGTCGAGCCGCCGTTGCCCGGTGCCACCGCTCCGCCACCGGCTGCCGCTGCGACGGTGAGGGCCGCGGTGACTTCGGTGCCGTCGGGCAGGATCACCGCGAGCGTGTGCCCGCCGGCCGGGGTGTTCGCCGGGACCGTGACCGTGCGCTGGAAGGATCCGTCCGCACCGGCGGTGGCGGTGCCCAGCTGCACCGGGTCGGACCGCAGCTCGAGTCGCAGCTGCGCGCCCTCCGCGAAGCCGCTGCCCGATACCGTGACCGTGCCGCCGGCCTTCACGGATGCCGCGCCGAGCTCGACCTTGGCCGGAACTTCGGGCTCCGGCGTGACCGGAGGCGTGACGCCGGCCTCGGTGACCCACTTCTCCCCGGCATTCGACTTCGTCACGGTGAACGTGTCGTAGACGGCGCCGACGGGGAGGTCGGTGGTCGCGCCCGGCTGCTTCTCGGCGAGGTACGAACGGTAGACCAGCTGATTCTTCGACACGTCGATGACCTGGTACGTGGTGACACCCTGGCCACGCAGCACCTGGGTGGCGCCGTTGTTGGTCCAGACGTTCTTCTCGGGGGTCTCGAGGTCGTAGTGCTTCGCGCCCGAGTTCGACACGACGTAGACCGGGCCGGTGGTGAGGCCGGTGGTCTCGGTGGCATCGGTGTTCACGTAGCCGCGAGCGTAGGTGTGGTCGTGGCCCATGAGCACCAGGTCGATGTCGTTGCGCTGGAAGACCGGGAGCCACTCGGCGCGCAACACCGGCTCGTCGCGACCCTCGGATGCCGAGAACACCGGCTGGTGGAACGTGACGACGTTCCACTTCGACGGGCTGTTCTGCAGCAGCAGGTCGAGCCAGGCGCCCTGGAAGCGGGTCCACAGCGTGCCGATCTGGGACGACGGGCACTCCGTGCCCGTGCAGGACGGGAGTCCGGCCGGGGTGAGGAAGGTCGTGTCGCGGGTGGCGTTCAGCGTGATGAAACGCACGCCCTGGTAGTCGGTGTAGTACGCGGTCTCGGCGGCGAACGAGCTCCAGTGGTCGAAGAACGCGCGGTACTGCTGCGCCACGGCGGAGTCGCCCTTGGCGAGGTCGGCCAGCTCGCCGATCGAGCTCGTCGACGGGTTGTTGCGCGGGTATTCGAACGCGGCCTTCCACGCCGTGAGCAGCTTGTCGCCCGAGTATTCGTGGTTGCCGGGGGCGGCCATCACGTTGGTGCGGACGGCCGAGTCCTTCATGCCCTTGAACCAGTTGACCCACTCGTTCTCGTTGCTCGACGTGTTGATGAGGTCACCCGCGTGCACCGAGCCGATCGACCGGGGCGCAGCGGCTTCCGCCTGCTTCACGACGCTCGGCCACGTGGTGTCGAGGCCGATCTGCGCGTCGCCGTAGTAGATGAACTGGAAGTCGGTCGCGGACGGATCCGCGGTGCGGAAAGTGAACCAGTCGCTCCAGCTGCCCGGGAGGCCGACGCGATAGCGGTACTCGGTGGCGGCGGTGAGGCCGGTCACGGTGGCCGAGAAGTGCTTGTTCGGGTTGCCGTTCACGACACCCGCGTCATACGCGTCGACGGTGCGGGTCTCGCCGCCCGCCGAGGGCGCGATCTCGACCTGTCCGACCGTGTGCGAGGCGTCGCCGGCGAGCCAGGAGAACGACTGCGAGACGGCAGGCTGCTCGGTCGGGGTGAGGATGACGCGGGTCGGCGGTGCGACGATCGGGGTGCCGGGGGCGGATGCCTTGACCAGGGTCAGCGACGACATGTCGAAGAAGATGTCGGAGCTGGTCTCCCGGTCCTGGAACAGCGAGACGGCGATCGTGTTGGTGCCGTCGTGCAGCAGGTCGCCTTCGGCGCTGAACGTGCTGGTGAGCGGGTCGCCGTTGCCGTCTCCCGCGTACTCGACGTTGGTGGTGTCGGTGATGCGGCCGTCGACGTAGCGGGCGACCTCTTCGCCGTTGATCCAGACGATGATCGCGTCGTCGTACGTGATAGTGCTCTGGAGGGCCGCGACCTGCTCGGCGACGCCCGCTTCGAGCTCGAAGGTGGTGCGGAAGAAGTAGGTCGGGACGGTCGGGGCCGCCGTGCCGTCGAGGTAGTGGTTCAGAAGGGTCTTCGGCGTCTGCGGACCGACCGGTGCGAGCTTCCCGCCCTTCGCGCCGAACGAGCCGGCAGCGGTCTTCCATGCACTGTCGTCATAGGCGGGCAGCGTCCAGTCGCGGAGCGCCGCCGGTGCGGGAGACGGGTCGGAGCCGTCGTCGAGGTAGTGCCAGGAGGTGTCGCCGGTGATCAGCGATCCCGTCGGCACCTCGGGGTCGGGTGCGGCGAGAGCCGCGGGGGCGACGACGGCGCCGCCGAGCAGGGCGAGGAGCGCGACGGACGTCAGTCCGCGACGCCGCCACCGCACCGCAGGGGTGGGGGAGGTCATGTCAGTCCTTCGAGGTGGGGTTTCCGTGCTCAGCCGCACGAGGCCCCTCCACCCCATCGAAGATGGATGACCGGCGTCTGACCCCGAAGGGAAGGGCGGGTGAACTCCGCGACCGACGCTCCTTCGGCCGAAACGGAGACCGACGTCGCGGGGACCGGCGTGTCGAGGGGTGGCGCGCCGGCGCGCGGGCGGATGGTCTGGGTTTCGCAGAACGGCTCGGAGACGAGGAAGGAGGAGCAGCAGACGGCCCCGGCACGAACGGCTCACCCCGGTACGCTGGAACCCATGCTCAATATGGCTGACGGCCTCGCCCGTCTCGGTGCGCTCGCCGAGAATCCGGTCGTCCGCACCCTCGCGACGGCGTTCGAGGAGGCCGGCTTCGATCTGGCCGTCGTCGGTGGTCCGGTGCGCGACGCGCTGCTCGGACGCGCGACCCATGACCTCGACTTCACGACCAATGCCTCGCCCGACGAGATCCTGACCATCGTCACGCCGATCTCGACCGCCCAGTGGGACATCGGCCGGGCGTTCGGCACGATCGGCGCGCGCGTGCAGCGCGAACAGGTCGAGATCACGACCTATCGCGCCGACAGCTACGACGGTGTGACCCGCAAGCCCACGGTGGAGTTCGGCGACACGATCGACGGCGACCTCGTGCGCCGCGACTTCACCGTCAACTCCATGGCCCTGCAGGTGCCGTCGGTCAAGCTCATCGACCCGACCGGTGGCGTGGAAGATCTGATCGCGGGTGTTCTGCGCACCCCGGCGGACCCCCGGATCTCGTTCGGCGACGACCCCTTGCGCATGCTGCGCGCCGCGCGCTTCAGCGCCCAGCTCGGCTTCCGCGTCGAAGAGGCCACGGCCGAGGCGATCGCCGAGCTCCGCGAGACGCTGAAGATCGTGAGTCCGGAGCGCATCCAGTCCGAGCTCGTGCGCCTCATGCAGACCGACGACCCGGTGCGCGGGATCCGCGTGCTGGTCGACACCGGGCTGATCGACGAGTTCCTGCCCGAGGTCACCGAACTGCGCCTCGAGGTCGACGAGCACCACCACCACAAGGACGTCTACGAGCACTCGCTCACCGTGCTCGCCCAGGCGATCGAGCTCGAGCACTCCCGGCACCCCGGCGCCGCGCCCGACGTGCCCCTGCGCATCGCGGCACTCCTGCACGACATCGGCAAGCCGCGCACCCGCAAGCTCGAGGCCGGGGGAGTGGTCACGTTCCACCACCACGATGTCGTCGGGGCGCGCATGGCGCGCAAGCGGCTGCAGGCGCTGCGCTTCGACACCGAGACCACGAACGCCGTCGCCACGCTCATCGAGCTGCACCTGCGCTTCTTCGGCTACGCCGAGGGCGCCTGGACGGATGCGGCCGTGCGTCGCTACGTGCGCGATGCCGGCGATCTGCTGGAGCGCCTGCACATCCTCACCCGCGCCGACGTGACCACGCGGAACAAGCGCAAGGCCGGTCGTCTCGCGAGCGCCTACGACGACATCGAGTCGCGCATCGCCGCACTCCGCGAGCAGGAGGAGCTCGACGCGATCCGTCCGGAGCTCGACGGCAACCGCATCCAGCAGGTGCTCGGCATCAGCCCCGGACGCGAGGTCGGCGAGGCGTACCGGTTCCTCCTCGACCTGCGCCTGGACGAGGGCGTGCTCGGCCCCGATGTCGCCGAGCAGCGGCTTCGGGAGTGGTGGGCCGCCCGCGGCTGACCTGTCTCAGCGCAGTTCGGGGACGATGATCTCGACGTCGCCGGACACGAGCTCGAAGTCCTTCGGGTTGAAGGTGAGGAGGGCGGCGCCGAGTGCGTAGGCGTGCCCGGCCAGCATGAGGTCCTTGCTCCGGGCATGTGCGGGACGGGTCAGGATCACCTCCGACGCAAGGCGGGCGTATCCCTCCGCGGCTGCCCGATCGAACGGGAGCCAGTCGGCTTCGAGGAGTGAGGAGAGGCGCATCAGTTCGTTGCGGCGGCTGCGGCGAAGAACCGGATCCGTCGCACGCTCGACTCCGAGCTGAAGTTCGGCGTAGACGATGGCGCTCAGAGCCACGTCGTCCGGGGGCAACTGCACGCTGTCGAGCTGGATCAGCACGTTCGTGTCAAGAAGAATCACGACTCTCCCACGGGTCCCGGAGCGGTTCGAGGAAGAAGGGATTCTGCCTGTCCGCCTCCAGCTCCGCCGCCCATTCCCGACGCATCCTGTCTTGTTCCGGGGTCGACGGGTTCGCTTCCACCCTCGCCGTGATCTCGCTTGATGGGACCGACCACCGGCGCGGACGGGCCATCCGCTGCGCCAGGTCGGCTTCGAGCCCGCTCGCGCTGTTCTTCGCCAATCGCGTGAGCACGTCGCGCACCTCGGCCTCCATCGAGCGGGAGTTCTGTCGGGCACGCTCCTTCAGCGCGTCGACGACATCGTCGCTGAGATTCCGGATGGTCACGGTCGCCATATTCCGCCTCCTGACAGCAGAATGCTAGCAGGAAGATCTCTCTCGCATCACCCCTCGCGCCGACGCTCCAGCTCGGTGAACACCACGCCGCTTTCGTAGGCGACCGTCTGCACGGCATCGAACCTCTCGGGGTGATACGGGCGCTCACCGAACAGGGGAATGCCCGAGCCGAACAGCAAGGGCTGTCGTTTGAGGACGAGTCGGTCGATCTCGTCGGCGAGTGTCGCCGCCAGGGCGCCTCCGCCGCAGAGCCAGATGGCGGCGCCGTCTTCCTGTTTCAGTCGCCGCGCGACGTCGATCGGATCCTCGGCCGTGACGACGAGGCTCTCGCCCTCGGCCGTCTTCGAACGACTGAAGACGATCTGTCGCAGGTGACGGTAGGGGCTGGAGACCCCGCCGACGGCGTAGGTGTTCCATCCCATCAGCACCGTGTCGAAGACGTCGCGGTTCTGTGCGATCCCGAGCGCTGCGGCCGCGGCGGTCGGGAGGGTGTCGGCGAAGCGCCGGTTGATGCCGTCCATGTGGTCGCCTTCGACGAGGAACGCGTCGAACTCGCCGTTCGGGCCGGCGATGTAGCCGTCGAGGGTGACGGCGGCGTAGTACACGAGTTCTCGCATGATGCTCCAATCACTACATTTGTCGCAGTTACAGTACAACAGGCGTAGTGATTGCGCTAGTCTTCTACCCATGGTCAAGAACGACTGCCGGCGGCGGGCGATCGCGGATGCGGGACTCACGGTGCTCGCACGGGAAGGGTCGAGAGGTCTCACGCACCGCGCGGTCGACGTCGCCGCGCGGGTTCCGACCGGCACCACATCGAACTACTTCCGCAGTCGGGACGCCCTGATCGAGGGACTCGTCGAGCGAATCGGAGAGCGACTCGCTCCTACGCCCGAGGATCTCGAGCGCCGCGCGAACGTGCCACCCGGCCCCGCGCTGTTCGCCGACTACATCCGCGACATCGTGCGAAGGCTGACCGAGGATCGAGACGTGACGCTCGCCCTGTTCGAGCTGCGACTCGAAGGCGGCCGACGCCCCGAGGTCGCCGCCGTGCTGGGCGCCTGGCAACGTGCCGGCTTCGACGGCGACATCGCCTTCAACACCGCGGCAGGGCTCCCGGGCGGACGGCGCGAGATCGCGCTTTTCCACTACGCGATCGACGGACTGCTGCTCGACCGGCTCACCACGCCGATCGATCCGGACACCTCGACGGACGAGGTGATCGACGACCTCGTCGCCGGCCTCCTCCGTTGACGCGGTGAGGTGTTCCCTCGGGGCCGCGCTGCTCGTACACTGAGGCAACGCACGCTCTCGACGATCGGAGACCGCTGTGTCTGCGCCGTGGCAGGTATCCCGCGAGTCCCTCCCCCCGACATCGCGACTGCTCATCGAGCGTGCGCACGAAGAGCTGCTCGCCGGCAATCTCGACGACCGGCGCCTGCAAGAGGTGCGCCCCCTCGTCCGCGAGTCGTGGGAGAGGTCGTGGCGCGGTCGGGTCGGACCCGAAGGCGCTCCTCCGCTCGAACTGGTCAGCGACGAGCTCGAGGCCTACCGCCTCGCCCACCCTCTCGCCTCGGTGATGGACATGATCCGTGCGCTGCTGCTGCCCGGCGAGGCGGAGGACACCGGAGTGATCATCGCCGTCGGCGACCAGGCCGGACGCCTGCTCTGGATCGAGGGGGATGATCAGCTGCGCTCGCTCACCGACGGCATGGGCTTCGTCGCCGGTGCGAACTGGTCGGAGGATGCCGTCGGCACGAGCGCCCCCGGAACCGCGCTCGCCCTCGGCCAGTCGGTGCAGATCCGCGGCGCGGAGCACTACAACCGCCTCGTGCATCCGTGGTCATGCACGGCTGCGCCCGTCCGCGACCCCGAGACGCAGCGTGTGCTCGGAGTCATCGACATCACCGGAGGCCCCGAGGTGGTCTCGCTGCAGGCGCGACTGCTGGTCGATGCGACGGCCCGCGCGGTCGAGTCGGAGTTGATGGTGGCTCGTCTGCGCCGACGGAGCGAGGAGTCCCGGCCGCGAACCAGCGTGACGAAGGGACGCATGCCGGCGACCGCGCGCGCGACGCTGCATGTGCTCGGCCGGGATCGGGCCCGCCTGGAGACCGAGTCCGCACACGACGAGTCCATGATCGAGCTCAGCGCACGCCACGCGGCGATCCTGCTGATGCTGGCC
The DNA here is from genome assembly GCF_000708345.1 of Microbacterium sp. Cr-K32. Taxonomy (NCBI): domain Bacteria; kingdom Bacillati; phylum Actinomycetota; class Actinomycetes; order Micrococcales; family Microbacteriaceae; genus Microbacterium; species Microbacterium sp. Cr-K32. Next base: position 168,067 of record NZ_JARD01000029.1, on the reverse strand, counting down.
GTGCACCGCCAGGGTCTCTCGGCCGAGCGCCTCTGCGAGCTCGTCTACGGCCCGGGCGTCTCGCCCGACACGCTCCGCCCGGAGATGGTTCGCCTGCGCAAGGTGCTCGAGCGCACGGCCCCCGATCTGGTGCCCGAGTCGCGCCCGTACCGCCTTCCCGTCGCCCTCGATACCGACGCACATGACGTGCTGTCACTGCTCGATCGCGGCGCGCACCGGGTGGCGCTCACCGCCTATCGGGGTCCGGTGCTCCCCGAGTCGACCTCGCCCGGCGTCGAGGAGTTCCGGGAGTCGGTGAGGGGAGCGCTCCGCGAAGCGATGCTGTCCGAGGCGAGTCTCGACGTGCTGCTCTCCTACGCAGAGATCCCCGAGGGGCAGGGAGATGCCGAGGCACTCCGTCTCGCGCTGGAGATGCTCCCCGCCCGGTCGCCGAAGCGCGCAGGGCTCGTCGCGAGGATCGAGCGCCTCGAGGCCTGACCGCGGCCTGCAACCGGGCGCAACGTTGCGCATCGGGGCGCAACCCCGGGCGACCTACCTTCGGAGAAGAGCCGCTGCACCGACGCGCGGCCCCGTCGAAGGAGACCCCATGAGCATCGTCGAAGAAGACGTGTCCCTCGCCTACGCGGCCCCGGGCCAGCCGGGCGCGCTCGCGAACTACCGGCCGCGCTACGGCCACTACATCGGCGGCGAGTTCGTCGAGCCCGTGAAGGGCCAGTATTTCGAGAACGTCAGCCCCGTGAACGGCAAGGTCTTCACCGAGGTCGGTCGGGGCACGAGCGAAGACATCGACCGGGCCGTCGAGGTCGCGTGGCAGGCATTCGCGACCTGGGGAAAGACCAGTCCTGCCGAGCGATCCGTGATCCTCAACAAGATCGCCGACCGGATCGAACAGCACCTCGAGGAGATCGCGGTCGCCGAGACCTGGGAGAACGGCAAGCCGGTGCGCGAGACCCTCGCCGCCGACATCCCGCTCGCCGTCGACCACTTCCGCTACTTCGCCGGCGTCCTGCGGGCGCAGGAAGGCGGCATCAGCCAGCTCGACGAGAACACCGTCGCGTACCACTTCCATGAACCGCTGGGTGTGGTCGGTCAGATCATCCCCTGGAATTTCCCGATCCTGATGGCGGTCTGGAAGCTGGCGCCCGCGCTCGCCGCGGGCAACTGCGTCGTGATCAAGCCCGCCGAGCAGACACCGGCATCCCTGCTGTTCCTGTTCGAGATCATCGGCGACCTGCTGCCGGCCGGCGTCGTGAACATCGTGAACGGGTTCGGTATCGAGGCGGGCGCTCCGCTCGCGCAGCACAAGCGCATCCGCAAGGTCGCCTTCACGGGCGAGACCACGACCGGTCGCCTCATCATGCAGTACGCCTCGCAGAACCTGATCCCGGTCACGCTGGAACTCGGAGGCAAGAGCCCCAACGTGTTCTTCGAAGACGTCGCGCGTTCGACCAGCGATCCGTTCTACGACAAGGCGCTCGAGGGCTTCACGATGTTCGCGCTGAATCAGGGCGAGGTCTGCACCTGCCCCTCGCGCGCACTCATCCAGCGGTCGATCTACGACGGCTTCCTCGCCGACGGGCTGGAACGGGTCGCGAAGGTCGTGCAGGGCAATCCGTTGGATCCGGCGACGATGATCGGCGCGCAGTCGTCGAACGATCAGCTCGAGAAGATCCTCAGCTACATCGACATCGGCAAGCAGGGCGGTGCGCGACTGCTCACCGGTGGCGAGCGGGTCGATCTCGGCGGCGATCTGAGCGAGGGCTTCTACGTCGCACCGACCGTGTTCGAGGGCACCAATGACATGCGCATCTTCCAGGAGGAGATCTTCGGGCCGGTGCTGTCGGTCACCTCGTTCGACGGCTTCGACGACGCGATCTCGATCGCGAACGACACCCTCTACGGACTGGGTGCCGGCGTGTGGAGCCGCAGCGGGGACACGGCTTATCGTGCAGGACGAGCGATCGAGGCCGGACGCGTCTGGACGAATACGTATCACCAGTACCCGGCGCATGCGGCGTTCGGCGGGTACAAGCAGTCGGGCGTCGGGCGCGAGAACCACAAGATGATGCTCGACCACTACCAGCAGACGAAGAACCTCCTCGTCTCGTACGCGGAAGGGCCGATGGGCTTCTTCTGAGCTCGTTCCCCGGGCGGGCGCTGCTCCCTCAGCGTCCGCCCGGCTCCTCCCCGGAAGGCGGCAGTCATGGTCAGCATCGGCACCTATCAGCGCGTGGACGTGACGGAGGCGGCGGCCGCACTCGTGCGTGAGCTGACCGCACAGCACGGGCCGCTCATGTTCCACCAGTCCGGCGGCTGCTGCGACGGCTCTTCACCCATGTGCTATCCGATCGGGGTGTTCATCACGGGGCCGGGCGACGTGCTGCTCGGTGCCCTCGACGTCGGACTGCCGCAGACGGTGGAGGTGTTCATGTCGGAGTCGCAGTTCGAGTACTGGAAGTACACGCACCTGACCATCGACGTGGTGCCGGGGCGCGGTGCGGGTTTCTCGGTCGAAGGCCCGACCGGGATGCGATTCCTGATCCGGTCCCGGATGCTGAACGATGCGGAGCTGGCGTACTTCGGCTTGTCGACGCGGGCGGTGTGAACGGCGCGATGGAGGCTTCTGGTTACGATGAGCCGATGTGGTGGACGGACGAGCAGTGGTCGGAGCTCATCGATCCCGCGCGGTGTGGCATGTGCGCCGACGCTCACCTGGAGGAGAACGAACACAGCATCCTGGTGGGTTCCACCGAGGCCACATACTTTCGTCTCGTGCGAAATCAAGCTCACGCCGGTTATTCCGTGGTGATTCTTCGTGAACACGTCACCGACCTCGATCGGCTCGATGCGCTTCAGCTCGATGCTTTCTGGCACGACGTGCAGCGCGCGGGTAAGGCGGTCGGCGCGGCGTTCACGCCCCGAAAGATCGACTACCTCGTGATGGGGCATCGCGCACCGCACCTGCACTGCCATGTGTTCCCGCAGCATCGAGACGATGACCCGCTTCGGAATGTGGATATCGCGGAGGGGCCTGTGTACCTGTCGGCGTCCGAATTGGGTGGTTCCGTCGCCGCTCTTCGCGAGACGTGGCGGGACTTCGCCTGACCCCGCCCGGTGCTCAGCGCGGCAGCCGCGGCACGGCATCGACCAACGCCCGCGTGTACGGGTCCTGCGGTTCGTGCAGCACGGCCGGGGTGGCCCCCTGCTCGACCACGCGGCCGTTCTGCAGCACGAGCGTGCGATCACAGGCCGAGGCGATCGCGGTCAGGTCGTGCGACACCATCACGAGCGACAGGCCGTTCTCGCGGCGCAGCCGGTCGAGCAGCTCGAGCACCTGCACGCGCGTCGTCACGTCGAGGGCGCTGACAGGTTCGTCGGCGAGCAGCACCCGGGGGCGTGAGACCACGGCGCGCGCGATCGCGATGCGCTGGCGCTGCCCACCGGAGAACTCGTGCGGATAGCGGCGCGCGGTATCGGCGGGAAGTCCGACGGAGTCGAGCGCCTCGGCGATGCGGCGTTGTGCATCGGCGCCGGATGCCAGACCCAGCGAACGGAGCGGTTCGCCGATGATCCGGTCGATGCGTTGGCGCGGGTCGAGAGACGAGTACGGGTCCTGGAACACCGGCTGCACGCTCGCGCGGAAGCGACGCATCTGCGCCCGGTCGCGCAGTGCGAGCGGGGCATCCTCGAACAGCACCTGTCCATCGCGCGGGGCGGCGAGTCCGAGCAGCAGTCGCAGGATCGTCGACTTGCCCGCACCCGATTCGCCGACCAGGCCGAGGGAGTCGCCTTCGTCGATGCGCAGCGACACGTCGTCGAGCACGCGGCGGGACCCGTAGGCGAAGCCGGCACCACGCAGTTCGAGCAGGCTCATGCGCCGACCTCCCCGGCGTCGAGGAAGGCGTCGAGTGCACGGGCGCTGTCGACCAGCATCCTCGTGTACGGCTCGGCGGGCTCCTGCAGCACCTGCGCGACCGTGCCTGCTTCGACCACGAGTCCGTCGCGCAGCACGACGATGCGATCGACCATGCGCGAGACGACGGCCAGATCGTGGCTGATGAACAGCAGCGCCATGCCTCGTTCGTCGACCAGGCGTTCCATCAGCGCGAGCACCCCGTCCTGCACGGTCACGTCCAGTGCAGTCGTCGGCTCGTCGGCGATGAGCAGCTGCGGGCGTGCCGCCAAGGCGATGGCTATGGCCACCCGCTGACGCTGGCCACCCGAGAGCTCATGCGGGTAGGCGCGTGCGATGCGGGCGTCGGACAACGCGACCTCGTCGAGGGCAGCCGCTACCGCAGAACGCAGCTCTGCCCCGCGCAGCCCGAGATGGCGGCGCAGCGGTTCGGCGATCTGGCGGCCGACCTTCATCAGCGGGTCGAGCGCGGTGAGGGGCTCCTGGAACACGATCTGCGCGACGGGTCCGCGCAGCGGGCGGAGGTCGGCGTCGCGGGCGTCGATCACCTGGTGGCCGTCGAGCAGCACCGAGCCCGACGCGCTGAGGGCATCCGGCAGCAGCCCGGTCACGGCCAGGGAGGTCAGCGATTTGCCCGAGCCGGACTCACCGATCAGGCCCAGGCGCTCACCGGGCGCGAGGGAGAAGGAGACATCGCGCACGAGGGTGCCCGCGCCGGAGCGGACTGTGAGGCCGGAGACGTCGAGGATGCTCATCGGCTCCTCCTGCGGGTCGGGTCGGCCAGGTCACGCAGACCGTCGGCGAGGAAGTTCACGCCGAGCACGAGCGCGATGATCGCGACACCCGGAGCGATCGCGCCGACGGGGGCGGTGAGCACGGTGCCCTGCGCCTCCTGCAGCATCCGCCCCCACGATGCGTTGGGCGGCGGTGCTCCCAACCCGAGGTACGACAGGCTCGCCTCGGCCAGCACGGCTGCGCCGAACTGCAGCGCCAGGCTCACGGCGAGGGTAGGGGCGATGTTCGGAAGCACGTGCTGGAACACGATGCCGAGCACGCCGGTGCCGCTCGTGCGCGCGGCGGTGATGTACTGCTCCTGCAGCACGCGACGCGCGAGGATGCGCGTGAGACGGGCGACGACCGCCGACATCGCGAGTCCGATCGCGAGCACTGCCGACCACAGCGACGCTCCCTGTACGGCGACGACCAGCATCGCGAGCAGGAGGACGGGGAACGCGATCACGACATCCAGTCCGGCGGAGAGGGTGTCGTCGACCCAGGGGCGCGCGAATGCGGCGAGAAGCCCGACGACGGTGCCGAGGATCGCCGCGATCGCGACGGCGCAGGTGCCGACGATGAGGGCGATACGCGCGCCCCACATCAGCTGCGAGAACAGGTCGCGTCCGAGTCGGTCGGTGCCGAGCAGGTGCAGGGCGCTGGGCCCCTCGAGACGCCCCCCGCTGGTGTCGGCCAGCGGATAGGGGAGCCAGAACAGGGAGACCAGGGCGATCAGCACGATGATGCCGGTGAGGACGATCCCGATCAGCAGGGTCGCCTTCGGCCGCCGGCGCACGGGCACGGACGCGGTGATCAGCTGTTCGGCGACGCGGCTCATCGGTTCCCCGAGACGCTCGTGCGCAGGCGCGGGTCGATCAGGCGCTGCACGATGTCGGCGGCGAACCCGACCAGCAGCACGAACAGGGTGCTGACGACGAGGACGCCCTGGATGACCTGGAAGTCATGCTGCTCGATGGCCGACAGCAGCAGGCTGCCGAGTCCCGGAAGCGTGAAGACGCTCTCGACGACCACCGCGCCGAGAAGCGTCGTCGACAGTTCGATGCCGAGCACCGCGACGACGGGCACCGCGCCGTTGCGCACCCCATGCCGGAGCAGAGCCTCACCCATGCCGGAACCACCGGCGCGGGCGGTGCGCAGATAGTCGCTGCCGAGCACGTCGAGCGTCGCCGAGCGCACGTATCGGCTCAGGGAGGCGCTCATGACGATCACGATGGTGAGGATGGGCAGCGCGAGCGAGCGCAGTGCATCCGCCGGATCTTCCCAGTCCTTGCGGGGGAATCCGCCGGACGGCAGAGCACCGAGGCCGAGCGCGAACACCCAGACGAGCACCACGCCGACCCAGAACACGGGGACCGCGACACCGAGCTGCGCGAAGCCCGAGAGGGCGATGCCGTACCAGCGGTCGGATTTCACGGCGGCGGTGATGCCGATGACGAGGGAGACGAGCAGCGCGATCGTGAAGGCGATGAGGGTGAGCGGGAGCGTCACGGCGAGACGGTCGGCGATGTCGGGCCCGACGGGGCGCGAGCTCAGGAACGATTCACCCAGATCGAAGCGGAGCACCTGGCCCGCCCACGTCGTGAACTGCTGCAGCAGCGGCTGGTCGGAGCCGACCTGAGCGCGCGCGGCATCGATCTGCTCCGGGGTGGCGTTCACCGAGAGCAGGGCGTTGGCCGGGTCGCCGGGAAGCAGGCGCAGCAGAACGAAGATCGCGACCATCGCGACGACGAGCGAGACCGCGAGGAACGCGAGGCGGCGCAGGAGGTAGGCGAGCATGGCTTCTCAGGATGACGTGGGGGATGCCGACGCGCGGCATCCCCCACGCACGTCAGGACTTGACGATGTCGTAGGCGAAGAACTGCGAGTTCAGGCCGTTGACCGGGTACCCGCTGAGATCGCTGGAGGCGACCACGATCTGCGGGTACAGGTACAACCATACGCTCGCGGCATCCGCGGCGATCTTCTCGTTGACCTGCTTCAGCAGGGCCGTCTGCTCGTCGGTCGTTGCGGCCTGCTCGGCCTGGGCGACCCACTGCTGCACGTCGGCGTCGTTGTAGCCCCAGTAGAAGTCGGGGTTGCCGTACCAGACCACGTCGCGGTCGTTCACGTGCTCCTGCAGAGTGGCCTCGAAGTCCTGCTCCTTGAACACCTTCGTGTACCACTCGTCGGCGCTGATCGTGTTGATCTCGACCGTGATGCCCACCTCGGCGAGCTGCGACTGCAGGAACTCCGCCACGGCGGGGTGCGGGTCGTAGCTCGGGGTGTCGAGCGTGAACGTGAAGCCGTCGGCGTAGCCGGCCTGCGCGAGCAGATCCTTCGACAGCTCGACGTCGTAGGGGTTCACGGAGGTGAGGTCCTCGTACCAGGGGTCGGTCGGCGGCACCATCGACCCGATCAGCGTGCCGTAGTCGCCCCAGATCGACTCGAGGAGCTTCTTCGTGTCGATCGCGGAGTAGACCGCCTTGCGCACGAGCGTGTTATCGAAGGGGGCGACGCGGTCGTTGAAGGCGAGCAGCTCCTTCGTGGTCGAGGTGCCCTCGCTCACGACGTAGTCGTCGGAGTCGAACTGCGTGAGCGAGTCGGGGTTCTGCACACTGGTGATGACGTCGATCTCACCCGTGAGGAGTGCGTTGTTCTCCGCCGTCGCGTCGGTGAAGTACGTGTAGACGACCTCGCCGTTCTTGGCAGGCTCGCCCCAGTAGTCGTCCCAGCGCTGGAGGGTGAGGGTCGAGCCCTTCTTCCACTCGTCCAGCGTGTACGGGCCGGTGCCGTCTTCGGACGACGTGATGTCGCCGGCCTCGTCGTTCACGATCCAGACGTAGCTGAGGTTGTACAGGAACGAGATCGAGCGCTCCGACAGCGTGAACACGACCGTCTTGTCATCGGGGGTGGCGATGTCGGCGATGGTCGTGAAGCTCGACTTGCGGGCGGACACGGAGTCTTCGGCGGTGACGGCCTCGATGCTCGACTTCACGTCGGCGGAGGTGAGCGGGTCGCCCGAGTGGAAGGTCACGTCGTCGCGCAGCGTGATCGTGTAGGTCAGGCCGTCGTCGGACACCTGGGCGTCTTCGGCGAGGAGCGGTTCGACCTCGCCGTCGTCCGTGAGCCGGTACAGGCCCTCGTAGACGTTGCCGGTCAGCGCCTCGGTCACACCCTGGCCGCCGCCCTGCGTGTTGCTGAGGTTGGTGGGCTCGTACAGCGACCCGATGAGGATCGTGGCGTCTTCGCTCGCGGTGGCGTCGTTGCTCGTGCCCGACGCGCAGCCGGCCACGAGGGCGAGCGTGGCGACGGCGCCGAGCGCGCCGAGGATGCGGGTTCTTCTCATGAGTACTCCAGGGTGAGTGAGTGCGGCGTCACGCCGCGTAGATGTCGAAGCCGTCGCGGAACACGACGTTCTTCTCGCCTGCTCGGATAGGCAGGGGGAAGCGGTTGGATGCCGGCGGCAGCGGGCAGTTGTACTGGGCGCTGAATCCGCACGGCGGCACGAAGGCGCGGTTGAAGTCGAGGACGACGGAGCCCTCGTCGTCGCGCAGCTGCACGAACAGGAAGCGACCGGATCCGTAGGTCTCCGAGCCGTTCGTCTCGTCGCCGAACACGAGCAACAGCGTGCCGCCGTCGTCGAACGCGGCGAGGGTGTACTCCTGGCCGTCGAGCTCGAGGCGGATGTCGCCAGGGACGACCAGATCACGGGTGCCGCCGTTGTCGCGGATGTGCTCGAACGACACGCGTCGATCACCGGAGACCGGGGTGAAGTGTCCCTCGAGCACCCACGCCGGGTCGTAATCGTAGGTGTCGATGCGGTCGAAGGCGCGGATGGCGGGGGCGTCGGCATCCCAGACGCGCAGCCCGTGCTCCGCCTGACCCGTTTCGATGTTCGTGCGCTCGATCGGCGTCACGGTCACCGTGTCGGCCGCGGCGCGCTGTTCGGCCTCGACATCGGGGCGCTCACCGGTCCAGCGGGTCTCGATCAGGGCGAGGTTGCCGGTCGGCGACGTGACGGCGGCGCGGCGCTCGGCCTGCCAGTGGGTGTGTTCTTCGCGTTCAGACATCGCTTTCAATTCTCTTGCATGCAGAAGGGGGCGGGGTCGGGTTCGTCACCCGGGGTCACACAGGCGGTGCTCAGTCGCTCGCGCCGTCGAGCATCGCCCTCGACGCGCGCGTCTGCGCGCGCAGAGCTGCGGCCAGAGCGGAGACGGCGGGCAGGCGCAGCGACTCGGGACGAGCGACCAGGTAGTAGGGGAGCTTCTCGGCGAACACCGAGGGCAGCAGCCGCACGAGGTCGTGGTGGCGGTCTGCCGCGAAACAGGGGAGGAGGCCGATGCCGGCGCCTGCTCGCGTGGCCTCGACATGCACGAAGACGTTGGTGGAGGTCAGGCCGTCCTGCATGCGCGGCACGAGTCGGCGAGGCAGGTCGAGGGCATCGACCTGCAGCATCGAATCGACGAAGTACACCAGCTGGTGCTGCTCCAACTCGGCAGCGGTGCTCGGCGTTCCGACCCGATCGAGGTAGTCGCGGGACGCGTACATTCCCAGCGTGTAGGTGCCGAGCTTCACGGCGTGCGCACGACGCGTCTGCGGCACCCCCACCACGACCTCGAGATCGAGACCGGCGCGATGCTCGGCGGCGCGCCGGGTCGCCGCGACGATCTCGACCGTGAGTCGCGGATGGTCCCTGCGCAGCGCGGCGACCGCGGGGGCCGCGATGTAGGCGCTGAATCCGTCTGTCGCCGACATGCGGACGACGCCGGAGATCGGATCCGGCGGTTCGGTGCCGCCGTCGAGCTGCGACAGCGCCGCTTCGATCCGGCCTCCCGTCTCTGCGGCGGACCGGCCGAGGTCGGTCAACTCCCACCCCGTCGCCGACTGTGCGACCACGCGTCCGCCGAGCACGTCCTCGAGGGCGGCGATACGGCGGGCGACGGTCGTGTGATCGAGTCCCAGATGCGCGGCGGCACTCGTGTAGCGTCCGGTGCGCGCGACCGCGAGGAGCACGAGAAGGTCGTCGGCGCGAGGCCGCTTGACAGCATCCATTCTGCAATTATGCACAGTCGATGTGCAGCACTGGGCGTTGTTGCAGAGACCGCCGTGCTCGACACTGGGACGCGGGTGTCACCGGCGACACCCGAAGGAGACAGACATGACATCCTCAGTGAGCGCGGCCCCCACCGCCCCCTCCGCCCCGAACTCGAAGCTGAAGCGGGTCGTCGCGGCCTCCATGGCCGGCACGGTCGTGGAGTGGTACGAGTTCTTCCTCTACGCCACCGCGGCCAGCCTGGTGTTCGGCACCTACTTCTTCCCCGCAACCGGTTCTCCCCTCGACGGGATCATCGCGGCCTTCGTCACCTACGCGATCGGATTCATCGCGCGTCCGCTCGGCGGCATCGTCTTCGGGCAGATCGGCGACCGGTTCGGCCGCAAGCCCACCCTGCAGGCGACGATCATCATCGTCGGCGCAGCGACGTTCCTGATGGGGTGCCTCCCCGGGTTCCAGAGCATCGGCTACTGGGCGCCCGCCCTGCTGGTGGCGCTGCGCTTCCTCCAGGGCTTCGCCGTGGGCGGGGAGTGGGGCGGCGCCGTGCTGCTGGTCGCCGAGCAGAGCCCCGACCGCTCGCGTTCGTTCTGGTCGAGCTGGCCCCAGGCCGCCGTGCCCGTGGGGAACCTGCTCGCCACCCTCGTGCTGCTCGTGAGCTCATGGGTGATGAGCTCGGCCGCCTTCCTCGAATGGGGCTGGCGCATCGCCTTCTGGCTGTCGGCGGTGATCGTGCTGGTCGGCTTCTACATCCGCCGTCACGTCGAAGAGGCGCCGATCTTCCTCGAGGCCAAGGCGCAGGTCGAGGCGGAGAAGGCCACGTCGTACGGTGTCGTCGAGGTGCTGCGCCGCTATCCGAAGGGCATCCTGCAGGCGATGGGCATCCGCTTCGCCGAGAACATCGTCTACTACATCGTCGTCAGCTTCACGATCGTCTACCTGAAGACGGTGCATGAATACGACACGAGTCAGTTGCTGCTCGCGTTGCTCATCGCGCACGTCGTGCACTTCGCGATCATCCCGCAGCTGGGGCGTCTCGCCGACCGGTGGGGGCGCAAGCCCGTCTACCTCACCGGCGCGATCCTCAGCGCGACCTGGGCGTTCTTCGCCTTCCCGATGTTCGACACCCTCAACCCGGTCCTCATCGTGCTGGCCGTGACCATCGGGCTCTGCTTCCACGCCTTCATGTACGCCCCGCAGCCGGCGGTGATGGCGGAACTGTTCCCCACGCGGATGCGGTACTCGGGCGTCTCCCTCGGCTCCCAGGTCACCGCGATCCTCGCCGGCTCGCTCGCCCCGATCCTCGCGATCCAGTGGTTGCGCGACTTCGGATCCTGGTTGCCGATCGCGATCTACATCGTCATCGCCTGCGTCGTGACCGCCATCGCCGTGGTGTCGTTGCGCGAGACGAAGGGCATCTCGCTGCAGGCCATCGATGACGCCGATGCCGCCCGTGCGGCCGCGGCCTGATATGCGAAGGAGTACGACATGACCGATCTGCACGGACGCAGGGCGCTCGTCACGGGTGGGGCGAGCGGCATCGGGGCGGCCTGCGCCCGTGAGCTCGCTTCGGCGGGCGCCCGGGTCACGGTCGCCGATGTCGACCGTGCGGCCGCCGAGGCGCTCGCGGCGCAGATCGGCGGAGAGGCGTGGCACGTTGACCTCTCCGACCTCGGGGCGCTGGCCGATGCCCGCATCGACGTCGACATCCTCGTCAACAATGCGGGAGTGCAGCACGTGAGCCCGATCGAGGACTTCGCGCCGGAGCGGTTCTCCTTCATCCTGCGGCTCATGCTCGAGGCGCCGTTCCTGCTCATCCGGGCCGCCCTCCCCGGAATGTACGACCGGGGCTTCGGACGGGTGATCAACGTGTCGAGCGTGCACGGCTTGCGCGCCTCCGCCTACAAAGCGGCGTACGTCGCAGCGAAGCACGGCTTGGAGGGGCTGTCGAAGGTGACGGCGCTGGAGGGCGGGCCCCGAGGTGTGACGAGCAACTGCATCGACCCGGGTTACGTGCGCACGCCCCTCGTCGAGAAGCAGATCGCCGATCAGGCCCGCGTGCACGGGATCCCCGAGGAAGAGGTCCTCGCGACCGTGATGCTCACCGAGTCCGCCATCAAGAGGCTCGTCGAGCCGAGCGAGGTCGCCTCGCTCGCGCTGTGGCTCGCGGGTGACTCTGCGGGGATGGTCACCGGGGCGAGCTACACGATCGACGGCGGCTGGTCGGCCCGCTGAGGACCTGCTTCAGCCGTTGAGGCGCTCGGTGAGATGCACGGTCACCTCGTCGCCGTCGCCCTTTCCGATGCGCGTGCGGATGGGGGCGGCGACCGGGAGCTTGTGGGTGCCGTCGCCGAGCGCCATGAAGGCGCCGCGGAAGGGCTCGCCGTCGATGGTGCCCGCGACCTTGACGAGTCCTCGTGTGCCGAAGATGGTCGCGGAGTCATCCAGCTGCACGCAGGTCCAGGTGTCGCCTTCGCGAACCTTTCCGAGGGTGGCCGTGAATGTGATGTCGAGGGGGCTGCTCATGTGCCTCTCCTTTCGGTCAGACGAACGATCCGACGATCGCTCCGATGATGACGAGCTTGAGGATCCAGTCGAGCAGGTGCACGCCCGCTGCCGACAGCGCGGTGTTCTCGTGCACGACGCCGCCCATGAGCAGGACGAGAGGGAGTGTGCACAGCGCCAGTCCGAGGAGCGACCCGGAACCGGCGCCGTGCCAGCCGGCTGCGATCATCAGCCCGGCCACGAGGCAGGAGACGATGAGGCTGCGCAGGGCCACCGATGCCATCTGTGCGGCGACGGGGAGGCCGGGTCGGGGAGTGCTCGTCCGAGAGATGAGCGCCGAGACCGGGGGCACGGCGTAGAGCAGAGCGCTCGCGATGAACGATGCCACCGTGGCGAGGGCGATTGCCGGAACGATCATGTCGGCCTCCTTTAGTACTTGTTGGTACTCAAAGTATGCCCGACAGGGGAAACTGTCAAGTACTAAACTGAACGACATGACCGCGATGACTCGAACGCCTGGACGTCCGGCCGGTCGCACGGGCGAAGCGCTGCTCGATACCGCCCGTGATGTCTTCCTCGAGTTCGGATACGCGGGGGCATCGATGGACGAGGTCGCCAAGCGCGCCCGCATCTCGAAGGCGTCCCTCTATCGGGAGCATGCGTCGAAGTCGGCGCTGTATGCCGCCGTCGTCCGGCATTGGGCGCTCGCCGGCCGTGATGCCATGAGACCGGCTCTCGAAGCGGTGAGGGCGCATCCCGACCTGAGGGAGGGGCTCGTCGCACTCGGCGAGACGATGCGAGCCGGGATGCTGAGCGCGCCGGTGGTGGCGATGCGTCGACTGGTCATCGCCGAAGCGGCCGCGCATCCGGAGGTCGCGAGGGACTACCTGGCGCAGAGCTGGGACGCGAACATCCGCAATCTCGCAGACGCGATGATCGATCTCTCCGACGCGCACGGCCTGACCGTCGACGACGCCGACGCACTCGCGAGCGAGTTCACTTGGCTGGTCGTGGGCGCACCTTTGAACGCCGGCCTCTTGGGTGTGGAGACAGGTGAGCCACCGGTGGCCAGAGCCGTCGATCTGTTCTTGGCGGGCTACCTCCCTCGCGAGGACCGCGGGTAAGCGCATTCGCCCGAATGGATGCAACGGGTTGCAACCTCGCCCGGTATACCATTTGGCCATACGCCCAGCAGCGTCAGTCCCCAGCTGACCGTGGGCGGGGCGGCTCAGCCGTCATGCGGAGGGAGAGTGGATCTCTTTTCGATCCCGAGGGGGGATGGGGTGGGAGCTCGGTCCCCAGCCGGCACCCACCCCCACACTCGGCCCTCCGCCTCTCTCAGCCCGTCGGCGCAGCCCCGCTCGTTCCGTCGGCTCTGTTCCGTCGGCTCTGTTACGTCGGCCTCGATTCCGTCGGCTCCGTGGAATGGGTTCAGTACAGTCGGCTGACGATCCAGAAGCCGATGACCGCGATCACGATGACGACCGGCACCCAGGTGCCGCCGCGCTTGAGGCGTCGGCCCTGCGGCGCGACGCCGGGAGGCGGGGTGAGCAGCCCGGCCGGGGGAGCGAACGGCAATGAGGGAGTCGGCGCCGGAGCCGAGGCGAGCGATCCGGTCTCGGCCACGAGCCGCTCATCGCGCCACCGCGTCCATTGATCGAACTTCGTCAGCAGGGCTCCGACGGTGCCGAAGAGCCAGGCCCAGGTGGCGGGATCGAGGGTCGAGACCTTCCGTTGCGTGTAGAGGAACAGCCAGTCGTCGACGATCTCCACGTCGAGCTCGGCGGCGTTGTCGATGAACCTCGCCATGATGTCCGGCGTGAAGAGATAGAGGGCATCGCGTTCGTACCCCTCAGGGCAGTAGAGCGTGAAGTGCCGATCGAAGTCGCCCTCGAGGGACAGGCGCTGGCTTCGCTGGAACGATGCCGGCAGGTTCGAGCCGAAGCCGTTGTTGCCCGTGGCGTCGAGCACGATGTTCGGCAGCGGCACGTCGAGCTTCACGGCCACGTATCCCCACCGGTAGGTCGTGGAGTTCTTTCCCGACTGCACCGTGTACTGGTAGTTGCCGAACTCGACGAAGCGCGGGCGGGTGCCGCGGATCAGATCGGTGGACTGCCGTGCGCGGCCGAGATGGAAGATCATGCCGGGCAGGGGTGGGTCGGCGACCTTCGGTTCGTAGGTCATTCCGTTCGCCTGGGCGAAGCTGTGCAGTCGATATCGCCGGGCCTGCGCGTTGCGCACGCCCGACCAGATCATCACTCCCACCGCGGCGAGGAGGAGCACGATCAGCACGAGGGGGATCGCCGCGGCGGCGGGCGAGTCGCCGAAGGACGCCAGACTCAGGGTGACGCCGACGAGGAGCGGGAGCATCACGACCGCGAAGATCGCTGCCGCGACGATGCCGATGACCGTGGACGCCGTCACGCCGCCCGTCGGTCGCGAACGGAGTTCCGCGGCGAAGGCGCGCACCGCAGCGGGATCCACCGCATCGGTGAGCGGGCGCGCGTCGAAGGGCGGCTGCGGGGAGGTCACCGGTTCACCGCATCGGCGTCCCACGTGAGGGCGGCCCCCTCGGGAAGAGGGAGCGCCTCCAGCTGCTCGTCCGCGCAGAGCGCCTCGATCAGGGCAGACGAGCCGGCCACGATCGTCGAGTCGTAGTCGACCTCGCTCACCATCACCCAGGCACGATCCTCGGGCCAGAGGATGCTCGGGCTCTGGCCCGATGGCGGGAATCCGTGCTCCTCGGCGGGGAGATCGCGCCACGGCACGTGCAGCACCCACTCCGGGTCGGCGAATGCGCGCGGCGGAGCGGAGAACAGCACGTGGTCGCGCCCCGGCAGATCGAGCCGAGGCCCCTCCGAGATCTCCCGCGAGAGGATGCCCTCTTGCCAGGTGGGCCGACGGAAGACGTTGTTGAACGGGTCGTGCGCGCTGCGCTCGAGCATCGCCTGATGGTTCGGATCGTCGGTGAAGGTCAGGAAGGAGCGGGAAGGCGTGACACCGAAGAAGCCCAGCAGCCCCCCTCGCCCCTCCCAGAGTGCGGCGAAACCGGAATCCGGAGTCCGCGTGTGGTCCACGAGGTGAGCGGCGATGGTCGCCAGAAGGGTCGGATCGAGCTCACCCTCCATCGGGGCGGTGAACTCGCGACCGTCCGGGGCGATCCGCGTGCGCCAGTCGCCGTCGGGCGGGGTGCGCACGATCCGCTGCCATTGCGCGAGCGGATGCAGGACCGTGCCGAACGCCGCGGCGGTCTGCGCCCAGGAGACGGGCTCGTCGACGAACTCCGCCATGAGCGCGCGCTGCTCGGGCTCTGGCATGCGCACCAGCTCGTCAGCCGTCGGGATCGTCCGGCCGGGCAGCGACCGGGCGATCGCCGGATGGAAGATGCGCGCGTACGCAGGGAAACCACGGGGCACCACCCCGTGCATGGTCTCGTAGTCTGCGTCGAGCCGCTCGCGCAGCCACGCTCCCGCCGAGGGATCGGACATCCACTCCATGCCCCCACGCTACCCGGCACATCGCGGCGCGCAGGTCGGCGGACACCGGGCGTGCAGAGAGCGGCTCTAGGCTGACGGCGTGGAGACCGGGAGAAGGACCGTCGCGCCGCGATCCTCCGTCGCGCTGCGGCCCGCTCCCGCGTGGGAGCTCTCCCGCATTCTGATCGGCATCGCGGTCGTCGGGATCCTCGTATACGCCTATGCCCTGCGCATCGCCGTCGGAGACGTGAATCCGTTCGACTACTTCGGGTACTTCACGAATCTGACCGGTCTGATCGCGGCAGGCGTCCTGATCGGCACCGGATTCCTCGGTGTGAGCGGCCGACGGGCTCCGTCCTGGCTCACCCTGCTGCGCGGCCTCGTGACCGCGTACCTGATCGTCGTCGGCGTGATCTACAACGTGCTCGTCCCGGGCACCGGCTCGGCGCCGCCCTGGGTGAGCGTCGTCCTGCACGTCGTCTTCCCCGTGGTCGTCGTGCTCGACTGGCTGCTGGTCGGCGATCGCCCGCGCCTGCCGTGGCGCCTGCTGTGGTTGCTGTTGCCGTACCCCGTGATGTGGCTGATCGTCGTGCTCCTGCGTGGCGTGACGGACGGGTGGGTTCCGTACGGTTTCCTGCTCCCGGAGCGGGGCCCGCTGTCGCTGCTGCTCCACATCGTCGTCCTGCTCGCCGCCGTTCTGCTCGCCGGAGTCCTGGTCTGGTCCGCCAGCCGATTCCGCGGCGTGTGGAGCGCCGGTCGTCGCATCGACCGCACCTGATCCGACCCGGTGCTGTGCTGTCCCGGGCCGGGCACTACGGTAGGAACCGCGTCACGCGAGCCGATGGTGGTTGGGGGAGAGTCCGAATGCTGAATCAGGCCGAAGCGGTGTCCGGCGAGAGGGTCTTCCGCAGGCACCCGCTCCGCTCGGCCGTCGGGGCGATCATGCTCTCGGTGGTGCTCTCTGCGGCGACGCTCTTCCTTCTCCCGAGGTTCCTGCCCGCCACCATGAAGATCTCGACCCGCGGCGTCGTGGTGCTCGTGGTCGCGATCGCGCTGACCATCGCCGTGTTCACCGGCTTCTTCTGGTTCCGCAACATCCGGATCGTGGTGCGTCCCCATGAGGTCGAGATCGGCAAGGCGGGCAGTCGTGAGACGTTCGCACGGGCGACGACCGCCTTCCGCGCGAAGATCACCGAGCACCGCACGAACGGACTGCCCAGCGGCACCACGCGTGCGTTGATCGTTCACAGCGGCGACCGGGAGATCACGATCGAGCTCCCCGGCTATTCGAGGCCGATGTTCAACGAGCTGATGGCGACGCTCAATCCGATCGCGCAGCCGGTGTTCGACGATCCCGTCGCCGCCGCGCGCGCCGGGGCCCAGCTGCCGACGCAGTTCGCGATCGACGGCGGGGGCGAGCGGCGCCTGGCGACGCGGATCACCATCGCCGCTGTCGTGTTCCTCGTCGTCGCGATCGCTGTCGGGCTGCTCGTGGCAGTGCCCGGTTTCGTCGAGAGCGAGCTCTCGGCCCTCATCCTGCTCGCCCCGTTCGCGGCACTCGCCGCCATCGGGTTCGGGATCGGGGCGGTGCAGCGACGACGCCTGGTGCGGTCGATTCCCGCCCACGTCTCCGTCGACGGTCAGGGCATCCGCATCGACGGCGTCGACACCCCCTACTCGCAACTCACCCGCATCTGGCTGACTCCGCCCGCGTACCCGGTCAAGCGCCTCCGCCTCGAGCGCGCCGGCGGCAAGGCCACGACGCACCTGCTCGCTTCCTCGCGCGTGGGCATCACGCCGGACTACGGCGATCTCCTCCTGGCGGTACGTGCCAGGACGGCGCATCTGCCCGGCCTGCTCTCCCTGGATCTCGAGTGACGGCGCCGGAGCAGGGGTCGGTGCCGGTGCCGGTGCCGGTGCCGGTGCCGGTGCCGGCGAGGTTCGCCCCCGAGTACCCGATCCGCACGGAGCGGCTGCTCCTGCGCCCGATCGCCACCGCCGATGCCGTCGCGATGCACGTGTACAAGTCGGATCCGGATGCCGTGCGATACGTGCCGTATCCACCGCTGGAGCTGGCCGACGTCGAACGGCGCATCGCCACCACCTGGTCGAACACGCGGTTCACGAAGGAGGGCGACGCTGTCTCCCTCGCCGTCGAGGAGCGTGCGTCCGGAGCCCTGGTCGGCGACGTGGTGCTGTTCTGGCGCAGCGAGAACGACCGATCCGGCGAGGTCGGATACATCTTCGACCCGCGGGCTGGTGGTCGGGGCTATGCGACCGAGGCGGTCGACGCGCTCCTCGCCCTCGGTTTCGACGGCCTGGGTCTGCACCGCATCGTCGCGCGGCTCGATGAGCGCAACGCGTCATCCGCGCGGGTCGCCGAGAGGCTCGGCTTCCGACGCGAGGCGCGGTTCGTGGAGAGCGAGTGGTTCAAGGACGAGTGGACGACCCTGCTCGTCTACGCCCTCCTCGGCGACGAATGGCGCGGACGCCACGGGCGGAGATAGCGGTCGGAGATAGTGGGCGGAGATGACCGGGGCGGCGTGCGATCACTGATCGCACGCCGCCCCGAAGCCCTCCCGCTACTGCTTGAGCATCGCGACGGCGAGCTTGTGCGAGTCGTCGATCAGATGGGAGTGGTCGTCGTCTCCGAGATCGATGCGCACCCACTCGAGCGTGCCGGTGAAGCCGTTGCCTGCTGCCGGGTAGTCGGGCGAGACCGGCGAGGCCAGGTCGCAGCCGACATCCACGGTCTCGTCGAAAGTGAACTGGAACGGGATCGTCTTGTGCACGCGCCCTTCGCCGATCTTGTCGTCGCCCGCGTAGAGGGTGACGGTGCCGCCCTTGGCGAGTCCGCCGCCG
Organism: Microbacterium sp. Cr-K32; assembly: GCF_000708345.1. Taxonomy (NCBI): domain Bacteria; kingdom Bacillati; phylum Actinomycetota; class Actinomycetes; order Micrococcales; family Microbacteriaceae; genus Microbacterium; species Microbacterium sp. Cr-K32. The sequence goes on along the minus strand of NZ_JARD01000029.1, from coordinate 149,487 downwards.
TCATAGGCGAAGTGCGCCCGCAGCTCCTGCTCGCCGGCAGGGATCGGATCGTCGGAGCGGATGATGTCGACATCGATGCCGAGCAGGTTGTAGGCGAACGCGAGGCGGCCGTCCTTCGTGTAGAAAGACCATCCGCCGTAGGCGCCGCCCTGCGCGATGAGCACGCCGTCGACTCCGGATTCGGGCACCGCGACGCGGGCGGTCACGGTCCACGACTTGTTCTTGATGTTGATGGTGGTGTTCTCGCTGAGGCGCTTCATGCCCGGGTAGAACTTCTGGGTGTCGCTCATCGAGAGCACCGGCCGGCCGGCGAGGTCGGGGTTGAACCGCTCGGCAGTGCGGATGTCGAGGGGAAGCACGTTGAAGCGCGCTGCCTGGATGAGGAAGAGCTGCTGCAGGTGGGCGAGCCGCTCCGGTTCCTGGTCGGCGAGGTCGTGGGACTGGGTCCAGTCCTCGTCGACGTTGTAGAGCTCCCATCGGTCGTCATCGAGTCCGTGGTCCGATCCGAGCCACGGATCCTTGTGCTTCGCGACCGCCGTCCACCCCTTGTGATAGATCGCGCGGTTGCCGACCATCTCGAAGTACTGCGTGATGTGGCGCTCCTCGGCCTCCGCGTCCGCGAATGTGTAGTTCATCGGCGTCCCCTCGTAGGGGCGCTGCGTCACACCGTTCACGCTCGTCGGTTCGGGGATGCCCGCGGCTTCGAGCACCGTCGGGGCGACATCGATCACGTGCGAGAACTGGTTGCGGATGCCGCCCTTCTCCACGCCTCCGTTCGGCCAGCTGACGATCGTGCCGTTGCGGGTGCCGCCCCAGTGGCTGGCGACCTGCTTGGTCCACTGATACGGGGTGTCCATGGCGTGGGCCCAGCCCACCGCGTAGTGGTTGTACGAGCTCGGGGTGCCGATGTCGTCGATGTGGTCGGCCACATACTGCTCGGTCTCGACATCGTTCATGTGGTTGATCGTGAAGCCCTCGTTGGTCGTGCCGTGCATCGACCCCTCGGCGCTCGCGCCGTTGTCGCCGATGATCACGTAGACGAGGGTGTCGTCGAGGATGCCGAGCTCTTCATAGGCGTCGAGCAGGCGACCGACGTGATGGTCGGCGTAGGCGAGGAAGCCGGCGTACACCTCCATCTGTCGGGCCAGGGCGGGCTTGATCAGGTCGCTCATCTCGTCCCATGCGGGGATGCCGGGGCTGCGGTCGGTGAGCACGGCGTCGGCCGGGATGACACCGAGCTCGAGCTGGCGGGCGAAGGTCTCCTTGCGGATCTCGTCCCATCCCTGATCGAACTGCCCCTTGTACTTGTCGGCCCACTCGGCGGGCACATGGTGCGGGGCGTGCGTCGCGCCCGGGGCGAAGTAGGTGAACGACGGCACATCGGGGGCCAGCATCTTCTGCTCGCGTGTCCAGCCGATCGCCTTGTCGGTCATGTCGCCCATGAAGTGATAGCCCTGCTCGGGTGTGCCCCACGGCTCGACGGGCGTGGTGTTCTCGTAGATCGCCGGATACCACTGGTTGGTCTCGCCGCCGATGAAGCCGTAGAAGTACTCGAAGCCGTTGCCCGGGGTGGGCCAGCCGTCGAACGGTCCGATCGCGCTCGCCTGCCACACCGGCACCTCGTGGCACTTGCCGAACTGGGCGGTGTTGTAGCCGTTGAGCTTGAGGGTCTCGGCCAGCGGCGCGCAGCTGTTGGGGCGCAGGGAGTTGTAGCCGGGGGCCGATGTCGCGATCTCGGTGATGCCGCCCATGCCGACGGTGTGGTGATTGCGTCCGCTGAGCAGAGCGGCACGGGTCGGCGAGCACAGGGCCGTGGTGTGGAAGCGGGTGTACTTGAGCCCTGCGGCGGCCACACGCTCGAAGTTCGGGGTGTGGATCGGACCGCCGAAGGCACTGGACGCGCCGAAGCCGACGTCGTCGATGAGCACCACGAGGACGTTCGGGGCATCTTTCGGCGGGCGCACGGGCGTGATCGGCGGGAAGGACGTGTCCGGGTCGGTCGCGTCGTAGGTGACCGTGCCCGTGTAGGCCAGATCAGGGATCGGAAGACTGGAACGCTGGGGTTCGGACATACTGACTCCTACGGCTCTCGGCGAGCAGAGCAGCCCGCTTCGCGCTCAGCCTAAGCAGGCGGGTCCAGGGTGTCACCACCCGCGACGGGTGACTTTGCGGGTGAGTTTCGGCGGGCATAATCAAGGGTGTGACTGCGACTGCAACCCTTCCCTCCCTCGACGGCCGCCGATTCCGGATGGTGTCGTCCACGACCTCTGCGGTCGACCCGGAATCTCCGAGCATCTTCGAGTACTTCGAACGTGACGGCGCCATCTGGGGCGGGTACGAGGGCGACACGGTCACCTTCGGCAAGTTCGTCGGCACCCGCACGGGTGACACGATCTGGGTGTCGTTCGTGCACGTGCTCAAGGCCGACGGCACGGTCGTCACCGGCGATGGTGAGAGCGAGCTGGAGCTGACCGACGACGGCGGCATCCGTCTCGTGGAGCACTACGAGATGCACGGACTCCCGCAGCTCAGCGTGTGCGAGGAGATCTCCGCCTGAGGCCTGCGCCTGAGTGACGGCGCCTCAGCGCGGCGGGAGGGCGTCGCGACCGGGAGAGGCGGGCGTCCACCGCGTCATCCCGAGCGGGATCTCGGTGTCGCGCTTCGGCAGGTCCGCCGGCAGCAGGTAGGGGCGGCGGATCACCTCGTCGAGCACGACGACGCTCACGACCGTGCGCACCTCGGGCAGCTGGGCGATCACGCCGGTGGAGAACTCGTGCACGCCGCTGACGTCGACGGCGCGGATGAGCAGCATGGCGTCGTGCTCGCCGGTGGTGATGGCGCACCACTCGACGTCGGGCATCTCCAGCACGCGTTCGCGGAACGACGCCCAGGCCTGCGGCATCACCGTGACGAACACGAGCGCGCCGATGGAGAGCCCCGCCTTCGCCTGATCGACGCGGGCGCTGAAGCCCGTGATGACCCCGTCGTGCACGAGCGACTCGACCCGCGTGTACGCATTCGCGCGGGAGATCCCGACCTTGTCGGCGAGTGCCGCGATCGAGACACGACCGTTATCACGCAGGACTTCGAGGATTCTGTACGCCGTCTCGTCCAAAGGGGCAGCACTTCGTCCAGAATGCTTCGGATCTTCCGCATTCTTGCTGGACATATTGTTCCTCACATCCGAGGTTCTGGACAGAGCGTGTCGAGGTGACCCGCTCTTGCTGGACACATCGTCGCATATGATGCGAATCTGATCCACGGTCGTCCACATCGGTGGCGACTCACCCGAATGTACTCCTCGCCTCTGGAGGCCCTCATGTCGTCACGCCGTATCACGCCGGTCATCGCGCTCGGAGCCGTCGCGCTCCTCGCGCTCGCAGGTTGCTCGGGAGGGAACTCGGCGACGGGCGGCGGACAGTCCGGCTCCGACTCCCTCGTCATCGACACCGCGTTCTCGATCGAGACCACCGACCCGGGTCACACCTACGACCCGACCGGCAACATGATCGCGAAGGCCCTGTACGAGACCCTCGTCGACTTCGAGGGCTCCGACGTCTCGACCCCGGTGCCGGGCCTGGCATCCTGGGAGCAGAACGACGAGGCGACCGAGTTCACCTTCACGCTCGAGGGCGACCGCGTCTTCTCCGACGGATCGCCGATCGAGGCGAAGGACGTCGTGTTCTCGCTGCAGCGCATCCAGGGCATGGAAGACGCCAAGCCGAACTTCCTCCTCGGCGGCCTCACGATCACCGAGGTCGACGACAAGACGATCCAGTTCACGTCCGAGACCCCGCTGCTGCAGCTGCCCGCGATCCTCGCGAACCCGGCACTCGGCATCGTCAACTCCGACGTCGTGATCGAGAACGGCGGTGCGATCGACGGCACCGACTCGGCACAGAAGTTCCTCGACGGCGCATCCGCCGGCTCCGGTCCCTTCGTGCTCGACACCCTCGACCTCAGCTCGCAGGTCGTGCTGACCAAGAACGACGAGTACAACGGTGACGAGGCCTCCGACTACACGCGCGTGGTCGTCCGCAACGTCTCGGAGAGCGCCACCCAGCTCGCCAACCTCAAGGGCGGCGACTCGATGGTCGCGATGGACCTGAACGGCGACCAGGTCGCCGGCCTCGGCGACGACATCACGGTCGACTCCGTTCCGTCCGGCCAGACGATCTTCCTGCTGCTGAACCAGTCCTCGGCCGTCGCCGGTGACCTGGCGAACGTGAAGATCGCCGAGGCGATCCGCTACGCGCTCGACTACGACGCGCTGCTGGAGCTGGCCGGCGCCGGCTCCGTGCAGGCGACCGGCGTCATCCCTCCCGGATTCGAGGGTGCTCTCGATAGCGGGGTGGAGCAGGACCTCGACAAGGCGAAGGCCGCGCTCGCAGAGGCCGGCTACACGGGCCAGACCCTGAAGCTGCAGTTCCCGAACGACTACCCGGTCGGCGGCGTGGAGTTCACCCCGCTCGCCGAGCGCGTGCAGGCACAGCTCGAAGACGCCGGCATCACGGTCGACCTCGCCCCCGCGCCCTTCGCGACCGAGCTCGACGCCTACGTCAACGGCACCGAGGGCTTCGGTCTGTGGTTCTGGGGTCCGGACTACGCGGACTCCGCGAACTTCCTGCCTTTCGCCCCGGGCCTGAAGGTCGGCCTCCGCGCCGGCTGGGCCGCCGAGGCCAACCCGGAGATCGCCGGTATCGCGGCCGGTGCTGCCGCCGCGACCGACCCCGACCAGCGCACCGCCGCCTTCACCGACTTCGCCGAGGCGATGCAGGCCGAGGGTCCGTTCGTCCCGCTGATCGTGCCCGGTCGCAACATCTCCTCCGCGGACAGCGTGAAGGGTGCGGTGTACAACTCCGTCTGGGAGATGGACATCGCCGAGATCACGCCGGCCGGCTGAACGGACATCCCATGACGACAGTGGCGGTGCAGAGGCAGGCGCAACGGCGCCGGTCGCCTCTGATCGGATACCTGCTGCGGCGGGCCGGCACCTCCCTGCTCCTGTTGGTGGGCGTGACGATCGTCACGTTCGCGCTCACCAACCTGGTGCCGGGAGACCCGGTCTCGGCCGCGCTCGGTGAGGGTGCGTCGCAGAACCCCGCGACGCGTGATGCGTTCATCAAGGAGCATGGTCTCGACCAGCCGCTGTTCGTGCAGTACTTCATCTATATGGGGAACCTGCTGCGCGGGGACCTCGGCACGTCGCTGGTGACCGGACGCCCGGTCACCAGCGACCTCGCCACCGCGGTGCCGGCGACCATCGAGATCGCGATCGGGGCGATCATCGTCAGCCTGGCGGTCAGCATCGTGCTCGGCACGCTCGCCGCCTACCGCCGTGGACTCGTCACCGACCAGGTCATCCGGGTCGTGACGCTGGTGGGCCTCAGCGTGCCGACCTTCTGGCTGGCGCTCGTGAGCTTCTACGTCTTCTTCCTCGAGCTGCGCATCGCACCGGGCTCCGGTCGCATCTCGCCGTCGATCACCCCGCCGCCGCGCGTGACCGGGCTCTACACGGTCGACTATCTCCTGAACGGAGACGCCGTCGGCTTCTTCGACGCCCTCGCGCACCTGGCTCTTCCCGTCATGGTGCTCTCGCTCGTGACCATCGGCCTGCTGACCCGCTTCATCCGCACCTCGGTGCTCGAGGTGCTCGGCAGCGACTATGTGCGCGCCGCACGCGCCAAGGGCCTCCCGGCCATGCGCGTGATCCTCGACTACGTGCTGCGTGGCGCCTCGTTGCCGATCCTCACGGTGGTGGGCGTGGCGTTCGGGGCACTGCTGTCGGGCACGGTGCTCGTCGAGTCGGTGTTCGCCTGGCCGGGCCTCGGCACCTACGCCTACAACTCGGCCGCCAACCTCGACCTGCCCGGCATCATGGGCGTCGGCCTCGTGGTCGGCATCATCTACCTCCTCATCAACTTCATCGTCGACATCCTCTACGGCGTGCTCGACCCGAGAGTGAGGATCGCATGAGCCGCATCGCCGCCGCGTCCCCCGCCGGGCGCTTCCGATTCCGCTGGCCCCGTGCCTGGCGCACGCCGCTGGGCATCATCGGCACCGTCATCGCCGGAGCGTGGATCATCGTGGCCTTCACGGCGCAGTGGTGGGTCCCGTATCCGCCGAACGCGCAGGTGCTGCCGCGTCTGCAGCCGCCGGGCATCGACACGTTCCTGGGCACCGACGGCAACGGACGCGACATCTTCTCGCGTCTGATGACCGGAGCCACCGTGAGTCTCCCGCTGGCACTCATGCTCGTGATCGCCGCCATGATCATCGGCACGCTCATCGGTGCGCTCGCCGGATACTTCGGCGGCTGGGTCGACGAGACGCTGATGCGCATCACCGACCTGTTCATGGCCTTCCCGACCGTGATCCTCGCCATGGTGGTCGCCGCCTCGCTCGGACCGTCGCTGTTCAACGCGGTGATCGCCGCCATCGTGGTGTCGTGGCCGCAGTACTCCCGCGTCACGCGCAGCATCGTGTTGGGGCTCCGTGGTCAGAACTACGTGATCGCGGGCCGCCTGCTCGGGCACTCGCCGGCACGCACGCTGTTCGTCGACATCCTCCCGAACATCGCCGGCCCCGTCCTGGTGCTCGCGACGCTCGACATCGGTGCGGCGATCCTGCTCCTCTCCGGCCTCTCCTTCCTCGGTCTCGGCGCGCAGCCGCCGACCGCGGAGTGGGGTTCGATGATCTCGGGCGCGATGCAGAACTTCGACGCCTGGTGGCTCGGGGTCTTCCCCGGGCTCGCGATCCTGACCGTGGTGCTGGCGTTCAACTTCCTCGGAGACGCGATGCGCGACGTGCTCGACCCCACGGCCGAGATCACGCACGAGAAGGCAGCCGATCACAAGGCTTCCGCGACGGGGGTGGCCGCATGAGCGCGCAGAGCGCTGCCGTGCAGCAGACATCGACGCTCAGCATCCGCGACCTGACGATCGACATCGGACGCCCGCTCGTGAAGGGTGTCTCGCTCGAACTCGAGGCCGGTCGCATCCACGGCCTCGCCGGGGAATCGGGCTCGGGCAAGACGCTCACCTCGCTCGCCGTGCTGGGGCTGCTCCCGCGGCAGGCGCGGACCGGCGGGTCGATCCTGCTCGGCGGCGAAGAGCTGGTGGGACTGCGCCGTCTCGCCCTCAACCGGGTGCGCGGCAAGCGGATCGCCATGGTCTTCCAGGATCCGTCGGCCTCTCTGCACCCGCAGCTGCCGGTCGGACGCCAGCTCACCGACCACATGCGCGTGCACCTCGGACTCAAGGGCGCCGCCGCACGGGCGCGGGCGGTCGAGCTGCTCGAGACCGTGCAGGTGCCGAACCCCGCCGAGGCACTGAAGCGCTATCCGCACCAGTTCTCCGGCGGCCAGCGTCAGCGCATCGCGATCGCATGCGCCCTGGCCTGCGACCCCGAGGTGCTGCTGGCGGACGAGCCCACCACGGCTCTCGACGTCACGGTGCAGGCCGGCATCCTGAAGCTGCTGCGCGACCTGGCGGTCGAACGCAACCTGGCCGTGCTGCTCGTGACGCACGACCTGGGCGTGATGAGCGCGATCGCCGACCGGGTCGCCGTCATGAAGGACGGCCGGATCGTGGAGCTCGCCGATCGCGAGACGCTGTTCCGCGATCCCCAGCACGAGTACACGCGCATGCTGCTCGCGGCCCTGCCGGGGTCGCGCATCGACGAGGCACCGGAAGGGCAGGCCGCAGATGAGTGAGGTCTCCGTCCTCGATGCGCAGGACGTGGTCGTGCGCTACCCGGGCAATCCGCCGGTGATCGCCGTGAACGGCGTGTCGATCAGCGTCGCCGCCGGGGAGACCGTGGCCCTGGTGGGCGAGTCCGGCAGCGGCAAGTCCAGTCTCGCCCGTGCCGTCGTCGGCATCGAGAAGACCGCCGCAGGGACCGTGCTGTTCCGCGATGCTCCGGTGTCGCCGCTCGGCATCCGCCGTCGCTCGATCGCCCTCACCGGCATCCAGATGGTGTTCCAGGATCCGGCGACCTCGCTGAATCCGCGGCGCCGGGTCGGCGACCAGATCGCCGACGGCATCGCCACCGCCCGCGCCCGTGGCGCCGAAGGATCGACCGTGGACGAGTGGCTGGAGCGCGTCGGTCTGCCGACCACCGTGAGCAGCCGCTTCCCGCATCAGTTCTCGGGCGGGCAGAAGCAGCGCATCGCGATCGCCAGGGCCTTGGCCGCTCGCCCCTCGCTCCTGGTGGCGGATGAGCCGATCTCAGCGCTCGATGCGTCCACGCAGACGAGCGTCGCCGGCCTGATGCGCGACCTGGTGGCGGAGTCGGGAGCGGGCATGCTGTTCATCTCGCACGACCTCGCCGTGGTCCGCCGCATCGCCGACCGCACGTTCGTGATGTTCGGCGGACGCGTGCTCGAGTCGGGTCCGACCGATCAGCTCTGGGCCGCACCGCGGCATCCCTATACGCAGGCGCTGCTCGCGGCGATCCCCGAGCCCGACGGCGCGGGTCGCATCCCCGCCGCCCCGTCGGTCGACGACCGCACGGTGTGGGCGGAGATCCCGCCCGTCATGTACTGAGAACTCTCCGCGCTCACCCGTGCTCCGCTCGCGCGTGTGCTCCGAGCGCCCGCCGGCCGTGAGAGGACCGTGCGGGCCGAGGCTGCAGCCCCGGCCCGCACGGGTCACCGGCGTCAGAGCGGTGCGACGATGTCCTGCTTCACGTCCCACTCGGTGACTTCCTGAACGCTCTCGATCTTCTGGCCCTCGACCTCAGTGGACGCGTTGGCCGCGAGCACCACATAGTCGCTCGTGACCTCGAAGAGCATCGTGACGGTCGATCCCTGCGACTCGGTCGTGCCGCTGAGCAGGTACACGTCCTGGCCCAGGCGCGAGCCCGTGCCGGTGACCGCGTATTCGCCGGAGAGCGTGTCGGCCACGCCCATCGGGTCGGAGGCGTCGACGGCCTTCGCGGCGGTGCTGAGCGTGCTGATCTCCTGGTCGGTCGAGTTCTCGTCGGCGACCTGCCACTCGCCGGTGGTGGATTTCACCCAGGCGTCGTCGCCGATCACGATGACCGAGCCGAAGCTGGTGCTGGTCTCGACGGCCTTGTCGGCCGGGTTGTAGCGGGTGGTCGACTCCATGCCCAGAGTCGTCATCGTCGCCGAGAATCCGGCGGTGTCGGTCATCGCCGCCGTCACGCACTCCGCCAGCGTGGAGCCGTCGACGGTCGCGCCCTCCTTCAGCTCGGGGCAGTCCGTCTTCGGCGCTTCCGCCTCCTGCGATGCCCCGGAGTCGGGCTTCTTCTCGGCTGTCGTGTCCGATCCGCCCCCTGCACATCCCGTGAGCAGCACGGCGGCGGCGAGAATGACGCCGACCCCCCATTTGTTGACGCGCATCGCGTCCCCCCTCAGGTCGAGATGCCCGATGACCGTCATCGGGCACTCGTCCCAGCATGCCAAACGTCGCAGAGGTTCTCGCGAGCCGCAGTCGTGGTGTCGGGCGTCATTCGCGGCGGACGCGTGATTCCGCTAGACTGTCGAGGTTGTCTGCCTTGCGGCGTCCATTCGGGATTCCAGAGGCGGGCACGTGCACACACCCTCCTGCTCCCGGGAAAGTCCCGAGAGCCGTTCTAGTCCGAAGGAGGTGGGTAAGTGACGCACCAGTACGAACTCATGGTCATTCTGACCCCCGAGATCGACGAGCGCCAGGTCGCCCCGACGCTCGACAAGTTCCTGAAGGTCATCACCAACGATGGTGGCTCTATCGAGAACGTCGACATCTGGGGAAAGCGCCGTCTCGCATACGAGATCCAGAAGAAGACCGAGGGCATCTACGCCGTCGTCAACTTCACCGCGACCAGCGCCGCCACGCAGGAGCTCGACCGTCAGCTGAAGCTGAACGAGCAGATCATGCGCACCAAGGTGCTCCGCGCTGAAGAGGCTCAGGCGATGATCGCCTCCGAGGCCAAGCGCTCCGAAGAGAAGGCTGCCCGCAAGGCCGCCAAGGCTGCGAAGGCCTAAGTCTCATGGCCGGCGAAACCGTCATCACCGTGGTGGGAAACCTCACGGCCGACCCCGAGCTGCGCTACACGCAGAACGGGCTGCCGGTGGCGAACTTCACCATCGCATCGACGCCTCGGAACTTCGACCGTGCCGCGAATGAGTGGAAGGACGGCGATGCGCTGTTCCTCCGTGCATCCGTCTGGCGCGAGTTCGCCGAGCACGTGGCGGGTTCGTTGACGAAGGGCATGCGCGTCATCGCGCAGGGCCGTCTGCGTCAGCGCTCCTACCAGGACCGCGAGGGCAACCAGCGCACCGCGATCGAGCTGGAGGTCGACGAGATCGGCCCCTCGCTCCGGTACGCGACCGCGCAGGTCACCCGTGCGGCCTCGACCGGCGGTGCCGGCGGTGCCGGTGGCGGTGGACAGTCCCGTCCCGCGCAGCAGCAGGTGTCGGAGGAGCCGTGGTCCACGCCCGGTTCGTCGACCAGCGCGGATGCCTGGAGCACTCCCGGCAGCTTCGGCGACGACACCCCGTTCTGAACAACTTCTGGATCCGGCCTGCACGGCCGGCATCCGCTCATCACTAAGGAAAAACTATGGCTGGAAAGTCGAGCGGCGACCGCCGCAAGCCGCGGAAGGGTGGCAAGCCCACCGCTCCCGCGAAGTCCATCCGGGTCGGTGTCATCGATTACAAGGATGTCGCCACCCTTCGCAAGTTCGTCTCGGAGCGCGGCAAGATCCGTGCCCGTCGTATCACCGGTGTCTCGGTGCAGGAGCAGCGTCTGATCGCCACGGCGATCAAGAACGCGCGCGAAATGGCGCTCCTGCCCTACGCTGGCGCCGGCCGGTAAGGGGTATCGAGATGGCAAAGCTGATTCTCACGAACGAGGTCGCCGGGCTCGGTAGCGCCGGTGACGTGGTCGAGGTCAAGAACGGGTACGCCCGCAACTTCCTCATCCCGCAGGGCTTCGCTACGGCGTGGACCCGCGGTGGCGAAAAGCAGGTCGCATCGATCCAGGCCGCGCGTCAGGCACGCGCGATCCACGATCGTGACGACGCTGTCGCACTGAAGAACGCTCTCGAGGGCACGAAGGTGCGCCTCACGGTCAAGGCCGGCAAGGAGGGTCGTCTCTTCGGCTCCGTCAAGACCGACCACGTCGCGGATGCTGTCGCAGCCGCCGGCCTGGGCTCGATCGACAAGCGCAAGGTGCACATCCCGTCGCCCATCAAGGTGACCGGTGAGCACGAAGCGACCGTGCGTCTGCACGACGACGTCACCGCAGTGATCACGCTGCAGGTCGTCGCCGCCAAGTAAGGCACGTCGAGAACGCCCCCTGTCCTTCGGGACAGGGGGCGTTCTGCATTCCGAGGGTGATCGGCGCCGCCTCACCCGTTCCGACCGTGCACCGGTCGGGCGTTCGCCGGGGGTTCGCCGACCTCATCGACGGTGTGGCCGCTGCACGCCGTCGCGGTCACGCTGGCCCTCTCGACACGCGACACGGTGAACCACCGCATGGCGTCGCGCAGTCGGCACCATCCGACCAGATACCACTGGCCGTTCGTGGAGGCGAACAGCACGGGTTCGACATCACGGGTGGTGGTGCTCCCGTCTCCTGCGGTGTAACGGATGCGTACCACCCGCTGCTCCGCCATGCCCTCCTCCAGTGCCGATCTGATCGCACGTGAGGGGGTGGGTGACGCGTCGACCCAGACGCGGTGGGCGAGTTCGTCGGCTCGCGCACGGGTGCGGGGATCGAGCACGTCGAGGATCTTCCGCACGCCGGCCGCGGCCAGATCCGCATAGGGCGCATCGGGTGAGGCAGCCACGGCCGCCAGCAGTGCCACGGCCTGCGCAGGGGAGAGGGAGACGGGCGGCAGCGATGCCCCCACCGCCAGTCCATAGCCGCCACCCGGACCGGGGCGTGACCACAGCGGTGCTCCACCGCGCTCGAGGGCCGCCAGGTCGCGCTTGACCGTGCGCACGGACACCTCGAACTCGCGGGCCAGGCGTTCGGCCGACGTCCCCCGCGACCCGCTGCGGCGCAGCATCTCGGAGAGGGCATGCAGACGCTCTGCGCGCTTCATCGTTCGATCCGTGGGGAATTCATGACATGAATAGTGACACACACCTGTCCACAGTGCGGAGCAGCATGGGGGTATGACACACACGACGAGCACTCCGACCATCCTTCTCATCGCGGGCCATTGGCTGGGTGCCTGGGCGTGGGACGAGGTCCTCGAAAGCCTCGGCGCCGACAGGTCTCGCGCCGTCGCGATGACGCTGCCGGGTCTCGACGCGACCGACCCCGCGCGGGCGGCGAAGACGCTCGATGACCAGGCCGACGCGATTCTCGACGAGGTCGGCCGGCTCGGCGTCTCGGAGCAGCAGCCCGCGATCATCGTCGCGCACAGCGGGGCGAACGCCCCCGTGAGTCTCGTGCTCGACCGACACCCCGCCCTGATCGCACGCGTGGTGTGGATCGACTCCGGCCCGGTGGCCGCCGGGAGCGTGTTCGCGCCCGACCTTCCGGACGACGCGGAGGAGCTTCCGCTTCCGCCCTTCGAGGTGCTGGGACAGCAGGCGAGCCTCGAAGGCCTGAGTGCAGAGGTGCTCGAGCGCTTCCGCGAGCGGGCCGTTCCCGAGCCCGGGCCCGTGCTGCGTCAGCCCGTCGAGCTCACGAACGACGAGCGACGCGCGATCTCGACCACCCTCATCTGCTGCTCGATTCCGAGTGCACAGCTGCTCGAACTCGCGCGCGCCGGTCATCCCATGTTCGCCGAGGTCGCGATGCTCGACCACCTCGACGTCGTCGACCTGCCCACGGGGCACTGGCCGATGTGGAGCCGTCCCGGTGACCTCGCCGAGCTGATCCAGGCGGCCGCGTCGCGCGGCCGCTGAACCCACCCCTGAGCCAGCGCCCCGATCCCGTACCCCGGCACGGATGCCTGGAGAAAGCGCGGAAGTCGGGAGAATCGGGTGGGTCCGCAGGGGATCCGCCCGATTCTCCCGACATGTGCCGCACGTCGCCGTGCCTCGGGGCTACGGCTTCTCGGACGTGACCTCGAAGATGTCCGTCGACGTCTCGGCCGAAGCGGCACGACGCTCCTCGCGCCGGGCTCGTCGCGCGGCGCGCTTGGCGATCCGGCGTTCCCTACTGCGCTCCACGAGCGTGTAGAGAACCGGGACCAGAACCAGAGTCAGCAGCGTCGACGACACCAGGCCGCCGATCACGACGATCGCCAGCGGCTTCGAGATGAACACTCCGCCGCCGGTCAGCCCGAGAGACATCGGGACGAGCGCGAACACGGTCGCGGCCGCCGTCATCAGGATCGGGCGCAGGCGCAGGCGGGTTCCATGCTCCACCGCCTCGTCGAGACTCGCTCCCGCACCACGAAGGCGGTTCACGAGATCCATGAGCACGATGGCGTTCGTCACCACGATGCCGATGAGCATCAGGAGTCCGATCAGGGCGGGAAGACCCATCGGGGTTCCGGTGAGGAGCAGGCCGAGGATCGCGCCGGTCGCTGCGAACGGGATCGAGATGAGCAGCACGAGGGGTCCGCGGAAGTTGCGGAAGGTCGCCACCATCACCAGCAGCACGAGAACGATGGCGGCCAGCATCGCCAGTCCGAGCTGGCTGAAGGCCTCATCCTGTTGTGCGGACGCGCCGCCCTGCAGGAAGGTGACTCCCGCCGGCAGATCGGTGTCGGCGATCGCCTTGTCGATCGCCCGACCGGCAGCCGCGAGCCCGCCCTTCTCCGGGGTCACGGTCAGCGTGACCTGACGCTCGCCCTCGGCGCGCGTGATGGTCGGCGCCGTGAGCTCTTCCTCGACGGTCGCGATCGCGGCGAGCGGGATCGCCGTGCCGGTGACCTCGGCGGCCGCCTTCTGCTCGGCCTCGGCGGCATCGGCCTCGGCCTGCTGGGCCGCGGCGTCGCTGCGGCTCTGGCGCAGGGCCTTGATCTGCTCGTCCGCCGCCGCGACGCCGGACTGGGCCCCCTCGATCGCACCCTGCAGCGCCGCGAGCTGCTCGGCGCGTTCGGCCTGCGCTTTGAGCACGGCCTCCTCATCCGGGCTCAGCGGGTCTTCGGGCACGATCGGTGCCGCCGAAAGCTCGGCGAGCTGCCTGTTCAGGGCCCCGATCTGGCCGGCGAGCTCGGCGCGCTGCTTCGTGGCGGTGTTGATCTGCGAGTTCAGTTCGTTCTCGGCCTTGGTCTTCGCCTCTGCGGCCTTCGCCTCCGCCTTGGCCTGGAGCGCATCCGCTGCCGCCTTCTGCGCCTCGGCGGTCTGCTGGGGCGTGACCGGGAGCATGATCTCACCGATCTTGTCGGCGGTGCGCGCCGCACCAGGGGTGCGCACGACGATGTCGCGCTCGCGGCCCTCGTACATGAGCGTGCCGACCGTGGTGCCGGAGAGTGCCTCCTGCACGGCCTTCGCGATCGTGGCGCGGTCGAAGCCGAGGCGCGCGGCCAACGGTTCGTCGACCTTCACCCGCAGCACCGGCTGCTCGCCTGCGAGCTCGCTCTTCACGGAGCGCACGCCGTCGGCGTCGGCGAGCTGCTTCTCGAGCAGGTCGCTCGCCGCGCGCAATGCTGCCGGATCGTTGCCCTGGATCTGCAGGTCGATGCCGTCACCGGCACCTGCCAGCGAGGCGTCCTGCGACGCGAGGTCGATCTCACCGCTGTCGGGAAGCCCGTCGAGCGCCTTCTGCACCTCCGATTCGACCTCGGCGACGTCGGAGCCGTCCTTCAGACGGAGGTCGTACGTGATCGACGCCGGGGTGCCGGGAGTGGGGACCGGGATCGAGGTGGTGATGTCGGCGATGCCCGGAACCTTCCCGAGAGTCTTCTCCACCGGCTCGGCCGCGGCGACCATGTCGGCGGTGGCTTCCTTCGGGGGCGTCTGGACGACCTGCAGGGTGGCCTGGCCGGAGGAACCGAGGAAGTCGGTCTGGATGAACGGCGTCATCCCCAGCGTGGCGACGAGCAGCAGCGCGGAGGCGACGAGGGTGATCACGGGGTGACGACGGGTCGCGTTCAACGCCGGCATGAACGTGCGCTGCAGCCGGTCGGGGGCGGTGTGGATCTCGTCGAGCTCGGACGGGACGTCGCTCTCGGCAGACGGCGACGGCGAGACGGCCGCCGCGGCAGGAGCCGCGACCTCTGCCGCCACCGCGGTGGCTGCGGCGGCAGGAGCCGCGTCGGTCGTCATGCCCTCGGCCGCGGGCTGAGCCGTGTCTGCGTCGGCGGCGCGCTGCTTCGGAGCCTTGTTGAGGAACCAGGATGCGAGCACCGGCACGATCGTGAGCGAGACGACGAGCGAGGCGAGAAGCGCGATCGAGACGGTCACCGCGAACGGTCGGAACAGCTGGCCGGCGATGCCCGAGACGAATGCGATCGGCAGGAAGACCGCCACCGTGGTGAGTGTCGAGGCGGTGATGGCCCCGGCGACCTGACGCACAGAGGCGACGATGCCGTCGATCGTGAGCGGGCCGTCACCACGGCGTCTGGAGATGTTCTCGATCACCACGATGGAGTCGTCGACGACACGTCCGATGGCGATGGTGAGGGCGCCGAGGGTGAGGATGTTGAGGGTGTTGCCGCTCCACCACAGGCCCACCAGGGTGATCAGCAGCGACAGCGGGATCGACACGGCCGCGATGACCGTCGAGCGCCACGAGCGCAGGAACGCGAGGATCACGAGCACCGCGAAGAGCAGACCGAGCCCGCCCTCGACGGAGAGGTCGTGGATCGACTGCTCGATGTAGGGGGCCTGGTCGAAGATCGTGACGAACTCGGCGTCGAGGATCGGCGCGAGCCGGTCGAGCTCGGCGTTCACGCCGTGGGAGATGTCGACGACGTTGGCACCCTGTGCCGGCATCACCTGCAGCGTGAGCGACGGCTTGCCGTTGACGCGCGAGATGGTCTCCGCCGGCACGGTCTCGACCGTGACGTCGGCGAACTCCGCGACCGTGACGGCCCCCTCGCTCGTGGGCACCGGGAGCGCCTGGATGTCTTCCGGCGTCGCGAGACGCGACCCCACCGTGATCGAGAGGGGGCCTTCGGCGGAATCCGCCTGTCCAGCCGGGAGGGCGGCGCCATGCGCTTCGAGGATCGGTCCGAGCGTCGAGGGCTCGACCTTCAGGCGGGTGACGTCGGCAGGGCGGAGGTCGATCGTGATGCGCTGCGTCTCCTGGCCGGCGAGCGTGACGTCGCGCACACCCGGCACGCCCTTCAGCGCCGGGACGACGGTCTGCTGGAGCGCATCGCCGAACGCCTCCTGGTCGCCGCTGGTGCCGGCGCTCAGTGCCATGGCCGGCAGGTCGCCCGCACCGCCGGACGCGACGCTGACCTCCGTGTCCGAGGGGAAGCTCGGCTTCAGCGACTCGGCCGCGCTGCGGATGGTGCGCAGCGTCTCCTCGTCGTCTTCGCCGAAGGTCCACTCGACGAGCACCTGCGCGTTGCCGCTCGATGTCGTCGAGGTCACGCTCGTCACGCCGGGAACCGCTCGAACCGCCTGTTCGAGCGGCTCGGTCACGCTGCTCGCCATCTCCTCGGGTGCCAGGCCCTGCGACTGTGCGGAGATGAACGCCATCGGAGCCTGCAGCGAGGGCATCAGCTCCTGCTTGAGGGAACCCATCGATATCAGGCCGAGGACGACGACGGCGAGCGTCGCGAGAGAGAGGATCAGGCGGTTCTTGAGACTGCTGCGTGTGAGGAACGACATGGAGCGATGAGGTGCTTTCGGCTGGGTCGCTGCGGCAGGCCGAGAAGCACGCGCGCGACGCGGAAGCCGCCTGTGGTCACCCGACCCTCGTCACTCTGAACCGGATCCTGTGGCTCCGGCTCAGCGCGACGAGAGGCGACTGAGCTTCGGCGACACGATCGACAGTTCGAGCCTGCCGGGTCGAGGGTGCCGGGGCATCCTCCCGCGGGGTGATCCTCGTCCCCCCGCGGGTGGACTCGGCGTGCCCGGCCCGACATGCGTCCCGGGCGCCCCGGCGTGCGCACGCCGAGGCGCGGCAGTGGTCCCGCGACGCGAGGTGATTTTGGATCCAGAATGCAGAGTTGGCCGGGATGATCCGATACTCTCGCTCCCATGGTGCAATCAGGGAACGCCGCGTCGCCCAAGGAACGGGCCGAGGCTCTGCAGAAGCTCGCGCAGCGACATGGAGCCGGATACCGGTCCGTCGGAGCGATGGCCTACGACATCATCCGCGATGCGATCCTCGACGGCACCCTGCCTCCGGGGATGAAGCTGCGACAGGAGACCCTGGCCGAGTCCATCGGCATCTCGCGACTGCCGATCCGCTCCGCCCTGATCCAGTTGGAGGCCGACGGCCTCGTGGTCTTCCATGCCCGCCGCGGCGCGATGGTGCGGGCACTCTCGGTGCAGGAGGCGACCGAGGTCTACCACCTGCGCACGCTGCTCGAGAAGGACGCACTGCGCCTGGCGATGGAGGAGATCACCCTGGAACGGGTCAGCCGGCTGCGGGAGCTCGCGAAGACGGCGGACGACATCTCGGAGGGCGGCGAGTTCGTCGAGGCCCGCACCGAGTTCTACGCGACGCTCTACGACGCCGAGGCCCGGCCGGTGATGTGGGAGATGATCGAGCAGCTGCGGCTCAAGCTCGGACGCTACGTGCTCGGCTGGCGTCTGGTCTCTCCCGGCGCACATGACCACTCCCACGGTGAGCTGATCGACGTCGTGGCAGCTGGAGATGTGGACGAGGCTCTGCGCGTGCTCGAGTCGCACCTGAACCACGTGCGCGACGGGGTCATCGCACTGCTCGACGCGGCGGCGACCGAGGCTGCCGGCGACGGAGCCTGACGCCTGGGGCGAATGCATGACTCCTACACGGATGCATGACTCGGCACATCAGTCCGTTCATCCATCCGGGCAGCAGTCATGCAGGTGTGCGACTAGGTGACCGTGCTCTCAGGTGACCGTGCTCTCAGGTGACCGTGCTCTCAGGTGACGGTGTCTCAGGTGACGGTGCCGCGGCGAGCGAATCGAGGTTCACGCCAGATCTCGCTGTGCAGCACGTCTTCCAGCGCGTCGATCGCATCCCACACGTCGGTGTAGGAGGTGTAAAGCGGTGTGAACCCGAAGCGGATGAGGTCGGGGGCGCGGAAGTCGCCGATCACTCCGCGCTCGATCAGCGCCTGCATCACCGCATAGCCGTCTTCGTGTCGGAGGGAGACCTGGCTGCCACGGCGGGCGGACTCGCGAGGCGTGACCGGCTCGATGCCCCAGCGCGGTGTGAGGCGGGTGTCGACGAGTGACATGAAGAGCTCGGTCAGCCGCAGACTCTTCTCGCGGAGGAGCTCCAGGTCGACGTCGTCCCAGATGTCGAGGCTCGCCTCGAGTCCGGCCACCGACAGCAGCTGCGGGGTGCCGACGCGGAACCGCTCGATGCCCGGGGCCGGGGTGTAGTCCACGGTGAAGTCGAACGGCCGCGCGTGGCCGTGCCAGCCGGTGAGGGCGGGGTGGGCAGCATCGTGATGCCGAGCGGCCGCCCAGATGAACGAGGGCGAACCGGGGCCGCCGTTGAGGTACTTGTAGGTGCAGCCGACCGCGAAGTCGGCGTCGGCGGCGTTCAGGTCGATCGGCACGGCACCGACGCTGTGGCACAGATCCCAGACCACGAGGGCGCCGGCGGCGTGGACCTTGCGCGTGACCTCGGCGATGTCGTGCATGCGTCCCGTGCGGTAGTCGACCTGGGTGAGCACGACGACGGCGACGTGATCGTCGAGCACGTCGTCGAGCGTGGGGCCGTCGTCGGAGATCAGCCGGCGCTCCAGGGGCGTTCCGCTGCCGAGCAGCTCCTGCACCGCTTCGAGCATGTAGAGGTCGGTGGGGAAGTTGCCCCGCTCTGCGACGATCACGCGTCGTCCCGGTCGGAGTCTGACCGCAGCGACCACGGCTTGGAACAGGCTTGTCGAGGTGGAGTCGCCGAGCACGACCTCTCCGGCATCCGCTCCGACGAGCGGCGCGATGCGGTCGCCGATCGTGCGCGGCTTGGCGAACCACCCGGCATCGTTCCAGCTGCGGATGAGGCCGGTGCCCCACTCCTCGGTGATCACGCGCTGCAGGTGCGCCGCGGTGTGGCGGGGCAGCGCTCCGAGCGAGTTGCCGTCGAGGTAGATCACGCCGTCGGGCAGCACGAAGCGCTCGCGCATCGAGGCGAGCGGATCGGCATCGTCGAGGGCCGTGCAGGTCGCGCGGTCGATGGCGGGGCGGGTGGAGGTGGTGCTCATGCGGCGGGTCCGTTCGAGGTCATGCGGGTCAGCGCCCGAGGAATCGCAGGGCGTTGTCGCGGCGGATGGCGCTCTTCTGCGCCTCGTCGAGGAAGTCGGCGCGGTCGATGACGCCGCCGACGGGTCGCTCGCCCAGGGGGTAGGGGTAGTCGCTGCCCACCATCACCTGGGAGGCGCCGAGGGTCTCGACCAGCACGCGCAGGGCCACGGGGTCGAACACGACGCTGTCGACGCTGAAACGGTCGAGGTAGGCCGAGGGCGGCCGCTCGCTGACGCCGATGAGGTCGGGGCGTTGCCGCCAGGCGTTCTCGAACCGGCCCAGCCAGAACGCGAACGAACCACCGCCGTGCGCGAACGCCAGGCGGAGGGTGGGCGGGACGCGATCGAAGACCCCGCCCAGGATCATCGCGATGATCGACAGGTGCGTCTCTGCGGGCATGCCGGTGAGCCACCGGGCCATCCAGCGGTCGAGACGAGGGGAGCCCGGCATGTCCCACGGATGCACGAAGACCGGGATGCCGCTGTCGGCGCAGTGCTGCAGGAAGGTCACCGTGCCCTCGTCGTCGAGGTCGCGGTCGCCGACATGGTTGCCGATCTCGACACCGGCGTGGCCGGAGGCGATCGCGCGGTCGGCCTCCGCGCACGCGGCATCCGGATCCTGCAGGGGGACCTGTGCGAACGGGATCAGCCGGTCGGGGGCGGGGGCGCAGATCTCCAGGGCCAGGTCGTTGAAGATGCGCGCGACCTTCACGGCCTCGTCACCCGACTTGTCGTACGAGAAGAACAGCGGCGTGGGAGAGACGACCTGCATCTCGACGCCGTCGGCATCCATGTCGGCCACGCGCACGGACGCGTCCCAGCAGTCGTCGCCGACGCGCCGGAACTCGGTCTCGCCGAGCATGATCATCGCCTCGCGCTCGGAATCCACCCGCAGGGTCGGCCAGAGACCCGGCCCGACCTGTGTCGACAGGTCGGGCCAGGAACTCGGCACGAAGTGCGTGTGGACGTCGATCGTGCCCAAGGGGCTTCAGCCCTTGCCGGGGTGGACGGCGCCGCACTCGGGGCAGGTGCGCCCCTCTTCGCTCTCGTAGAAGTCGCGGAACACCGGCGGCAGGTCCTCGACGATGTCGCGCACCTGCAGCTCGACCTCGTGCACCTTGGCGTTGCAGTTCGGGCAGAACCAGGCGAACTTCTCGAGCGTGCCCTCTTCGCGGATGCGCTCGATCACGATGCCGATGGAGCCCTCTTCGGGGCGCTGCGGGGAGTGGAAGACGTTACCGGGGAGCAGCCACATCTCGCCCTCGCGGATGTCGATGCGCTGCAGGCCGTCGGGGGTCTGGATGTTCACGTGCATGTTGCCGCGGTACTGGTAGAACCACTCCTCGTACGGGTCGAAGTGGAAGTCGGTGCGCTGGTTCGGGCCGCCGACGACCTGCACGATGAAGTCGCCCATGGGCGTCCAGGCGGCCTTGTTGTTGACCGGCGGCTTCAGGAGATGCTCGTTCTCCTTGATCCATGCGGGGAAATCGATCACGGGTGGGATGACGGGTGTGGTGGTGCTCATTTCTCCTCCTCGAGAGTGGCAGCGGTGTTGTGGTCGGCGGTGGTGTGGTCAGCGGTGTTGCGATCGGTGGTGGTTTCGGGGCGGCGGGCGACCGCCTGGATCTCGATGCGCAGATGCGGATGCGGCAGGGCGTGCACGGCGACCGTCGTGCGGGCGGGTCCCTGCTCGTCGAAGTACTCGGCCCAGACCGCGTTGTAGGGAGCGAAGTCGTTCATGTCGACCAGGAAGCTCGTCGCCTGCACCAGGTCGTCGAGTGCGCAGCCGGCGGCGGCCAGCACCTCGCGGATGTTCTCGATGACCGCGCGGGTCTGCACCGCGACATCGAGCCGGGTCGCGCCGAACTCGTCGACCTCCGCTCCGGCGATGGAGTTGTCGGGGCGTCGGCTGGACGTGCCCGAGACGAAGACCAGGTCGCCGGAGACCTTGGCATGCGGGAAGCGACCTCGGGGCGTCGCCTTGCCCTCGACGAGGATGCCGCGTGATGTTGTCATCGTGATCCCTTCTCGAGGCTGTCGGATCCGTCGTGGGTGTGGATGGAGACGCGTCCGAGGCCGGTGATCGTCGCCTCGACCGTGCCCTGGTCGGGCAGCGGGACGGCGGCGGTCGCGGCACCGTCGAGGAGGACCATGCCGGCGCGGAGCGTGAAGCCGTGACGGGAGGCGAGGCGTGCGGCTGCGGCGATGGCACGGGCGGGGTCGCCCAGGATGGCCGCCGTCGAGCCCGTCGCGCTGACCCTGCCGTCGACCTCGAGCCGCACGGCCCGGTTGTCGAGAGCGCCGGCTCGGTTGAACGGGGTCCAGGGGCCGATCACGTACGCGGCGGCTGACGTGTTGTCGGCCACGACGTCGGAGAGGCGGAAGCGGAAGTCCCGGTACCGCGAGTCGATGATCTCCAGCGCGGGGGCGACCGCGGCGATGACCTCCGACAGCGGACGCCCGGGCCCGGACCCGTCGATGTCGGCCGACAGAAGGTACGCGACCTCCGGCTCGATGCGCGGGTGGATGGCGGACCGCCGGTCGAACAGCGCGCCGTCGTCGAGGCGCATCGCATCGGTGAGACTGCCGATGATGACGTCATGCACGCCCATCTGCTGCGCCTTGGCCTGGCTCGTGAACCCGAGCTTGAGGCCGGTGAGGCGCTCGCCGCGGGCGAGCCGACGGGCGATCAGCGCATGCTGCGTGGCGTAGGCGGTGTCGAGATCGACCTCTGCGGATGCGGAGAGCTGGCTGATCGCGGTCGCGGTGCGCTGCGCGGTGTCGAGCGCGGCGGCGAACACCGCGTCCGCGGTCATGCGGTCACCCCCGAACGGTCGGCGACCAGGTCGAGCGCGACGTCGACGATCATGTCCTCCTGGCCGCCCACCATGCGACGGCGCCCCAGCTCCACGAGGATGTCGCGGGCGTCGAGGCCATGCTTCTCGGCCGCGCGCTCGGCGTGCAGCAGGAAGCTCGAGTACACACCCGCGTAGCCGAGAGTAAGGGTCTCGCGGTCGACGCGGACGGGGCGGCGCTGCAGCGGACGCACCAGTTCCTCCGCCGCATCCTGCAGTGCGAACAGATCGCAGTCGTGCTCCCAGCCGAGCAGGTCGGCAACCGCGATGAACGCCTCGATCGGACAGTTGCCCGCTCCGGCACCCTGCCCTGCGAGCGAGGCGTCGACCCGGTACACACCGTGTTCGACGGCCGTGACGCTGTTGGCCACGCTCAGCGAGAGGTTCTCGTGTGCGTGGATGCCGATCTGCGTGCCGGGGTCGAGCACCTCGCGGTAGGCGTCGACGCGGTCGGCGACGTCGCGCATCGTGAGGCGCCCGCCCGAGTCGGTGACGTACACGCAGTGCGCGCCGGCCGCTTCCATGATCTGTGCCTGCTCCGCGAGACCGCGCGGGTCGTTGAGGTGGCTCATCATCAGGAAGCCCGAGACGTCCATGTCGTGCTCGCGCGCCCAGGTGATGTGCTGGATGGCGACGTCGGCCTCGGTGCAGTGCGTCGCGACCCGCACGCTCGCGACGCCGAGGTCCCGGGCCCGGGCGAGGTCGTCGATCGTGCCGATGCCGGGAAGGATCAGGGTGGTCAGGACCGCACGGTCGAGCACCTCGGCCGCCGCCTCGATCCACTGCCAGTCGGTGTGCGCTCCCTGCCCGTAGGCCACACTCGAACCGCCGAGGCCGTCGCCGTGCGCGACCTCGATGGCATCAACGCCTGCCGCCTCGAGAGCACGGGCGATATCGCGCACCTGGTCGGTCGTGTAGCCGTGGCCGATCGCGTGCATGCCGTCGCGGAGGGTGACGTCCTGCACGTAGACGCGGGGAGTGGTGGTCATGCGGGAACCCCTGTCCGTTCGGCGACGAGTCGTTCGGCCGTGCGCAGGGCGGCCGAGGTCATGATGTCGAGATTGCCCGCGTACTCCGGAAGATAGTGGCCGGCGCCGGCGACTTCCAGCAGCACGGTCACGCGCGTGCCCCGGAACGGTCGGTCGAGTGCGGGCACGTAGGCCTCGTCGACGGCGTCGAACTGCACCTGCTGCTTGAGCCGGTAGCCCCCGACGTAGGCCTGCACCGCGGCGACCATGTCGGCGACCGAGGCGCTGACGGCATCCCGATCCAAGGCTTCAGGGTCGCCCTCGACCAGGCAGAACACCGTGTCCCTCATGATGAGCGGCGGGTCGGCGGGGTTGAGCACGATGATGGCCTTGCCGTGATCGGCGCCGCCGATCACCTCCAGCGCACGGGCCGTGGTCTCGGTGAACTCGTCGATGTTCGCTCTGGTGCCGGGACCGGCCGACTTCGAGGCGATCGAGGCGACGATCTCGGCGTAGGCCACCGGGGCGACGCGCGACACGGCGGCCACCATCGGCACCGTGGCCTGGCCGCCGCACGTGACCATGTTGACGTTGGTCGCACCGAGGTGCGCGTCGAGGTTCACGACCGGCACGACGTACGGCCCGATCGCGGCGGGGGTCAGATCGACCATGACCCGTCCGGCGTTGCGCACGAGGGCGTCGTTGCGGGCGTGGGCGCCGGCCGATGTCGCGTCGAACACGAGCTCGACGTCGGCGAACTCGGGCATCGCGATCAGGCCGTCCACGCCCTCGTGGGTGGTGGCGACTCCGAGCCGGCGCGCACGGGCGAGGCCGTCGGAGTGCTCGTCGATGCCGGCCATCGCGACCACATGCAGCGTGGTCGAGAGCCGCTTCACCTTGATGAGCAGGTCGGTGCCGATGTTGCCCGATCCGATGATGGCGATGCCGACGGTCATGCCGCTGCCCCTTCCGATGACGTGCGCGATGCTGTTCCGGATGCGGCGCCGAAGAAGTCGGCACGCACCTCGCCGAGATCGTCGAGTCGGGCGCGGTACACCCCGGCGGTCGCGTCGACCATGGGGCCGAGGGCTCCGGAGAGGATCACCTCGCCGGCGCGCAGCGGCTGCCCGCGGCGGGCGACCTCGCGAGCCAGCCAGGCGACCGCGATCACGGGGCTGCCGAGGCATGCGGCACCCGACCCGGTCGAGACCGGGCGGCCCTCACGGTCGAGCGTCATGCCGAGCGCGGTCAGGTCGAACCTGTCCAGGCGCCGAGGCGTGGTGCCGAGCACGACCGCCCCGCTGGAGGCGTTGTCGGCGATCGTGTCGGTGATGCGGATGTCCCACCCGGCCACGCGGGAGTCGACGACCTCGATCGCGGGCAGCACGAACTCCGTGGCACGGATCACGTCGGCGACATGGGTGGTGGGGGAGTCGAGGTCGCTGCCGAGCACGAAGGCGACCTCGGCTTCGGCCCGCGGCTGCAGGAAGCGGGCGAGGTCGATCGGCTCGCGGTCGGCGAACATCATGTCGTCGAGCAGCACCCCGTAGTCGGGGCTGTCGACGCCGAGCTGCGTCTGCACGGCGGGGGAGGTGAGGCCGATCTTGCGGCCGACGACCCGTCGACCCTCGTCGAGGCGGCGGGCGATGCCGAGAGACTGCACGGCGTACGCGGCATCCTGATCCGTCTCGCCGAGCAGGTCGCGCACCGGGGCGCACGGGTGCCCAGATTCGGCCGCGCGTCGCAGCCGTTCGTCGGCCGCGCGCACACCGTCGGACTCGGGGAGGCCGGTCACAGCTGCACGCACACGTTCGTCGGCTCGGTGTAGAACTCGAGCGAGTGGTGCCCGCCCTCGCGGCCGATGCCCGAGAGCCCGACGCCGCCGAAGGGGCTGCGCAGGTCGCGCAGATACCAGGTGTTGACCCACGACATGCCCGTGCGCATCTGCTGCGCCACACGGTGTCCGCGGGTCAGGTCGGTGGTCCAGGTGACCGCGGCGAGGCCGTAGTCGGTGTCGTTCGCCAATCGGATCGCCTCCTCTTCGGTGTCGAAGGGGATGAGGGCGGCGACGGGACCGAACACCTCTTCGCGCACGGTGCGGTGGCTGTTGTCGAGGCCCGTCCACAGGGTCGGCTCGATCCACGATCCGCCGTCGAGTCCGTCGCCGAGGGTGGGGATGCCACCGCCCGCGAGCACCGTCGCCCCCTCCGCGACGGCGAGGTCGAAGTACGAGCGCACCTTCTCGCGATGCGCCTGCGAGATGAGAGGACCGGTGGTCGTGGCCGGGTCCTCCGGGCGGCCCAGACGCAGACGGGCGGCGTGCTCGGCGAGGCCGGCGGCCACCTCATCGAAGACCGCGCGCTGCACGTAGATGCGCTCGGTGCACAGGCACACCTGGCCGGTGTTGAGGTACGTGGAGCGGGCGAGCCCGGCGACGGCGGCATCCAGGTCGGCGTCGGCGAACACGAGCGCGGCGTTCTTGCCGCCGAGCTCGAACGAGACCGGGCGCACGCGCGGCGCGACCGCCCGCATGATCGCGGATCCGGTGGACGACTCGCCGGTGAACGTGACCCCGTCGATACCCGGATGCGTGGTGAGGGCCTCGCCCGCGGAATCGGCGCCGAAACCGTGCACGACGTTCACGACCCCGGCGGGCACCCCCGCCTCGGCGAGGATCTCGGCCAGCAGCGTCGCCGACGACGGCGTCTCCTCCGAGGGCTTGATCACCACGGTGTTGCCGGTGGCGAGGGCCGGAGCGAGCTTCCACGTGAGCAGCAGCAGCGGCAGGTTCCACGGCACGATCACGGCGACGACCCCGAGCGGCTTGCGCACGGCGTAGTTCAGGGCGCGCCGGCCGTCGGGCAGCTCGGTGAGGAACGAGTCGAGGCCTGCCGTCGAGACCGTGTCGGCGAAGGAGCGGAAGTTCGCGGCGGCACGGGCCACGTCGAGGTCGCGGGCGAGTGCCTCGGGCTTGCCGGTGTCGCCGACCTCGGCCGCGACGAGCTCATCGGCGCGGCGGTCGATCGCGTCGGCCACACCGCGCAGCAGACGGGCGCGCTCCGCGACCGTCATCCGTCCCCAGGGTCCGTCGAACGCGGCGCGCGCGGCGGCCACGGCGCGGTCGACCTGCTCGGTGCCGGCTTCGTGCACCTCGGCGATGACCGAGCCGTCGACCGGGCTGACCTTCGCGAAGGTGGCGATGCCCTCCACGCGCTCGCCGGCGATCATGTTGTGGATCGCACGGGGCGCTCGCTCCTGCTCGGAGGCACGGAGGGGAGGCGTCATCGTCTCGGAAGGCATGGGCTCAGGCTAGGAACGTTCGAGGGATGCCGACAAATACTCTCTTGATGCACTGCCATGCCCGTACGGCTATAGTCCGGATCATGGTCACCGATCGACTGCTCGACGGGCGGGTCAAGATCCGCCACCTCGTTCTCGTCACCGCCATCGCCGACGAAGGCACCCTGGTGCGCGCCGCCGAGTCGCTGCACATCACCCAGCCGGTCGTCACCCGCGGCCTCCGCGAGGTCGAAGAGGTGCTGGGTGTGCCGCTGTTCGAACGGCTGCCGCGCGGCGTGCGGCCGACGCAATACGGGCACTCGTTCATCGAGCGCGCCCGCTCGGTGCTCGCCGAGCTGCGCGCCGCGGGGGAGGAGGTGCGGCTGCTGCAGTCGGGGCAGCTCGGCACGGTGACCGTCGGCACGCACCTCGCAGGTTCCAACCTGCTGCTGCCGCGGGCCATCGCGGCGCTGAAGGCCGAGCATCCACGGCTGACCGTGGTGGTGCGCGAGGGCACCCCGGACACCCTGCAGCAGCTGCTGCTCGCGGGCGACCTCGACCTGACCGTCGGGCGGCTCTCGCCGACGGTGCCGGTGCGGCTCGAGCAGGAGCGACTGCACCTGGAGCCGATCCGTCTGGTCGCGCGGGCCGGGCATCCGGTGCTCGGCGGTGTCAAGGCGAACTCCCTCGCCGAGCTGATCGCGTATCCCTGGATCTTCCCCGTGGCCCAGACGGCGCTCCGGGCCGAGCTCGAAGCGGTCTTCTTCCACGAGGGGCTGCCGTTGCCGCCCGACCGCGTCGAGTGCACCTCCATGCTGACACTGCGCACCCTGCTGATCTCGACCGACGTGATCGCGGCGCTGCCGATGTTCATCGCCGTCGACGACCGTGAGCTGCGGATCCTGCCCACGCCGTTGAGCTCCATCCGCCGCTCGGTCGGCGTGACGGTGCCGAAGGATCGGGCGCCGTCGCCGGCGGCATCCGCGCTGCTGGCCCATCTGCGCGAAGAGGGCGCCCGCTTGGCGGAGCTCGAGCGGGACTACGCGGAGACGGAGCCGCGCTTCGCCGGCTGATATGCCCGAACGGTCATAGCTCTGACCCGTATGGATATTGGACAGCATCGCTTCACCAGGACGAACCTGATGAGAACGACACCACGTCGTGACGATCTCACCCGATTCAGCCAATGGAGGCGACATGGCCGGCTCTCCCTACGTGCCCGATGCGAAGAAGTACCGCCCGGAGGATTTCCAGCGCGTCGAGGGTGAACCGGCCGATCCCGATCCCTCCAGCTGGGGCATGCAGCCCGACGGTACCTTCCTGCCGCCGGCGCACACGCCGTCCGTCCCGCGCGACGTCTTCATCGACTGGCCGGGCCAGCTCGACTACCGCGACCCCGAGACGTATGCGCTCAACGCCAAGGCTGAGGCGTTCTACCCGATCGTGGTGAACACCAGTCACTCGTGGCAGTGCATCTACGACTGGGACGGCCGTCGCCTCATGCTCCACTACGGCGGCGGCAACCACTGGAAGCTCTACGACATCACCGACCCTCGCGACCTGACGATCGTCGACGAGGAGCAGTGGGGCTGGGACGACCCCCGCCCGCAGTTCGGCGCCACCACGGTGCAGTGGAACCAGAAGCTCGGAAAGCACATCGCGATCCAGGCGAGCGAGACTCCGCGGTACTTCCTCAAGGGGCGCGTCGCCAACAAGTGGATCGACGACACCGTCGAGGGCCAGCTGAAGGAGTGGGAGGGCCTGCGCGGCTTCCGCACGTGGGAGATGAACGGCCCGAGCCCCCGCGACTGGACCCTCCTCACCGAGGTCTCGACCGATCCGAACCACGGGCCGGACGAGATCCAGGAGGGCAACGGCGTGCTCGACCTTCCGGTCTACTACGGCGACAAGTACCTGTTCGTGGCGACCGCGCCCGACAACACCTTCACCAACCAGCCGTACAAGACCACGCTGTGGACCGCCGGACACGCGGCCTACGACGTGTCGGACCCGGCGAAGCCCGAACTGCTCTCGAACTGGTGGGTGCCCGGGTCGCGTGCCGGGGAGGAGGCGGATTCCGAGTACCTCGCGGACAACGAGCGCTGGAACAACAAGACCTCGTGGTTCGGCTCGCGCATGGGCATCTTCCTGCCGCGCTCGGTCGAGTCCGGATGGAAGTACGGCTACGCCGCCCAGGGCGGTCAGGGCTTCTTCGTGCTCGACGTGTCCGATCCCGCGAACATCCACCACGTCGGCTGGTGCCACCTGCCGGTCAGCGTCGCCGGCACCGAGGGCGACAACGTCGACACCACCCAGGTGGAGGAGACGGGCTACGTCTACGTCTCGGGCTACCCGATGAACACCGACTGCTACGAGCCGGCCAAGGAGATCTATCAGATCGACGTGAGCGACCCGACGAACCCGCGGGTCGTGCGCACGCTGCCCCGCCCGACGCCGCCGGCAGACGCCGCGTTCACCGACTGGGCGCAGCGCCGCGGGTCGTTCGGACCCAAGCGCTCGGGCTACTTCACCAACACGGGCACGCCGCACGGCGGCGTCATCCCCTACGCGTTCTACGCCGCGGGGTTGCAGATCTTCGACGTGCGCGACCCGGAGAACCCCCAGGTCGGCGCGTACTTCGTCCCTCCGATCGGCCTCAAGGACGACGATGACCTCGCCGCACCCGTGCACGGCATCTTCGTGGAGTGGGATCGCAACGTGATCTGGCTCTTCGCCAACCACGGCATCTACGCGGTGTCGACCCCGCTGCTGGGTGAACCCGTGGTCGGTCTCCCCGCCACCGAAGGCTGAACTCTTCCCGGAAACTCCGGTGTCCGTCCTCCACATAAGGGGCTGAGTGGACGGACACCGGCTCCCGCCCCCTGACGATCCCTCCCGAAAGTGATCCATGACTCAGACAGTTAGGCCGTGGCCGGCCCTGTGGGCGCTGTGCATCGGCTTCTTCATGATCCTCGTCGACACGACGATCGTGGCGATCGCCAACCCGGTCATCCTCGCGGCGTTCGACGCCGACCTGACCACGGTCATCTGGGTCACCAGTGCCTACCTGCTCGCCTACGCCGTCCCCCTGCTGGTGACCGGTCGCCTCGGGGATCGCTTCGGTCCCAAACGGGTCTATCTCGTGGGGCTCGTGCTGTTCACCCTCGCCTCGCTCGCGTGCGGTCTGGCGGGCAGCATCGAGATGCTCATCGCGGCTCGCGCCGTGCAGGGCTTCGGTGCCGCGCTGATGACGCCGCAGACCATGGCGATCATCGCGCGGGTGTTCCCGCCGCGCGGTCGGGGTCAGGCGATGGGGGCGTGGGGCGCTGTCGGAGGGCTCGCGACGCTCGTCGGCCCGATCCTCGGCGGCGTGCTCACCGACACCGTCGGCTGGGAGTGGATCTTCTTCGTCAACGTGCCTGTCGGGATCGTCGCCTTCGTCGTCGCCTGGCGCCTGGTGCCCGATCTCGAAGGACACCCGCACCGCTTCGATGTGGTCGGCGTCGTGCTGTCCGGGCTCGGTCTGTTCCTGCTGGTGTTCGGCATCCAGGAGGGCGAGGTCTACGACTGGGGGGTGATGTTCGGTCCGGTCACCGTGTGGGGCGTCATCGTCACAGGCGTCGTGCTCCTGGTGCTCTTCGTCGTGTGGCAGCGCGTCAATCGCGCAGAGCCCCTCATGCCCCTCAGCCTCTTCCGTGACCGCAACTTCTCGGTCGCGAACGCCACGATCTTCCTCGTCGGTGTCGGCATCACGGCCATGCCCGTCCCCCTCGCCTTCTACTTCCAGGTCGCCCGCGGGCTCGACCCGACGCTCGCAGCGCTCATGCTCGCACCGATGGCGGTCGTCTCGGGGGTGCTCGGGCCGTTCGTCGGCAAGCTGAGCGACCGGATCGGTCCGCGGTGGGTCACCTTCGCCGCCTTCGTCATCTCGGCGGTGGCCATGGCCTGGTATGCGGCGACGATGACGATCGACGCCCCGTTCTGGCTCCTGCTTCTGCCCTCGGCGCTGCTGGGCGTCGGCGTATCGGGGATGTTCGGTCCGCTCGCGTCGACGGCCACCCGCAATCTCCCGCACACGCAAGCAGGAGCGGGATCCGGCGTCTACTCCACCACCAGGCAGATGGGGTCCGTGATCGGATCGGCGCTGCTGGCGGTGCTGATGAACGTGACGCTCGCCGCGCACATCACCGGTTTCGTGCCAGGGGCGATCCACCCGGGGAGCGAGCTGTCGACGAAGGACGGGAGCGGACTGGCCGCGGCCATGTCGCAGTCGCTGTTGCTCTCGGCCATCGCCTTCGCGGTGTGCGCGGTCGTCGTGGTGTTCTTCGAGAAGCCGCGAGCCTGGGGAGCCCCGGTCACCCCGCAGACGGCGGGTTCTGTCGTGAGAGAGGGACGATGATGGCGGCGATCGCAGTGGATCCAACATCCAGAACGAATCCGACCACGAGCACCAAGGACGAGAGGACTCCGATGACGGTCAGCTCCGGAGGCGGTCGACTGGTCGTCGACGCCCTGAAGAAGGACTATGAGCTCGACGGCGCCGCCGTCCCCGTGGTCAAGGACGTCACGTTCACGATCGAGCCCGGGACGTTCTACTCGCTCCTCGGCCCGTCGGGATGCGGCAAGACCACCACCCTGCGCTGTGTCGCCGGCCTCGAACGGAGCAACGGCGGCATCATCTCGCTCGACGGCAACGTGCTGTCGACCGGCACCGCGCACGTGTCGCCCGACAAGCGCGACATCGGCATGGTGTTCCAGAACTACGCGATCTGGCCGCACATGACGGTGTTCGCCAACGCGATCTTCCCGCTGCAGGTCGCGGGTTCGAAGCTTCCGAAGCAGGAGGCGCGCAAGCGGGCGATGGAGGCGCTGGAGCTCGTGCAGCTCGATCATCTCGCGCAGCGCCCGGCCACCGCGCTCTCAGGCGGTCAGCAGCAGCGCCTGGCCCTCGCTCGTGCGTTGGCCCACCGACCGCGTCTGCTGCTGCTCGACGAGCCGCTGTCGAACCTCGACGCCAAGCTGCGCGACACCATGCGCAACGAGCTGCGGAGCCTGCAGCGCACCCTCGGCATCAGTGCCCTCTACGTCACGCACGATCAATCCGAGGCGCTGTCGATGTCGGATCGGGTGGCCGTGATGAACGGCGGACGCATCGTGCAGGAGGCGTCACCCCGCGAGCTCTACGACCAGCCGGCCGACCGATTCGTGGCGAACTTCGTCGGTCGCGCGAACATGATCCCCGCCGTGGTGATCGATCGTGACGGCGCCGGCGACGCGGTGGTCGAGGCGCTCGGCACCCGGCTGCAGACGCCGGTGCCCGACGGGGTCTCGATCGGCGACGAGGTCACGCTGACGTTCCGTCCCGAGACTGTGCGCTGGCATGAGACCGACATCGATCGCCCGAACGTCCTTCCCGTGCGCATCGTGCGGGTGGAGTTCCTCGGCGAGATCGTCGAGTACGAGGCCGAGGTGCTCACCGATGGCGAGCCCGTCGCCACGATCGTCGGACGCGGAGCGCCACTCGCGACACCCCCCGAGGGCGGCAGGGTCTTCCTCGAACTGGTCTCGCACGCCTGCCGCGTGCTGGGCGCCTGATCCACCCCGCACCACACCCGCAATCACACACCTGATGTCAGAGAGGACATTCAGATCATGAAGAGAACACTGGGAGCTGTCGCCATCACGGCGGTCTTCGCGCTCGCCTTGACCGGATGCAACACGTCGACCGATGCCGGCGGCGGTGACAGCGCGCTCGAGGGCGACGCCGCGTCGGCCACCTGCGACGCCGTGGAAGTCGGAGCGATCACCCGCTGCGAGAACTTCTACGACGACTACTGGCCCGAGATCGACAAGCAGCTCGACGCCCTCTACGAAGAGGCGAAGAAGGCCGACGGCGGCACGCTGGTCATCTGGGACTGGTACGAGCTGTCGCCTGACGTGATCGAGCAGTTCAACAAGCGCTTCCCCGACATCAAGGTCGAGACCAGGGGGCTGACGTACAACCTGTCGTCGGCGATCATCTCGGCGAAGGCGACCGGTTCGCGCAACACCGATGTGGTGTCCGGCTCGATCACCTCGATGGCCGCGATGTACGACGAGGGCTTCTGGGAGAAGGTCGACTGGGAGAGCTTCGGCGTTCCGAAGGAGTTCCTGACCATCGGCGCCCCCGAGCTCATGCCCGACAGCATCAACGGCACGCTCATCCAGTACAACACCGACAAGGTGACCGCGGTGCCCGAGACGCTCGACGGGCTGCTCGCCCCCGAATACAAGGACAAGGTGTCGGTCGCCGGCTACAACGCGGTGGTCTTCGCCGGATACGGCATGGCCGAGGGCGAGGACAAGATGGTCTCGCTGATCGACGAGCTCCTGTCATCGGGCAACCTGAAGCTGCTGGAAGACCAGGGTGCTCCGCTGTCGAGTGGTGACGTGCCGATCGCGCTCAACCAGACGCTGTTCAACCCGAACCCGGCGCTGCAGGTCTCACCGTTCGAGCACGCGGGAGTCTGGGCGCAGTTCTCCGGCGTCAACTCCGACGCCAAGAACAAGCCGGGGGCCGCGCTGTGGACCCTGTGGAACGCATTCGACCCCGACTGGATCAGCCTCCGCATGACGGACGAGCGCTTCGCCAGCACACAGGTGCCGTTCGCCGGTCTGCCCGCCGCGACCTTCGCCGAGTCCACCGGACTCATGAAGACGAACTCCGACGCGCTGCTGCTCGGCCTCGAGAACGGCGCCGAGACCGAGACGCAGGCCACTCGTGACGACTGGCAGGCCATGATCAACGCCGCCGACAAGGCGCTGAACGGATAACGATGTTCAAGGCAGGACGGACCACGGGGCGAAAGCGTCCCACCACGATGACGATCGCGATGATCGTCTCGGGCGCGGTCATCTTCATCCTTCTCGCGGTACCGCTGATCGTCCAGGTGATCACCGCATTCCGTGGTCCGTTCCTGCCCTTCGGCGTCTCGTCGGCCCAGTGGGGTGTCGAGAACTTCGTCACCCTGTGGCAGCTGCGCGAAGACTTCTGGGGCGTGCTCGGCGCGACCGGCGCCTTCGTCGGCGGCTCCACGCTGCTCACGCTCCTGATGGCTTTCGGCCTCGCCTGGGTCACGGTGCGCACGGATGCCCCGTGGCGTCGCCTGATCTCGGTGCTGGTGATCGTGCCGTACATCATCCCGCCGATCGTGAAGGCCCAGGCCTACCTGCTGATGCTGTCGCCCGAGTCGGGTGTGCTCAACCAGCTGCTGCGGCTGCTGCCGTTCGCGAGCGACGTGCCGATCGATCCCTATGCGTTCCCGACGATGATCTTCATCCAGGCGCTCACGAACGTCACGTTCCCGTACCTGATGATCGTGCCGATCCTGACGAACATGGACGGCTCGCTGGAGGAGTCGGCGCGGGTCTCGGGGGCCTCCTGGCCGCAGACGCTTCGTCGAGTGACGCTGCCGATGCTGTGGCCGGGGCTCCTCGGGGTGACGGTGCTGACCTTCATCCTCGGCCTCGGCAGTCTCGAGGTGCCACTGCTGTTCGGCCAGGAGTCGGGACGCGACATCTTCGCCCTCAAGCTCTGGACGCTCATCAGCTCCAACGCGGGCGAACTGCCCCAGTACGGTCTGGCCGCCGCGTGGGGGCTGGTGTTCCTCGTGATCACGACCGTCGCGTTCGCGATCTATCTGCGGGCCACGCGCAACGCCGAGCGCAGAGCCTCGGTGTCGGGCAAGGGCTTCCGGCCGTCGACCATGCGGATGGGGCCGTGGAAGATCCCGGTCATGCTGCTGGTCGCCGTGTTCATCCTGCTCACCGGCATCCTCCCTCTGCTCGCTCTGCTGTGGGCGGCGATCACGCCCTATCCGGTGGCGTTCTCGATCGACGCGATGCTCGGCAGCACCGACTTCGGCGCCTTCGGCACGGTGCTCGCCGACCCCGAGTTCTGGGTGTCGCTCGGACGCACGGTCATCATCGCGGGCGGCAGCGCCACGATCGCGGTGGTCTTCGCAACGGTGCTCGCCTACGGCATCGCCCGCAGCAAGAAGACCGGGTGGGTGAAGGCCATGGACCTGTTCGCCTCCTCATCGGTCGCGATCCCCGCGACCATCGCCGGCTTCGCGATGTTCCTCACCTTCATGGTGATCAACCCGTACATCCCGATCGCGGGCACGCTGCTCGCGCTCGTGATCGCGTACTCCTACCGGGTGTCGATCGCCTACCGCTCGTCATACAGCGCGACGCTGCAGATCAGGCCGGAGCTGGAGGAGGCAGCGCTCACCAGCGGAGCGAGTCGGTTCGAGGGATTCCGCCGCATCATCGCGCCGCTGCTGATGCCGACCGTGATGGCCGTGTGGATCCAGATGTTCATCCTCGGCACCAATGAGTTCACGCTCCCGGCGTTCCTGGCGACCCCGTCGTCGCGGCCGCTGTCGATGTACATCTACGCGATGATCAACCCGCGGTCCGCACAGCTGTATGCGCCGGACCAGGGGGCCGCAATGGCGCTGATCTTCACGCTGATGGTGTTCGCGATCGGCTACGGCCTGCAGTGGGCGCTCTCTCGCCGAGCGATCGGTCGCACACGCAAGGCGGTCTCCGCGGGTCTCCCCGACCTCGCCGCCGCCTCTCCTGCTCCCGCTCCCGCCGATTCCGCGACGGTGACCCTGGCCGTGCAGCGTCACAAGCGCTGACCCCGTCCGCCGAGTGCATGGCTTCCTGTCGAGTGCACGGCTTCCTGGCGTGAAGAAGCCGTGCGCTCGACGAGATCCCGTGCTCTCGACGGATAACGTGCGTTCGACGGGTAACGTGCTCTTTGTCGTGTGGGGGAGAGGAGAGGGAGCGATGCGTGTACGTGCGCCATCGGCCAAGGCCGGGATCGTCGTCGGAGCCCTGCTCATCCTCCCGATGCTCGGGGTCGTCCTCGCCGTGATGGATCTGTTCGCCGGATATGTCTGGTCGCTGCTGGCGGTCATCGCGCTGGTGGTGTTCACCGCGCGGGTGTTCCGTGGTCCCGGAGAGAGCATGGCGCCGCGGCCGTGGTGGCAGATGACGACGACGGCTCTCTCCAGCGCGGTCCTCTCCGTGCTCTTCGCGGTTCAGGCCGTCGTCGGTCTCTTCCGAGCGGGGACCGCCCCGTTCCCGGCCGCTGTCGTTCTGGGCGCGCTACTGACGCTTGCGGTGGCCGGGGCATATGCGCTCTCCGCGACCCGCCTCGCCCGCGTCGAGCGGCCGCACAAGGGATAGCCCCGCCCCGCTCTCTCGCTCCCACCCTCTCGCTCCCGCCGAGTGCACGGCTTCCTGTCGAGTGCACGGCTTCTTGGCGTGAACACGCCGTGCGCTCGGCGAGATCCCGTGCATTCGACACCGCTCCGAACCTCTCCCTTGACTTTTGGATCCAGTATCCATTCAATAGGAACAGCAGGAGAAGAAAGGGTGAGGAGGCCGCATGCACATCGGGTACGCCGCGATGCTCGAGCAGATCGAGCCCACCGCCGTGATCGAGAACTGCGTCCTCGCCGAGGCGCACGGGTTCCGCGGGATCATGGCCACCGATCACTTCCAGCCCTGGCTTCCCCGCCACCGCAACGCCGCTCATGTGTGGACCATGCTCGGCGCGATCGGCGCGCACACCACCGGCGACCTCGGCCCCGGCGTCACGACCCCCGGCTTCCGCACGCATCCCGCCGTGGTCGCGCAGGCCGCAGCGACGCTGGCGACCCTCTACCCCGACCGGGCCTGGCTCGGCGTCGGATCGGGGGAGGCGCTGAACGAGCACATCGTCGGCGAATACTGGCCCGAACCCGCCGAGCGCATCGACCGCATGTTCGAGGCCGTCGACCTGATCCGCAAGCTCTTCACCGCCTCGATCGCCGGTCGCGACACCCGCCACCGTGGCGAGCACTTCCGCATGGAGTCGACCCGGCTCTGGACGATGCCGCCCACCGCCCCGCCCGTCTACGTCGCCACCGCGGGCCCCGCCACCGCACGTCGAGCCGGCCGGAACGCCGACGGCCTGATCACGACCTCGGCCGAAGTCGAGCGCCTCGCCCCGCTGCTCGCCCGATTCGCCGAGGGGGCACGGGAGGCGGGGCACGACCCCGAGGGCCTCCCGAAGGTGCTCCAGCTGCGGCTCTCGTGGGCGCCGACCGACGAGCAGGCCCTCGCGAACGCACTGACCGAGTGGCCGATCGGCGGACTCCGGATGCGTCGGGGCGACGTGCGCTCGCCGTACGACTTCGAGCAGCTCGTGCGCGGGGTGACGGCCGACGACATGCGGGCGTCGATGCCCATCTCCTCCGATCCCGACGTGCATCGCGCGCAGATCCAGCGCTACGTCGACCTCGGCTTCACGCGCATCTACCTGCACAACGTCGGGCCCGACCAGCGGGAGTTCGTCGAGGTCTTCGGCCGCGACGTGCTGCCGAAGGTGCACGCATGAGCGCCCCCGCGATCACCGTCTTCGCCCCCACCAGCATCGGCGAGGTGCACCCCGGTGATGACCTCGTGGCCCTGATCCTCGCCACCGGCGTCGAGCTCGCCCACGGCGACATCCTCGTCGTCACCTCGAAGATCGTCTCCAAGGCCGAAGGCCGCTACGTACAGGCCGCCGACCGCGAAGAGGCCATCACCGCCGAGACCGTGCGGCTCGTCGCCTCGCGCACCTTCGACGGGCACACCATGCGCATCGTCGAGAACCGGCTCGGCATGGTGGCCGCGGCCGCCGGCGTCGATGCCAGCAACACCCCGGACGGCTGGGTGCTGCTGCTCCCCGAAGATCCGGATCGGTCGGCGCGTGCGCTCGCCGCGGGATTGCGGGCGGCCACGGGCGCGGAGGTGGGCGTGATCCTCAGCGACACCCTCGGGCGCCCCTGGCGGGAAGGGCAGACGGATGTGGCGATCGGCGGTGGGGGTGTGCGTGTGATCGCCGACCTCCGCGGCACGACCGACCAGGCGGGCAAGGTGCTCAGCGTCACGACACCGTGTGTCGCGGACGAGCTCGCCGCGGCCGCAGATCTGGTCAAGGGCAAGGCGAGCGGCAACCCGGTCGCCGTGGTGCGCGGCCGCTCCGATCTCGTCGGACCCCTCACCCTGCCCGGGGCCGCGAGCATCGTGCGCGGCGCGGAGCGCGACCTCTTCTGGCTGGGCACCGCCGAAGCACTCGACCAGGGATACCGCGACGGTTACGCCGCTGCGCTCGCGGACCTCGGCACCCACGAACAGCACCTACACGCACAGCAGGAACCCGACACGAAGGATGCGACATGACACTGACCCTCGGATACAAGGCCAGCGCAGAGCAGTTCGACCCCCGGGAGCTCGTCGAGATCTCGGTCGCGGCCGAGGCGCACGGCATGCAGTCTGTGTTCGCGAGCGACCACTTCCAGCCCTGGCGCCACACCGGCGGCCACGCTCCGTTCTCGCTCACCTGGATGGCGGCGGTGGGTGAGCGCACATCGAGCATCCGCATCGGCACCTCGGTGCTGACCCCGACCTTCCGTTACAACCCTGCCGTGCTCGCGCAGGCGTTCGCGAGCCTGGGCTGCCTGTACCAGGACCGCATCATCCTCGGCGTCGGCTCTGGCGAGGCGCTGAACGAGATCGCGACCGGATTCCGCGGCGCCGGGGAGCAGGAGTGGCCTGAGTTCAAGGAACGCTATGCGCGGCTGCGCGAATCCGTGCGTCTGATGCGGGCGTTGTGGTCGGGCGACCGGGTGAACTTCGACGGCGAGTACTACTCCACGCACGACGCCTCGATCTACGACCGCCCCGAGGGTGGCATCCCGATCTACATCGCCGCGGGCGGACCGATGGTCGCGCGCTACGCCGGTCGCGCGGGTGACGGCTTCATCTGCACCTCGGGCAAGGGTCAGGAGCTCTACGTCGACCAGCTGCTCCCGGCCGTGAAGGAAGGGCTGGAGCAGTCCGAGCGCTCGTTCGACGACTGCGACCGGATGATCGAGATCAAGCTGTCGTACGAGGAGACCCGGGAGGCGGCGTTGGAGAACACCCGCTTCTGGTCGCCGCTGTCGCTCTCGAAGGAGCAGAAGCACGACATCACCGACCCCGTCGAGATGGAGAAGGCCGCCGATGCGCTGCCGCTCGAGACCATCGCCAAGCGCTGGATCGTCGGGAACGACCCGGATGCCGTGGCCGCCGAGATCCAGCAGTACATCGATTGGGGCTTCAACCACCTCGTCTTCCATGCGCCGGGCCACGACCAGCGCCGGTTCCTGCAGCTCTTCGAGCGCGACATCGCCCCCCGGTTGCGCGACACCGCTGCCGAACTGCGCGGGTGAGGCGACGGAGATGATCCGCGGTTCGGGAGTCGGGGTGCCGCTGCCGGGAGTGCCCGCTCGTGAGTGGATCGTGGTGATCCCGGTGAAGCGCGCCGAGATCGGCAAGTCGCGGTTGCGCATCCCCGGCGTCGATCGCGAGCCCCTCGCCCGCGCGATCGCCCTCGACACGGTCGAGGCGGCCACCGCATGCGAGCGCGTCGCCGAAGTCATCGTCGTCACGAGCGACGAGGTCACGGCGACCGCTCTGCGTGTGCTGCCGCGGGTGCGACTGGTGCGCGACCGCAGCGAAGGGCTGACCGCGGCGATCGGGCTCGGCGTGAGCGCGGCCCCCGACCTGCGCCCTCGTGCCGTGATGCTCGGCGACCTGCCGGCGCTGCGCCCCGACGAGCTGGCCAGGGCGCTCGCGTTCGCCTCTTCGCACTCCCGGGCGTTCGTGCCGGACGCCGAGGGTACCGGCACCGTGCTCGTCACCGCGCGGGCGGGTTTCGACCTCACTCCGTGTTTCGGGGCGGACTCGGCCTCCGCACATCGCGCGGCCGGTTTCGTCGAGGTCGGGTTTCCCGTCTTGAGTGGTCTGCGACGCGACCTCGATCATGCGGAGCACCTGCGGGCCGCCCGCCGTGCCGGACTGGGCCCGCGCACCGCGGCGCTGGTCGACCGACCGCTGGTGCTCGCCTCATGACCGGCGGCGTCGCCGACACTTCCGATGGCCCGCGCATCGTCGTCCTCGCCGGTGGCGTCGGCGGATCGAAGTTTGTGGTCGGTGTGCGGGAGGCCGCACGGCGACGGTGGCCGGATGCCGCGGGAGGAACCCGAGCCGAGATCACGGTGATCGTCAACACCGGCGACGACCTGTGGCTCAGCGGCCTGCGGCTGCAGCCCGATGTCGACTCGATGATCTACGCGCTCGCCGGTGTCAACGACACCGCACGCGGATGGGGGAGGGAGGGCGAGAGCGAGCGCGTCGCCACCGAGTTGCAGGCATGGGGAGCCGGCTGGCCGTGGTTCACGTTGGGTGACCTCGACCTCGGTGCGCACATCGCCCGCACGGGCTGGCTCCGCGACGGCGCCTCCGTGACCGAGGTCGTCGATCGCCTCGCCTCCCGATGGCCGCTCGGCATCCGACTGCTGCCCATGACCGATACCGAAGTCGACACCCACGTGTTCACCGCCCAGGGTCGGATGCACTTCCAGGAGTGGTGGACCCGGCATCGTGCGACCCTCCCGGCGCAGGGGTTCGATGCCCCGGGGATCGCGCAGTCCGCGCCCGCACCCGGAGCGGTCGACGCGCTGGCTGCGGCGGACGTCATCCTGTTCGCCCCGTCGAATCCCGTGGTCTCGCTCGGGCCGATCCTCTCGGTCCCCGGCATCGCCGACGCCGTACGTGCCGCCCCCGGAGCCGTGGTCGGGGTGTCGCCGATCATCGCCGGTGCGCCCGTGCGCGGTATGGCCGACGCCTGTCTCGCCGCCATCGGTCTCGCCGCCACCGCCGACGCGGTCGGACACCACTACGGGGCACGCGCAGCCGGCGGACTGTTGGATGCGTGGCTCATCGCCGAGGAGGATACTTCTCTCGCAGGCGGGCTCGAGGCGGCCGGGCTGCGCGCGCCGGTGCATCCGCTGTGGATGCGCGATCTCGACACTGCGACGGCTCTCGCCGCCGAGGCTCTCCACTCGGCTGAGCTCGACGCGCACCAAACGTCATAGTCACAGGTCTCGAAAGACTGGCCGAAAGTTC
Source organism: Microbacterium sp. Cr-K32 (assembly GCF_000708345.1). Classification (NCBI taxonomy): domain Bacteria; kingdom Bacillati; phylum Actinomycetota; class Actinomycetes; order Micrococcales; family Microbacteriaceae; genus Microbacterium; species Microbacterium sp. Cr-K32. The sequence continues at coordinate 109,088 of NZ_JARD01000029.1, read as the reverse complement.
CCAGTCTTTCGGCGTAATGACCGGGCCCCCACCGCCGTCTCTCCACTGTGAGGGTTGTCCGGCCGAAAGGGGGTCGGGCTGTGCGAGGGGTGAGGGAATCGTGAGTGGTCGAAGTCGAGTGGACCGGCTCTTCGAAGAGTTGGAGGTCGAGTGCGGCGCGAGTATGCAGTGCATCACGGAACGGGCGTCCGCCCTGCTGGGGCTGGACATCGAGGTCGACGTTTTGAATGAGGAGGAGTGGCGGGCCGTTCCGCGGTTCCTGCTCGTCGACGGTGACCGTGCGAGGATTCCGGTCCGCCGCTCCGATCCGCAGTGGTACCGACTGCACGTGGTGATCCACGAGCTCTCGCACCTGCTGTGCGGGCACACGCGATGCGAGAGTCTGCCCATGACCTTCGACCAGCTGCGGAAGCCCGCGCAGGTATGCGCGCTCGTCGGGGTGGGAGGGGGTGCCGGCTCCGTGGCGCTCGACGACTGCCAGGAGCAGGTGGCGCTGGAGGCCGAGGCGGAAGCGCTCGCGCACCGCTTGGGCTCGTTCGTCCTCGCTCCGCAGTTCGCATCCGCCGAGCTCGTCTGAATCCCGATCGTCCGAACCGGTCAGCGCGTGAGGGCGGGAGCCGCATCGAACACGATCAGCGGACGATCGCTGCCCGGCCGGAGGATCACCTCGGCGTCGACCTGCCAGACGCGCGCGATGAGCTCCCGCGTCAGCACCTCCTGTGGGGAACCCGCCGCCTGCACGTGACCGTCGGCGATCACGACGACGCGATCGGCGAATGCCGCCGCGTGATTGAGATCGTGCAGAGCAGCCAGCACGGTCATGCCGTCGCGCGCGAGGGACGCGAGGAGGGCGAGTGCGTCCAGCTGCGCGCGGATGTCGAGGTGGTTCGTGGGCTCGTCGCACAGCAGCAGCGCCGGTCGCTGAGCGAGGGCCCTCGCGAGGTTCACCCGTTGGCGTTCGCCGCCGGACAGGGTCGCGGCATCGCGCTCCGCGAACTCGAGCGCCCCCGCGCGGCCGAGAGCCGCATCGGTGGCGACGGCATCCGTCTGCGCCCCCTCGAACGACAGCCATCCGCGGTGGGGAAGCAGTCCGAGCCCCACGATGTCGCGCCCGGTCATCCCCTCGGCGGTCGACCACTCCTGCTCGACCAGGGCGACGCGCTGTGCGCGCTCTCGCCGCCGCATCGAGGGCAGCGATGCGCCGTCGAGCGCGAGGGTCTCGACCTCGCCCCGCAGGGTTCCGGCGATCAGCCGCAGCAGCGTGCTCTTGCCCGAGCCGTTGGGGCCGAGGAGAGCGGTCACCGAACCTCCGGGGGCGGTGATGTGCATGTCGTCGCAGAGGATCCGACCCCCGTGCGCGAATCGGATGCGTCGGGCATCGAGGCCGTCCTCACGCACTCCGGTCATGCGCGGCTCTTCCTCATACGCAGCATCAGCAGCGCGAACACGGGGCCGCCGATCAAAGCGGTGACGATCCCGACCGGGAGCTCGCGTGGCTCGAACACGGTGCGGGCGATGGTGTCGGCCCAGATGAGGAACACGGCGCCCGCGAGGAACGAGACCGGCAGCAGCGCGCGATGCCGGGCGCCGACGACCGCCCGAACCGCGTGCGGCAGGATCAGTCCGACGAAGCCGATCGACCCGCTCACCGCCACGAGCGCTCCGGTCAGCAGCGCCGTGCACACGAAGAGCAGCACGCGCAGCCGGGTCACCGGGATGCCGAGTGCCTCGGCCGCGGTGTCTCCCAGTACGAGTGTGTCCAGTGGCCGGGCTGCAGCCAGCAGGGGGACGGCGCAGACCGCCACGGCGACCCCGGCGAGGGTGGCATCCGCCCAGTCGGCGCCTCCGAGCGAGCCGAGCAGCCAGCTGAGGATCTCACGGTAGCTGTCGTTCGTCGCGCTCCAGAAGATCACGAGGCTGGTCAGTGCCGCGAGCACGGCCGACACGGCGAGACCGGCGAGGACCACGGCGGTGGCTCCTGCGGAACCGGCCGCGCGCGCGAGGCCCAACGTGAGTGTCAGGGCGAGCAGCGCACCCGCGAACGCGGCGAACGGCAGTGCCACCGCCGCACCGAGCACGATGACGATCACCGCGCCGGTCGAGGCGCCGGAGGACAGACCGAGCAGGTAGGGATCGGCGAGCGGGTTGCGGGTGAGGGCCTGCATCACGGCACCGCACAGGGCCAGGCCGCCTCCGACCGCCGCGGCCGTGAGAATGCGGGGTACTCGCCCCTCCCAGATGATCGCGTCGCGGAGCGGGGTGAGGCCTGTGGCCGCGCCGGTCAGGTGCGACCACACGCTCGCCGCGAGCTCGGCCGGGGCGACGTCGGCCGGCCCGATCGCGACCGCGGCGACCACCGATCCCGCCAGGGCGAGCAGCAGCACCGTGATCGCCGAGACGGTACGTCCCCGGGGGTGGGGAGCGGCTGCCGCCGCGACAGGGGGCGCCGTGCGCAGCGGAACGGTGACGCTCACTGCTCTCCGAGCTGCGCCACGATCGACTCCACGGCCTTCACGTTGCGGATGCCGGCCTCGGTCGCCGGGAAGTCGACCAGCACGTACCGCTCGTTCCGCACCGCGTCGAGCTGTGCGGTGACCGGGTTCGAGGTGAGCAGCGCGATCTTCGACGCGGCGGTGTTCCAGGCGGCGTCCACCAGCACGATCACGTCGGGGTCGGCCTCGGCGATCAGCTCCCACGAGCTCGACGTCCAGGTGTCGTGCACGTCGGCGAAGACGTTCTCGAGCCCGGCGGCCGACATGATCATCTCCGGCGCGCCGATGCCGGCGCCCACGAAGGGCTGGTCGGTGCCGGACGAGTACCAGAGCGCCGTGAGGCCACGGTCGTCGGGGGTGATCGCGTCGAGCTCTGCGCGCTGCTCGGCGATCAGCGCGCTCGCCGCCTCCGTCTCGCCGAGCAGTTGGCCGGCCTCCGCGAAGCCATCGAAGACCGTGTCGAACGTGAGCGGGTCGGGCATGTAGCCCGGAGCCTTGCAGGCCGCGGGGGCGACGTAGGTGGTGATGCCGAGCTTCTGCAGGTCGGCTCGCTCACCGGCGCCGTCGACCGAGAAGTTCGACTCCCATCCGGCGAACACCAGGTCGGGCTCGAGGTCGAGCACGGCCTCCTTCGACGGCACCTTGTCGGAGACGACCGGGATGTCCTCGGCATCCGCCGCGAGATCGTCAGGCAGCGGGCCGTCGGAGAAGGCGGAGCCGATGATCCGATCCCCGGCGCCGAGGGCCAGCGCGAGTTCGAGAGTCGACGACTTCACGGTGAGGATGCGCTGCGGCGTGGCGCCGAGCGAGACCTCGGTGCCGCAGTTGTCGAGCACGATCGGCTCGGTGCTGGGGGTTTCGGCGTCGGGCGCTTCGGCCGATGACGCCGGCGCGCCGGCGCAGCCGCTGAGTCCGGCGGCGACGAGCAGGGCGAGGGCGGGGAGGGCGCCGAGGGCGCCGAGGGCGCGGGCGGTGGCAGGCATGGTTCTCCGGGAGACGAGGACGGGAAGGGCGCAAGACAGAGCACGTTCGCAGTCCAGGTCGGGACCACCGGCATCGGCCAATCGGGCCGACGCGATGCGGTCATGCTAGCGCGGATACTGGATCCAAATCAATACTGGATTCTGGATCCAAAATCGACGAGGATGGAGAACGCCCCACCGCAGCGGCGCACATCGCCGATCGCGACGCCGCGTTCAGCCGAGAGGAACCCATGCAGACCACACCCGTCTCGTACTTCAGCGAGGGTCAGCGCATCTCCGCCGTGTGGCGCACCCCCGACCACGCGGGGCCGTATCGCGCGATCGTTCAGGGCCCCGGTTGGCTCGGGCTGAAGGACGCCAAGCTCTACGTCCGCTACCACGAGGCCCTGGTCGAGGCCGGCTTCGCCGTGCTCGTGATCGACTACCGCGGCTTCGGCGACTCCGAAGGCGACCGCGGCTATCTCTCTCCGGCCTGGCAGCTGCAGGATCTGGTGAACGCCGTGACCTACCTGACCACGCGCGACGACGTGATCGCCGACGCGATCGGGGTCTTCGGCACCGGCGGCACCGGAGGCGGCAACGCCGTGCTCCTCGCCGACGCCGACCCGCGCATCAAGGCCGCGGTCAGCCAGGTGCCGGTCGCCGACGGCGAGGACTGGCTGCACCGCATGCGCAGCGAGTACGAGTGGCTCGACTTCCAGAAGTCCCTCGAAGAGGACCGCCGCCAGCGCGTCGCCACGGGGGAGGGGCGGATCGTGCACCCCCGTGAGGAGATCATGATCCCCACGGCCGAGCGTCGGGCGACGAAGATCAAGGCCGACGTCGACGACCGCATCCCGACAGCCGTGCCGCTCGCGTGTGCCGAGGGCATCATCGCGTACCGGCCGATCGACGCGGCCGGCCGCCTGACCACACCGCTGCTCGTGATCGGCGTCGAAGGCGACGCCACCACCCCGACCGACCACGCCGAGGCGCTGTACGAGGCGGCACGTGGACCGAAGCAGCTCATCATGCAGCGGCACACCACCCACTACGCCGCCTACGACGTGTACTGGGAGCAGACCACCCCGGTGATCGTGGGCTGGTTCGACCGGTACGTGCGCCCGGCGCACCTCATCCACCGGTCTTCGCCGTCGCCCGCGATCGGCGAATCCATCACCACCGAAACCGTGCAGACACAGTCCGACAGCAAAGAGGAGGTCGCGCGATGAGCGTGGATCTGAAGATCACCGGCGGCACCGTCGTCACCCCCGCAGGGCCGGTCCTGGCCGACCTGCTCGTCGCCGACGGCAAGGTCGCGGGCATGGTCGCGGCCGGTACCGACGTCGCGGCTGCGCGCACGATCGACGCCGCGGGCAAGCTCGTGCTTCCCGGCATGGTCGACGTGCACGTGCACACCCGCGAACCCGGCTACGAGCACAAGGACGACATCTACACGACGAGCCTGCAGGCCGCGGCCGGTGGCGTCACCACGATGTTCGGGATGCCCAACCTCAAGCCGCCGACCACCGACGTCGCCACGTTGACCGACGTGTTCCACCGGTATGAGGAGTCGTCGATCGTCGACTGGAACCACAACCCCGCGCCGACGAAGTTCGATGAGATCGCCGGCATGAGCGAGATGGGCATCCGGGCGTACAAGATCTACATGGTCGTCGACACGGGCCGCGACTACCCGCACCCCTCCGGCACCGGCATCCACAACCACGGCCACCTGCTCGAGATCATGGATCACATCGCCCAGACCGGCAAGCGCTTCATCGTGCACCCGCACGACCAGGCGCTCATGGATTACATCGAGGGCGCCTACCTCGCCCGCGGCGAGAACACCCCCGAGGGCTACGCCTCCGCCTACGCCGCGCGCGAGGGTGTGATCTGGGACACGGCCATCGACGTCGTGTTGCGTCTCGCCGAGGCCTCCGGCTGTCCCGTGCACATCGCGCACATCCAGACCCGACGCTCGATCGAGGCCGTTCGGCGCGCCAAGCAGAACGGCATCGACGTGACCTGCGAGGTCAACCACTGGGCGCCGTTCCTGTCGACCTGGAACGACGTCGAGACCCTCGGCCCGTACGCGCTCAGCTACTGGGTTCCCGACGACAACCGCGCGGCGGTCTGGGAGGGCATGCGCGACGGCACGATCGACATCGCCGCCAGCGACCATGCCCCGCACACGCGCGAGGAGAAGGAGGTCGGGTGGACGCAGATGTGGAGTTCGCACACCGGCACCCCCGGCATCCAGTACTACTACGAGCTCATGCTCGACGCGGTGAATAAGGGCGAGCTCGATCTGCAGCGCGCGATCGACATGGTCGCCCACATCCCCGCCGCGAAGTTCGGCCTGGAGGGTGTGAAGGGATCGCTCACGATCGGGGCGGATGCCGACATCGTCATCGCCGACCTCGCCGACGAGTGGACGATCACGAATGACGGCGTGCTCTCGAAGATCGGCTGGACCCCCTACGACGGGCGCACCATCAGCGCGCGCATCCAGCGCACGCTCGTGCGCGGTGTCGACGTCTATGTCGGCGACGAGGTCGTCGGCGACCGCACTTTCGGAAAGCTCGCCGCATCGGCGGAAGACAGGGCGGCATTCGCCGCTGGAGAGGAACTGACATGAAATTCGGACTGCTGCTGCCGCACTTCGGCGAGGAGGCGAGCAAGGAGAAGCTCCTGGAGGGATCGAAGCTCGCGGAGAGCTTCGGATTCGACTCCGTCTGGGTGCGCGACCACCTGGTGTTCGAGCCGCACGGCGAGATGGAGAAGCCGAACCGCACGTTCTACGACGCGCTGACGACTCTCACTGCCATCGGTGCCGTCACCGACACGATCGAGCTCGGCACCGGATCGCTCATCCCGTTCCGGCACCCGCTCGTCACCGCTCTCATGGCAGGCACGATGACCCAGCTGCTCGGCCCGCGCCTGATCCTCGGCTTCGGCGCCGGAACGTTCGATCACGAGTTCGACGCGATCGGCTGGGGCGACCTCGACCGCGTCGAGATGGTGCGCTCGAACGCCGAGATCCTGCGCCGTGTCTTCACCGAGAACGACGTCACCTACGACGACGGCATCTTCACATTCGAGAACGTCACGATCGAGCCCAAGCCCGTGGGGGGACGCATCCCGTTCTGGTACTGCGGCGCGACCCCGCGTTCGGCCCGTCTCGCGGCGGAGTTCGCCGACGGGTGGATGCCCGGACGCACGGGCCTGCTCACCATGGAGAAGCGCATCAAGACCATGCGCGAGATGACGGACGAGAACGGCCGCCCGATGCCGACCATCGCCGTCATCCCGCCCACGTCGATCGAGGACACCCGCGAAGAGGCGCTCAAGCACGTGAACATCCCGGGCCTTCTCGCCTGGGCGAACAAGGCCAAGTTCGCGGTGAAGCCGCCGTCCGGCAGCTTCGAGACCGTCGAAGACCTCGAAGGACAGCTCATCGTCGGCAGCCCCGACGAGGCGGTCGAGCAGATCAAGCGGTTCGAGGAGGTCGGCACCGAGCACCTGGTGTTCGACTTCCGCTTCAAGTTCGATCGGTTCTTCGAGCAGATCGAACTCCTCGGCACCGAGGTGCTTCCGAAGCTGCGATAAGCCGCGCACCGACGCGCGGCGATGAGACGAGAGGTCGACGATGACTGACGTGAATGACACCGCACGGGACTCGGCGGATCCGCTGATCTCGGTCACCGGGCTCTCGGTGAGCTACGACGTCGCGCGGACGGGAAAGAAGCTGATCGCGATCGAGGATGTCGACCTCGACGTGTTCGAGGGCGAGTTCATCACGGTGCTCGGCCCGTCGGGGTGCGGAAAGACGACGTTCATGAACGTCATCGCCGGCCTCGTCGCGCCGAGCACCGGGGCCGTCCTCGTCGATGGGAAGCAGGTCGACGGCCCTGGTCCCGACCGGGCCGTTGTCTTCCAGGACTACGCCCTGCTGCCCTGGCGCACCGTGTTCGACAACGTGAAGTTCGGACTCGAGATGCAGAAGGGCCTGCGCACCGCCGACTGGCGGGCGAAGGTGCAGGAGGCCATCGAGATGGTGGGGCTTGCGGGATTCGAGTCGTCGTACCCCCGTGAACTCTCCGGCGGCATGCAGCAGCGCGTCGGGCTCGCCCGCGCGTTCGTCGCGGAACCGCGCATCCTGTTGATGGACGAGCCGCTCGGTGCCGTCGACGCCCTCACCCGCGAGGTGATGCGCGACGAGATCGAGAAGCTCATCGAGGCGACGGGCAAGACCGTCCTCTTCATCACGCACTCGATCGAGGAGGCCATCCTCCTCGGTGACCGCATCGTCGTCTTCAAGAGCCACCCCGGTGCGATCAAGGAGATCATCACGACCGGCATCCCGCGCCCGCGCTCGGAACGGTCGGTGCAGCACGATCCGCGCTTCCTCGAACTCCGCGACCACCTCTGGGAGGCGCTGGAGGGTGAGGCCACGGCAGCGGCGGTGTCGAAATGACCGCGCTGCTCGCCACCGGGCCGAACCTCGGTCGGGGTGGCCTCGCCGCCTGGCTCGCGGGGCTGAGCGCCCGGGGCAAGGCGGCGGTCATCGCGATCGAGGTCGTCGTCCTCCTCGTGCTCTGGCAGCTGGTCGTCGGGGTGTTCGGCTGGATCAGTCCGGTCTTCCTGCCGCCGCCCCTGGCCATCGCGCAGGGCTTCGGCGAGATCGTGGCGAACGGATCGCTCGCCGCCAACGCCGGCATCTCGGTGCAGGCGTGGCTGACCGGTTTCGCGCTCGCGGTGGTCGTCGGCATCCCGGTCGGACTCCTGATGGGAACATCGCTTCCCGTCGACCGCGTGATCGGTCCGATCGCGTGGACGATCTACGCCACGCCGTCGATCGCCTATCAACCGCTCGCGAAGGCGTGGTTCGGCTTCGGCATCGGTCCGGTGATCTTCCTCGTGACGATCAGCGCGATCTTCCCGATCCTGCTCAACGTCGCCGCGGGCATGCGCACCACGAACCCGTCGATCATCCGCGCCGCCCGCGTGTACGGGGCAGGGCGGATGCGGCTGTATCGCTCGGTGTACCTGCCGTCGACGATCCCGTTCCTGTTCGCGGGGCTGCGGCAAGCGGTCGTCCTCGCCACGATCGGCATGGTCGTGGCCGAGCTCGCGGGCTCGTCGAGCGGCATGGGCGCGCTCATCATCCGCGCCTCGAACACGTATCAGACCGACCAGGCGTTCGCCGCGATCGCCGTCGTCGTGCTGTGGAGCGTGGGCATGACCCAGGTGGTCACGGCCATCGAACGCGGGGTCGCGCCGTGGACGAGGAAGGGCACGCGATGAGCGTCGTCTCGGCAACCGGAACCGTCCGCATCGTGCGGCCGCGGCGTGTGGTGCGCTCCGGCGAGGGAAAGTGGACCCTGCTCCTGATCGGGGTGATCGCCGCAGTGCTGCTCCTGTGGGAGGCAGCCGTCAGCTGGTTCCACTGGATACCGGCGGCCTTCCTGCCCGCACCGACCGCGGTGGCCGTGGCGTTCGGCCAGCTCATGGTCGACCCCGAGTTCTGGAGCGCCTTCGCGTTCAGCGTCACCAACCTGCTGATCGGCCTCGCGATCGCGATCGTCGTCGGTGTGGTCGTGGGGCTCGCGGTCGGCTGGTCGCCGGTGCTGCGCTTCATGGTCGCCCCGTTCCTGTGGGTGCTGTACTCCACGCCCAAGGTCGCGCTCGCCCCGCTGTTCATCCTCGGCCTGGGCCTCGGCAGCGAGTCGAAGATCGCCCTCGTGATCCTGCTGGCGGTGTTCCCGATTCTGCTGAACACGATGGAGGGCGCGGTCACCGTGAACCCTTCGCTCGTCAACGCGGCCAGGGTGTACGGCGCGAAGGGGATCGGCCTCGGCTGGAAGGTGATCTTCCCCGCCACGCTGCCCTACAGCCTCTCCGGCATCCAGCGCGGTGCGGCCCTCGGCTTCACGGGCGAGGTGCTCGGCGAGTTCCTCGGCGGCACCGGCGGCCTCGGTCACCTGCTCGAGTTCGCGGCGTACCAGTTCCGGATGGACGAGGCCATCGCGATGGTCGTGGTGATGGTCATCATCGCCAACCTCACGCTGCTGCTCATCTCGATCCTCCGGCGCCGGCTGGCGCCCTGGTACGACGAGCGCAAGATCGTCGGCTGACCGGCACCGACGCAGACTCCCGACGCCCCTCGACTCCCGACCCCCGTCTCATGCGCGACGGGGGTCGGGTCCGTTCGGCGGGCATTCACTCGCGATCGAGTGGTACGCTTTGTTGTACCACTAGGGAGGTGGAGGATGTCCGCGATCTCGGCTACCGAGGCCCGCAAGAGCCTGTTCGGCCTTATCCAGCAGGTGAACGATGACCATGCGCCCGTCGAGGTCGTCTCCCGACGTGGGAACGCCGTCATCATGTCGAAGGACGACTACGACGCCCTCACGGAGACGGCGTACCTGCTGCGAAACCCTGTGGGTGCAGAGCGACTTCTCTCGGCGATCGAGCGTGCGCGCCGCGGTGAGGCCGAGCAGCACGACCTGATCGACGAGTGACTCGGAGATTGGCCTTCGACCCCCATGGGTGGGAGGACTACACGTACTGGCAGGGCCAGGATCGCAAGACGCTGAGGCGGATCAACCAGCTCATCGCCGACGTTCTCCGTGATCCCTTCGAGGGCATCGGGAAGCCGGAGCCGCTGAAGCACGTGCTCTCCGGGGCGTGGTCCCGCCGCATCGACCAGGCCAATCGCCTCGTCTACTACGTGAGCGACGAGCAGATCGTCATTCTCCAGGCTCGCGACCACTACTAGGACGCGGGCCGAAGGGCCGTCTAGTCGACTGCCGGCTGGGTGTGAAGTGGCATCGCTCTGTATCCCGCGGGAGTTGCGGGGCCTAAGCGAACACGCCAGCCTGAACAGACGAAGAGGCCCCACCGCCATGCGCAACGGTGGGGCCTCTCGTGCGAGTCAGCGACTCACGGGTAGGTCAGCGTGGCCGGTCCCTCGTTGTCGAGGCCCAGCAGCTCTTGCGCCTTGCGGAGGTAGACGAGCTGCTCGTCATCGAACTCCAGCGGTTCGAGCTTCTGCGTCTCGATGGTGGTGTCCCACGCCTCGCCGTCGAAGTACAGGTTCGGGCAGGCGAGGTGTCCGTCGAGGATCCAGACGCTGTCCGAATCACGCAGTTCCGCGACGTCGAAGTCGTTGGCCTCGTAGATGTCCAGCGCCTCCTCCGCGTTCTCGGGGAACTCGCCGGGTGCGGGTGCCGTCATGAAGTCGGTGCCCTTGAGCGTGGCCCGCAGGAACCGGACGAGGGTGTTCGGATTCTCCTGCGCCCACTTCGTGCCGGCGATCTGCACGTCGTTCGCCCAGTTGCGCAGCGACTCGACGACGATGTTCGCGCCGTGCTCCTCGAGGGCTGCCCTGTCGTCGGCGTAGAACGGCTGCAGGCTGATCTTGTCGTTGACGAAGAACTCCGTCCACGACTCCGATCCGGGGCCCGGGTAGACGACCTCGGTGTTTACGGATGCGACGTCCCAGCCCTCCTCTTTCAGCACCTGGGCGCGCTGGAACTCGGCGGGGTCGCCGGGAGTGCCGGCCAGCACGATCGACGTGCCGTCGAGGTCGTCGACGCTCTTCACATCGGACTGCACCGCGAAATCGAAGTTCTGCCGGCAGTAATGGCCGGAGACCAGATCGATCTCGACACCGCCGCGGATGGCGTCGATCACGGTGCCGGTCGACTCGACGCCGATGTCGGCACTGCCGCTGGCGACGGCGGCCGTGACGTTGTCGGCGGTGATGACCTCGACGGTGAGGCCCTCGTCTTCGTAGTAGCCGAGGTCGGACGCCAGGACGAACATCGAGTACATCGTGATGTCGGGGAAGGGGATGGCCACCGTGATGCTGGTGTCCTCCGCGGCTCCGGGTTCGCCGTCGCCGAGGTCGACGGGTCCTTCCGGTGTCGGCGTCGGCGAGGCGCAGGCGGCGAGCAGCGTCAGTGCTGCTGCGCCCCCGACCGCGGCGATGCCGAGTCTGTTTCGTGTCGTGCGCATGACTCTCCATTCGGGCAAGTGCGTGCGACTCCTCCGTGGAGTGGGGCGCCTCACGCGGATTTTGGGATACGGTATCCAATTTGGAATCGGGTGTCCATGGTTTGCGGGATATCGTGCTCGAACAGGGTCTAGACGACTGTGATGAAAATTGGATACAGTATCCCAAACAGATTCCCGCGATGAAGAGGTGAAGATGCGTGCCGCCGTGCTGAGCCGTCATGACCTGGACGGGTTGACCGTCGCGGTCGCGGATGTCCCGGCACCCGGCGACGGCGAAGTGCTCGTGCGCGTCGAGACGGTCGGGGTGAATCAGCTCGACCTCAACGTCATCGCCGGTGTCGGCCCAGGAGCACGGGCGCAGCTGCCTCGCATCCTCGGGATTGACCCGGCCGGCGAGATCATCGCCATCGGAGCGGGTGTCGACCAGAAGCGGATCGGCCAGACCGTGGTGGTCAAACCCAACATCGCCTGCGGGCAGTGCGCTCATTGCCAGGCCGGAGACGAAGCCGATTGCCCGAACCAGACCGTCGTCGGCGTGCACCGCGACGGGGGAGCGGCCGAGTACGTCGTCGTCCCCTCCCGCAACGCGATCGACCGCCACGGCCTCGACGCGGCACAGGCGACCGCCGTGGTGCACAGTGCCTCCATCGTGATCAACGCCGTGCGCACGGTCGCGCTCGCCGCGGGCGACAGGGTGCTCGTCACCGGCGCGGGCGGCACCCTCGGCCGTGCGGCGGTGGCCATCGCACTCGCTCGCGGGGCCCAGGTCGTCGCCGCGTCGCGCCGTACTCTCGCACCGCTCGGAGACGAGCAGCTCATCCAGGCTTCGGGAGCTCCCGCGCTGGCGGCGGCCCTCGACGGGGGAGAGGGGTTCGACGTCGTGCTCGATGTCTCCGGCCACGCTCCGACCCTGAGCGCAGGGATCTCGGCGTTGCGGTGGGGAGGTCGGGCCGTGTTCTGCGCGGCATCCGTCGACAGCGACCTGCGCATCGACGCCCGCGACTTCTACCTGCGTCGCAAGCGGCTGTCGGGTGTGGCCAGCGCACGCTACGACGATGTGGCCGAGGCTCTCGCGCTCGCCGCCGCCGGGGCCCTGCCCTCGCTCGTCGGCCGCCGCTACGCGCTGGACGACATCGCCACGGCGTATCGCGATTTCCCCCGCAAGGGCGACGGGAAGGTCGTCGTCGATGTGCGCTGACCGCCCTCGGTATCGAAGAGGAGACCAGAAGTGACGAATTCCGCATCACCCGGCGCGGGTGCGCTGGCCGGGATCCGCGTGGTCGAGCTGGGCCAGTACATCTCGGGTCCGTTCGCGGCCAAGCTGCTCGCCGACCTCGGCGCCGACGTCGTCAAGGTCGAGTCGCCCGAGGGGGACCCGATGCGCCGATGGGAGGGGCGGGCGACCATGAGTCCCCAGTTCGCCGCCTACAACCGGGGCAAGCGCGGGGTCGTGCTCGACCTCAAGAGCGCCGAGGGGCTCGCTGCGCTGTTCGGCCTGGTCGACGATGCCGACATCGTGCTGGACAACTTCCGCCCCGGTGTCGCCGAGCGGCTCGGGTTCGGCCCCGATGTGCTGCACGAACGCAACCCGCGGGTGATCACGTGCTCGATCACCGGTTTCGGCCCCACCGGGCCGGCCGCGAAGCGCCCTGCCTACGACACCGTGATCTCGGCGACCGGGGGAATGTACAGCCAGGTGGTCCCGGCCTCCACGATCCGTCCGCTGGGGCCTGCGTTCTCCGATCTGCTGTCGGGGATGTCGGCCGTACAGGCCGTGCTCGCCGCCCTGCATGCCCGTGACGTCAGCGGGGTGGGTGAGCATGTCGAGGTCACGATGGTGGGTGCCCTGCTCGACTTCCTCACCGAGTCCGCTTCGGCGTTCCTCGAGACCGGACAGGTCTCATCGCCCGACTCGCGTCCGCGCCGCGCGCAGGCCTACGCCTGCCGGGGGTCCGACGACAAGGCCTTCGTGATCCATATGTCGGTGCCGGAGAAGTTCTGGACCGGACTGCTCGACGTGCTCGAGCGGCCCGATCTCGCCGACGACCCGCGCTTCTCGACCCGGGAAGCGCGCGTGCGCAACTATGACGAGCTCGACGTGGTGCTCAAGGAGATCGCCGCCACCCGACCCCGGCAGTACTGGCTCGACCGGCTCGCCGCGCACGACATCCCGCACGGTCCGCTGAACACGATGGGCGACCTGTTCGACGATCCGCAGATCGCGAGCATGGGCCTGGTCGAGGAGATCGAGGGGCCTGATGGCGTGCTGCGCGTCCCGGTGCCCAGCATCCGGTTCCAGCGGTCCGGTCGACCCGAGCTGCGATACGCGCCGGCGCTCGGCGCCGACACCGAGGAGATCACGGGACTGCGGACCGAATCTGAATCCGAACCCGCACGAGCGAAGGAAGGGGCAGCCTGATGTCCGGTATCGACGACATCGTCGCGATCGACGTGCACACCCACCCGCAGACCGAGGAGTTCATCGCGGCGATGGGCCAGCGGCACTCCCAGATGTCGGCGCACTTCGGGCGCGAGCGGCCGGTGGTGTCGTTCGCCGAGCAGGCCGATCAGTACCGCGACCGCAAGATGATGGCCGTGATCGTGAACTCCGACTCGGAGACCACGAGCGGAATCAAGGGTGCACCGAACGACCTCCTCGGCAAGGCGCAGCAGGACCACCCCGATGTGTTCCTCGCCTTCGCCGGCATCGACCCGTGGAAGGGCGAGGCCGCGGTCGCCGAGATCCGTCGGATGCACGCCGAGTACGGCATCAAGGGCGTCGGCGAACTCAACCCGTCGCGGCAGAAGTTCCTCGCCAACGACCGTCGCTTCTTCCCGATCTGGGAGACCTGCGCCGAACTCGGGCTCGTGGTGATGTTCCACTCCGGGTTCCCCGGCGCCGGTGCGGGTACTCCCGGTGGCGGCGGGTATCGGCTCGAGAACGCACGCCCCGTGCCGTACATCGACGACGTGGCCGCAGAGTTCCCCGAGCTGAACATCATCAGCGCGCACCCGGCATGGCCGTGGCACCTCGAGAACCTGGCGATGGTGTGGCACAAGTCGAACGTGTACCTCGACCTGTCGGGGTGGGCGCCGAAGTACCTGCCGCCCGAGGTGGTCCGCTACGCCGATTCGCTGATCTCCGACCGGGTGCTCTTCGGGTCGGACTGGCCCGTGATGACCGCCGACCGCTGGATGGCCGAGTTCGATGAGCTCGGGCTCAAGGAGGAGTCGCGTCGGAAGATCCTGCTCGACAACGCACGCACGCTGTTCCGACTGTGAGCGCGAAGGAAGGAGCCGAACGTGGCTGAACTGGTGATGGCCGCAGCGACCCCGCACAACCCGCTGCTGTGGCGGGCGATGCGCGAGCCGATGCCCGACGATCTCGTGACGGTCGAGGCGAACTTCCGTCGCATCCGTGAGGCGATCTCGGATGCCGGGGTCGACACTCTCATCGTGCTCGGCACCGACCACGTGCGGCAGTTCTTCTCCGACAACTCACCTGCCTTCATCGTCGGCAAAGCCGCCTCGTACCACGGCACCTACGAGAACGAGGTGCGCACCTTCGGGATGGAGTACGCCGAACTGACCGGCAACCCGGAGCTGGCGACCCAGATCACCGGCCGCGAGGTGCTGCCCGAGACCATCGACTTCTCGGTCTCGCACGAGTGGCGGCTCGACCACAGCTTCGTGCTGCCGCTGCAGTACGTGCGTCCGGAGCTCGACCTGCCGATCGTGCCGATCCACGCGAACTCGATCCTGCCTCCGCTGCCGACCGCCGCCCGCTTCGCCGCTCTCGGACACCACCTGCGCACCGCGGTCGAGTCCTGGGACAGCGACGTCAGAGTGGGCCTGCTCACCTCGGGGCACATGGCAACCGACGTGGGTGGCCCGCGCACGTTCAACGGCTCGCCCGATCCGGAGTTCGACGCCGAGGCGGTCGGGTGGATGCGTGACGGCGACCTCGACGGGGCGATCGCCGGATGCCGGTTCGACCGCATCATGGCCGCCGGCAACGTCACGTACCAGTACGTGAACATCGTCGCCGCGCTCGCCGCCATGCAGGGGCGCCCGGCCGAACTCGCGGAGGCCACGACCTCGCGCTTCGCCTCCAGTCCGTTCTTCCTCTGGAGGGCCGCATCGTGAGCCGGTACATGATGAACAAGTTCATCCGCGCCGTCGAGATGAGCACCGCGAACGTGAACGCCTACGTCGCCGACACCGAGGGGTTCGTCGACGGGTGGCTCGCCGGGGGAGCGGGGCCCGACGCGGTCGCCGACGACCGGGTGCTGACCCCCGAGGAGCGCACCGCCTTCGTCAACCGCGACTACGGCGCGCTCTACGGTCTCGGCGCGCATCCGTATCTGCTGTGGCACTTCACCGAAGCCGTCTACGAGCACGAGTACACCGAGGGCTTCGGATGGCGCGAACTCGTCGAGCGATACCGGGCCGCGATCATCCCGTACGGCGAGGTCGACGACATCCCCTGACCTCGTGGAACGCCTGTGCGCAGGCGCGACGGATGCCCCGTGGGTGGGGTTTCCACGGGGCATCCGCCCATTCTGCGCCGGCGTCGAACGACGGTGTGAGCTGGGGGCTACGAATCCGTCGACGTGTGGGGTGGACGCAGCGGCGCACCGGCGGTGCGGGTCTCCTCCCCCGAGGACGGCCGCACCACCGGCGTCCTCACTACGCCGTCACGAGACGACGTCGCAGGAGTCCGGCGCTTCCGAGGAGGAGCAGGACGGCGGCGAGTGCGAGCAGTCCGACCGGCGACGGAGCGCCGGTCATCGCGAGCCCTGACGCCTGACCGGTCGTCGCCGCGCCCGAGGCGAAGGCGGCTCCGGCCGTCGAGACCGGAGTCGTTCCGGGCGTCGTTCCCGGGTTGGTTCCGGGGTTGGTTCCGGGATCCGTTCCGGGGTCGGTGCCGGGATCGGTGCCGGGGTCGGTTCCCGTGCCGGGGTCGGTCACCGTCGCCTCGCCGATCACGGAGATGGCGTTTCCGCCCAGCGTGATGGGAAGGCTGATCGGCAGCGCCAGTTGGGTGCCGCCGAGGATGCCGTCGGTTCCGGTGGTGGTGTTGCCTCCGGTGGTGGGGGCGGTTCCTCCGGTGCTGCTGCCGGTGCCGGTGCGGGTGACGGTGGCGTCGTCGAGGACGGAGATCGCGTTGCCGGTCACGCCGATGGGGGCGGTGACGGGTGCCGTGATCTGGGTGCCGCCGAGGACGCTGTCGGTTCCGGTGGTGGTGTTGCCTCCGGTGGCGGGGGCTGCCGGTGCGGTGGTGTTTCCACCGGTGCCGGTGCCGGTGCGGGTGACGGTGGCGTCGTCGAGGACGGAGATCGCGTTCCCCGACACCGTGACCGGTGCCGTGACGGGCGCCGTCGCCTGCGTGCCGCCGAGGATCGCGTCTTCGCCCGACGTTCCCGCCGACGTGGCGGGAGCGGGGGGAGCGGTCGAGCCGGCGGTGCCGGTTCCCGTGGAGCTCGTGTCACCGAGCAACGAGATCGCGTTCCCCGACACCGTCACCGGTGCCGTGATGGGCGCGATGACCTGTGTGCCGCTGCCGATGCCGTCGTCACCGGATGTGGTCGCACCCACGGGAGCGGAGGAGGCCGGTGCTGCGGCCCCCTGCGCGTTCGGAGTGGTGCTCTCGGTGTCGCCGACCAGCGACACGGCGTTGCCCGTGACGGTGACCGGTGCGTTGACCGCGAGCAGCGCCTGCGTGCCCGAGAGCACACCGTCCAGACCGTTCGTGGTCACGAGAGGCGCTTCGGCCTGGGGAGCCGGGCTCGGGGAAGTGGCGGCCGGGGCGCTGGTCGTCGATGTGTCGAGCACGCTCACCGCGTTGTTCGACACGGTGACGGGAAGGTTCACGGTCACCGCGGCCTGAGTGCCGGATGCCGTGCCCGAGTCACCGCTCGTCTGTGCGGGTGCGGGTGCGGGTGCGGGTGCGGGTGCCGGGGCAGGCGCGGGCGCGGGTGCGGGTGCCGGGGCAGGCCCGGGCGCCGGAGCCGGAGCAGGCGCGGTGGACACGGCGTCGCTCAGCACCGAGATCGCGTTGTTCACGACCGAGATCGGTGCGGTGATCGCTGTCTCCACCTGTGTGCCGGAGAGCAATCCGTCGTCTCCGGTCGTCTCAGCCGCGTTCGCGGCCGTCGCGCCGAGGAGCGTGATGCCCCCGGCGATGAGCGTGCCCCAGAGGGCCCGCTTGATGAAAGTACGCATGATCGTTCTCCTGACTGGATGGATCGTCTGATGGGTGCGCGCGATCACATGCGCGCGCAGCACGGCATCTGTCGTTCCCGGGGGAACGACGTGACGATCCGTCAGTCAGGAGAGACGTCGGTGTCGGCGACCGTCGACGAGGGAAGCTCGTCGTCGGAGGCGCCGGATGTCCGCTCGCCAGCACGGAGCGGAGAAGAGTTCGCGTCGCTGAGGCGCGCGGGGGATGCGCCGCTCCCGCCGCCGGAACCGGCGGAGGAGGACGCGGGGACTGTGGTGCCTGGCGGGCTCCCCGACGGGGGAGCAGTGGGCACAGAAGTAGCGTGTTCGGTGGTGGCGCTGATCGCGGTGGAGAGCGCGCCAGACGGCGGGGACACGGTCGACCGTACAGCTGTCGGCGAAACCGCCGGGGTCGCTGCGGAGCTCTCCGTCGCGGGGGCGGCCGTCGGAGTGACCGGGGCTTCGGCGACGTCCGTGGGGCCTTCGCCGGGTTCGGGCGGCGTCGTCGGGTTGAGCGCTTCGAGCACGGGCGGAACCGTCTCGTTCGTGACGTTCCCGAGAAGAGCGGTGGTGTCATCGACGACGCCGACGACGTCACCCACCGCGGAGATCAGCCCGAGGTCGGAGACGAGTCCGCCG
This sequence comes from Microbacterium sp. Cr-K32, assembly GCF_000708345.1. Classification (NCBI taxonomy): domain Bacteria; kingdom Bacillati; phylum Actinomycetota; class Actinomycetes; order Micrococcales; family Microbacteriaceae; genus Microbacterium; species Microbacterium sp. Cr-K32. The sequence goes on along the minus strand of NZ_JARD01000029.1, from coordinate 90,748 downwards.
ACCACGGGGACGCGGGAGACCGCGTCGAGAATCGGATCGGTGATCTGAGAGACCGGTGCGTCGGTCAGGGCATCGGTGACGGGTGTGACGACCGCGGTCGCGGTCTCGGTCACGGTGTTCACAACGGGTGCGACGGCCGGACCGACGACGGGTGCGTTCACGATCGGCTCGGTCACGGTGGCGACCACGGCGGGGACGGCCTGCTGCACGGGCGCGACCACCTGTGTCACCACGGGGGCGACCACCTGCGTGACGACCGGGGTCACGGGGGCCGTGACGGCCGACACCGTGTCGCTGACGAGCGAGGTGAGTCCGTCGAGCGGGCCGTCCTGTTCGTCCGCGTGCGCGGATCCGCCCGCGAGGAGAACCGTGAGCGTCGCCCAGGCGAGCACGCCGATGCCACCCCAGAAGACGGCGGCAGGTATGCCGCGTCGGGTGGCCCGAACGTCCACGTCGACCTCCCCCTCCGAAGGCAACGTACGTCGACGCCGTTGCGTCGATTGGGGCTGACGATACTCGCGCACGGACGTCGTGTCTAGAGGGTTCTCCGCGCGTTTCCGGGGATGTCCGGGTGTGACGCGCCCGGAGAAATCTCGGCTTGACTTTCCCCAAGTTCTACACATCCCATCCCCGCGGAGGGCAACCTTCAATGCCCGATTTAAACTGATTTCCATCCACAGGCTGGGGAAACGATAAAAGCCAGTTCAAGTGGAATTAAAAAGTTTCGTATCCCGGTCCTCCACGGGGTTATCCACACCCGTTGTGCACAGACACTCCGAGTTTGTTCGCACGCTCTCCACAGAGTTATCCACAGGCCGTCTTGCATGTGGAAACAGTCGCTCGTAGCGTGGGCGGGCGACCGAATGTCGGAGGCAGCTGTTTTGCTGTTCAGAGCGGTGTGAGGGCCGAAGGCCGCACGGGCCCCGCCGTCGAAGCGTCTCATCAGAACATCGCATCGGAAACGTCGCATCGAAGGGAAGACTGTGTCGATCGCTGACATCTCAGAGGAGCGCATGGGCGCGAAGCGCGCGCCGGAACGCACGCCTCCCCACGACCTTCTCGCCGAGCAGAGCGCGCTGGGCGGAATGCTCCTGTCGAAGGATGCGGTCGCCGATGTGATCGAGACGCTCAAGGGTGCCGACTTCTACATCCCGAAGCACGAGCTCATCTTCGAGGCCATCCTCTCGCTGTACTCGCACGGTGAGCCCACCGATGTCGTCGCCGTCACCGACGAGCTCATCAAGACAGGCGAGCTCGGCCGCGCCGGCGGTGCCGACTACCTGCACACGCTGACGTCGATCGTCCCCACGGCGGCCAACGCCGGCTACTACGCGGGCATCGTCTCCGAGCGCGCGATCCTGCGCCGGCTCGTCGATGCGGGCACGCGCATCGTGCAGCTCGGGTACGCCGGTGAGGGCGATGCGACCGACATCGTCAACAACGCGCAGGCCGAGATCTACTCGATCACCGGATCCGAGACCGCCGAAGACTACGTCCCGCTGCAGATCGCCGTCGACGCCGCGCTCGAGGAGATCGAGGCCGCCAGCGGCCGCGACGGATCGATGACCGGAGTGCCGACCGGCTTCAAAGAGCTCGACGAACTGACGAACGGCCTCCACGGCGGGCAGATGATCGTCGTCGCCGCTCGACCCGCCATGGGTAAGTCCACGCTCGCGCTCGACTTCGCGCGCGCCGCATCCATCGGGCACAACCTCCCCTCCGTCTTCTTCTCCCTCGAGATGGGCAAGAGCGAGATCGCCATGCGTCTGCTCAGCGCCGAGGGTGCGATCCCGCTGCAGAACATGCGAAAGGGAAACCTCGACCCGCGCGACTGGACCACCGTCGCCGCCACCCGAGGGCGCATCAACGACGCCCCGCTCTACATCGACGACAGCCCGAACATGACCCTCGTCGAGATCCGGGCGAAGTGCCGTCGACTGAAGCAGCGCGAAGGACTGCGCATGGTCATCATCGACTACCTGCAGCTGATGACCTCGGGCAAGCGCGTCGAGTCGCGTCAGCAGGAGGTCTCGGAGTTCTCCCGAAGCCTCAAGCTCATCGCCAAGGAGTTGCAGGTTCCGGTCATCGCCCTCTCGCAACTGAACCGTGGTCCCGAGCAGCGCACCGACAAGAAGCCCGCGATCAGCGACCTGCGAGAGTCGGGCTCGATCGAGCAGGACGCCGACATGGTCATCCTGCTGCACCGCGACTCGGTGTACGACAAAGACGTGCGTCCGGGCGAGGCCGACCTCATCGTCGCCAAGCACCGTAACGGACCTACCGCGACGATCACCGTCGCGTTCCAGGGGCACTACTCGCGCTTCATGGACATGGCCCCCGGCGGCGACTTCAACTGAGCGTCGGCTCCGTCGCTCACAGCGGGGTGGGAGCGAGGGGAGTGAAGTCGAGGGGATCCGGTTCGCGGTCGCCTCGACGAAGCCATTCGATCGCTTCATAGAGGTCGTCACCTATGCGCGTCAGTGAGTTGAAGCGAGACGTGTGGAAGATCGGCAGTTCGCCGTCGTCGTCTCGGGCACCGGTGTCCCAGGCGAGGTAGTCGCCGTTCTCGCTCATCGCGAAGACGACGAGGCGCTCTGCGATGCTCCAGGAGCCGTCGGGTTCGATCTTCCAGTCGTACCCTTCGGCCCGCCCTTCCCGGAAGTCACGGTGCAGCGCCCCGGTCAGGTATCAGCCCCGACCCACCACGCCGTCGCCGAATCCGGAGGGGACCGGCGTGTAGATGAGCCAGAGCCCGACGGTCAGATTCCATCGCGGTTCGCTCTCCACCCCCGAATGCTACCGACCGAAACGCATACGCTCACGCAACATCGGATGCGGTGAGGTGGGCGTATGGCTCACTCCGCTCACTCTCGCCCGTCGTCCGGCCCGCGGTTCCTCGTCGCGGGCCTCGCGGCTCCGGCGGTCGTCGCCGTCACGCTGACGCCGCGCCGGTTCGCGAGCCCTGCTCGTGCGCTCTTCATGGACCTCGCCCATGTCTTCGCGGCGCCTCTGGTCGAGCCGATGACCTTCATCGAGGTGGAGAGCACCCTCAACGCACTGCTCTTCGTCCCTCTCGGAGCCGCGGTGGCGCTTGCGCTCAGCCGGCGGCTCTGGATGCTCGCGCCCGTGCTCGTCTTCTGTGCGTCGTTCGCGATCGAGAGTGTCCAGGCCGCGATCCCTGGGCGTGTCCCTGACGTGCAGGACATCGTGTGGAACACGATCGGCGGGATCATCGGCGCCGTCGCGGTGGGAATCGTGCGAGGGCTCTGGGCCCTGGGGCGACGGCGTTCGTGAGGACGCCGTGGGCCCACGCGCCTATCGGGCGGCGTCGCGCCGAGGCGGAGCGTCATCCCATCGGGGTGACGGGAGGTGCAGCAGCACCAGACCGATGCCGGCGATCACGGAGTTGCGGAAGGCGGGGTCGAGCCCGTTCCACGACGTGGAGCGCCACATCTGGAACCACTCGCCGCCGATGGAGATGAATCCGCCCACGAAGAGCAGGATGATCATCACGAGTCCGATCGACGACCACACGCGGGCGGCGTGGAAGCCGTGGCCGAGGAATCCGCGCACGAAGAACACGACCGCGACGATCAGGACGATCGCGCTCAGCGACTCCCAGATGATCACGCCGATGTACGCGATGTTCCACAGCACGGGATTGTCGATCGCCCGCCACATCACGTCAGGGTCGAGACCTTTTCCGGTCTCCTGGCCGAAGTTCGTGGTGTCCATCGCGAGCACGTGCTGCACGAAGTCGAAGTTCGTGCCGTAGTCGGTGATGTTGCCGAGGGCGACGAGGAAGATGTAGAGCCCGTTAACGAGGACGAGCGCGGCTGCGGCGAAGGGCAGCGAGCCGAGAAGGTGCCAACGAGGTGAGCGCAGCGGTGCGTCGGTCGTAGTCATGACCAGACAGTATCGGTCGGCTGTCCTCGCGTCGAGGATGGCCTCAGTCACGCGGTCGACGGGGATCCCGGGTCGTTTCCGGGAAGCGTGGGAGCATCCGCGTCGACACTCCGGCCGCCGCGACGACGAGTGCGAGCGCGGCGAGTCCGATCGGCAGTGTCGCAGCGACCGCGATGCCGCCGACGAGCACGGGCCCGCCGGCATCCCCGAGTTCGCGCCCGAGCTCCGCCGTGCCCATCGTGCGGCCCATACGCTCGTGCGGTGTCGTGTCGGCGAGGTGTGCGAACGCGAATGGTGTGGCGAAGCCGATCCCGATTCCGAGAAGTCCCGCGGCGACGTAGAGCCCGGGCAGTGCGGGGACGAGTGCGGCCGTCATGGTGCCGGTGGTGATGGTCGCAAGGCCCAGCGCCATCCCCGCTCGATCGCTCATATGGGCGCTGTCGCGCAGTCTTCCCGCCCAGGGTTGAGTGAGCGTCGAACTCAGTGCCAGGACGGACGCGAGCGCGATGCTCGCGAGCAATGGCGCGTCCTGGCCGCTCGCCATGGCGGGGAGGAAGCCGATCGATGCGCCGAGTGCCCCTGTGGAGGCTGCCAGGGCCAGGGTAGGCACGAGGAACCCCCGCTCGGTCGTCTGGCGGACGAGGTCTGCGACGGTGTAACGCGGGCGCGGGAGGGGATCGAGGCGGGGGAGGGTGACCGCCACCCAGAACGCGGTCAGGATCGCGACGGCGCTCAGAATGGTGAAGAGGAGCGCGAAGCCACCCGTGAAGATCAGTGCGGCGCCGATGAGTGGACCCAGCGTGTAGCCGAGTCCCTTCCAGGAACCGTATCTGCCGAAGTATCGCCCCTTCGCGCCCGGGGCTGCGAGCCGTGCGACCGTTGCAGAAGAGGCCGGCGAGAATGCCGACGCCGCCGCGCCCTGCCCGAGCCGCGCGACGGCGAGGGCGATGGTGTTCGACGACCACAGCCCCACGAGCGACACGATCCCGAAGGCGAGGAGCCCGAAGACGATCACGGGTTTGGCGCCGATGCGGTCGGCCAGCGAACCGAAAACCGGCTTGAGGAACACCTCGGCGAGGTCGTAGACAGCCAGGAGCGCGCCCATCCGCAGGAGGTCGAGACCAATGTCCTGCCCCGTCGCCCCGATGCCGGCCGCGATGCTGTGGGCGCCGAAAGCAGTGACGAACCCCGCGGCGTAGAGCGGGGCGATCGTCCGCGCGGCGACCGCCGGCTCGCTCACGCGTGAACGGCCTGGTAGACGAGGTCGGTGAACCGCGCGAGCTCGGCGACGCATGTGGCGAGTTCACGGTCGGCCTCCTTGGATGAAGGGGATCCGAACACGTCGCGGCTGCGAATGGTGCGATGCCACCGCTGCAGGCGATCGAGGCTCTGCTCCTCCTCTTCGAGCTCGGCAAGAGTGAACTTCTTCTTGTCGATCTCGCGCGCGATCTCGGCCTCGTACTTCCTGCAGTCGGCGATGAACTCCGTCCAGTCATCGGCCCGCGCAGCATCGAAGAGTTCTCGAAGCGCGGCGGTGTCGCCCCCGTCTGCCTGGGTGCGGAGTACGAGGATGGCGCCGTCGCCGCGCTGAGCGAGGGCGCGGGCGCGCTCGACTCCCGCGACACACGCCGGAACCTCCGGGACCACCCAGGTTCCCTGCCCCGCAGGGACCGCTCCGAACTGGCGCAGCTCTCGCCAGACCGCGACACGGTGCCTCGAGGGAGTTGCGGGCACCTGTACCAGGAGCACGAGCCAACGATCGAGATTCGTCACAGTGAGAATGTAACAGTCGTTACATCCCTTCGGCGAAGAGTTGCCGGATACCGTGGAGGGGAGCGATCGCGAGCAGACAGGGAGGGGCGAGCCTTGGCGAATGACTCCGGGAGCGACGTGCGCATCCGCGACGGATATGCCGCGCGTGCCACCGAGTACACGGAGCTGTTCGGTGACATCGGGCAGATGGATGACATCGACCGGGAGCGCATCGGACGCTGGGCGGATGGCATCGACGGGCGCATTCTCGATGTCGGCTGCGGGCCCGGGCACTGGACCGCCTTCCTCGTCGATCGAGGCGCTGACGCCGAGGGCATCGACCTCGTGCCGGAATTCGTCGACGATGCCTCCGCACGGTTCCCGCAGGTGCCGTATCGGGTGGCGTCGCTGACCGACGCCGACGTCCCGGCGGGCTCACTCGGTGGCATGCTCGCCTGGTACTCGCTGATCCATGCGGCTCCGGATGAGTTGCCGGCCCTGCTCGCGGCCGCTCGGCGCGCGATCCGCGAGGGCGGTCACCTGCTGATCGGGTTCTTCGACGGGACGGACGGCGAGCCGTTCCCGCACGCGGTCACCACGGCGCACTACTGGTCGGTGGACGGGATGTCGGCGCTGCTCGAATGCGCGGGATTCTCCGTGCTCGACAGCGATGCGCGGGTACAGGACGGACGGCGTCCGCACGCGTCGATCAGCGCCGTCGCGTTCTGATCGCAGCGTGCGGACGTGCGGTGTCGATCAGGCGAGACTGCGGAAGAACTTCCGGATGTCCTCGGCGAGAAGCTCCGGCTCCTCCATCGCCGGGAAGTGCCCGCCCTCGGTGAACTCGCTCCAATGGCTGATCGCACCGGTCGGATCCATCGTGCGCCGAATCAGCGGATGGGTGTCGAACACGGCCCAGCCGGCCGGTACCCCTGCCGGCACGGCGAAGTCGAGCTCGGCGTGCTCCGACTCGTAGAAGAACTGCGCGACGGAAGCGCCACTGCGAGTGAACCAGTACAGGCTCACGTTCGTCAGGAGCTGGTCGCGGTCTACCTCCGGTGCCAGGAACCCCTCATCGGTCCTGCGCTTGAACTTCTCGACGATCCACGCGAGCTGACCGACGGGCGAGTCCGTGAGCGCCGGTCCGATCGTGTCCGGTCGATGGTTGTGCATGCCGATGTAGCCGCGCTCTGCCGCACTCGCGACGTGTGCGGCCTCGAGCTGGGCGAGCTCTTCCTCTGACAGGCCCTCGGGGGCGGGGAACATGTTGCCGACCAGCCCGAGCCATACGCGGTCGCTGCCGAAGTGGGTGCCGATGACGCGGTCGGGGTGGATCCCTGCAAGTCGTCCGGTGATGCCCGTGCCGACGTCGGTGCCGTGGGTCGCGAACCGGTCGTAGCCGAAGCGTGTCATGATCTCGGCGTAGGCTTCCGCCGTCCGTGCGAGGTCCCACCCGGTACCGGACAGCGGGTTCGAGAAGCCCAGGCCGGGCAACGACGGGATGACCACGTGGAACTCGTCGGTCAGCAACGGGATCAGTCGTAGGTACTCGACGAACGACGCCGGCCAACTGTCGCTGAGGAGCAGCGGCGTGGCCTGCGGGTTCGCCGACCGCGCGTGGAGCACGTGGAACGTCTGGCCTTCGATGACCGTGGTGAACTGCTCGTGCATGTTGAGGGTCGCCTCCTGCGCCCGCCAGTCGAAGCCGTCGCGCCAGTACTCGGCGAGCTCCTTCAGATACGGAAGCGGGGTGCCCCGACGGAAGTCGGCGCGATCGTCTCGACCGGGCACGGCAAGCGGCCACTGTATACGGGTCAGGCGATCGTGAAGATCATCGACGGCGCTGTGCGGGATGTCGATGCGGAAAGGGGTGAGAGAGGTGTTCTGGGTCATGCTGTTCACGCTCTCAGGCAATGCGGAAGACCAGCTTCCGCATTTGCTGAGAGGATCAGACATGCTCGAGACCTCGGCCCGTCTGCTGGAACTGCTGTCGTTGCTTCAGCTCAGACGGGACTGGACGAGTTCCGCACTCGCCGACCGACTGGGTGTGAGCACGAGGACCGTGCGCGCCGACATCGGCAAGCTCCGCTCGCTCGGCTATCCCGTGGACGCGCGACCCGGTGTCGCCGGCGGGTACCGGCTGGCCGCGGGGGCGGCGATGCCTCCACTGTTGCTCGACGATGACGAAGCCGTCGCCGTCGCGGTCGGCCTGGGGGCGGCGGCGACCTGGCGGCTCGGCGTCGAAGAGACCTCGCTCACCGCCCTCGCCAAGCTGGAGCAGGTGATGCCCGCCCGCCTCCGCCGCCGTGTCGACGCGATCCGGAAGGCGACCAGCGTGGTTCCCGGGGCCGAACCCCCACTCGATCTCGCAGCACTCAGCACGGTCGCCGCGGCGATTCGCGGTCACGAACGGCTCCGCTTCGGCTACGCGAAGCCGGGTGGCAGCGAAGAGCCGCGGCATGCCGAACCGCAGCGGCTGGTGAGCTGGGGGCCGGTCTGGTACCTGCTCGCGTGGGACCTCGATCGAGACGACTGGCGCATCTTCCGCGTCGATCGCATGATTCCGCGGGTGCCGACCGGGGTGCGCTTCCGACCCCGCGCGATCCCGGAGGGCGATGTCGTCGAGTACGTCGTGCGTCGTGTCACGGAGACCTCCACTTCGTGAGGCTCAGGCGGGAGCACTGGGCAGTCGGAAGGTCGTCCGCGGGATGTCGTCGACGAAGCGGTGCGCCAGCGCGAAGGCCTGCTCCTCGGTGAGGCGGTGCTCTGCGACGAGAGTGGACAGGTAGCCCGCATCGAGTCGTCGGGACATGTCGTGGCGAGCGGGAATGGAGCAGAAGGCCCGGGTGTCGTCGACGAACCCGCTGGTCTTCGTGAAACCGGCGCTGTCCGTCACCGACCGGCGGTAGCGGGAGATGGCGTCGGGGGTGTCGAGGAACCACCACGGTGCACCGGCGTACACAGACGGGTAGAAGCCGGCGAGTGGACCGATCTCTCGACTGAACGCGGTCTCGTCGACCGTGAACAGCACCATCCGGAACGTCTCGTCGGTGCCGAAGTCGTTGAGGATCGGGGTGAGCGGACGCGTGAAGGCGGCGACATCCGGCAGGTCGTGTCCGCTGTCCGGGCCGAAGCGCGCGAGCGTGTCTCGGTGGTGGTTGCGGATCACGCCCGGGTGCAGCTGCATCACGAGTCCGTCCTCAGACGACATCTCGGCGAGTCGGTACAGCATGTTGCGGCGGTATGCCGTCGCGGCTTCCGTGGTGACGTCCCCCCGGAGCCCGGCGGCGTGGATGCGCTCTGCGTCGGCACTCGTCAGCGGCTGCGAGCCGGCGTCGAGCACACCGGTGTCGGTGGCCGTGCCGCCCGCCGCCCGGAATGCGGTCCGTCGGCGGCGCAGGGCGTCGAGCAGCCCGGCGTAGCTCGCGGCATCGGTGTCGGCAGCTTCCGACAGCTCCGAGAGTGCAGCCGACCATCCCTCGGCCGACGGATCCATGTAGCGGTCGGCGCGAAACGTCGGAAGCACGTGCCCGCGGAAGGACGGATCGTCGCGCAGTCGTGCATGCGCGGCGAGGTCGTCGGCGGGGTCGTCGGTCGTCGCGAGCACCTCGATGCGGAAGCGCTCGAACAGCGCCCGTGGGTGGAATGCGGGGATTCGCAGTTGCGCGTCGATGTGTGCGTACAGCTCATCGGCATTGCCCGCGCTCGGCTGCTCGGTCACCCCGAACACCTCGGACAGCGACGACTCGAACCAGTAGCGCACCGGCGTTCCGAGGAAGACGTCCCAGTTCGCGCAGAACGCCCGCCACACCTCCTGCGGATCGGCGGGTGCGGCTCCGCGACCCAGCGCGCCGAGGGGCACACCGACGGCGTGGAGCAGGCGCAGCACATAGTGGTCGGGAGTGATCAACAGCGTCGCAGGATCGGAGAACGGTTCGTCGTCGGCGAGCAGCGCGGCGTCGACATGCCCGTGCGGCGACAGGATCGGTGCCGCAGCGACCGCGTCGTACAGCCGGCGGGCGAGCTCGCGCACGCCGGGATCGGCGGGGAGGAGTCGGTCGGCGTGCGGGCTGAGCGCAGTGTTCATGAGTCTCCTCCAGGGGTGCGGCGGGGTGCGGAGCCGGTCGACTCCCGCACGGTCAGGTGGGTGGGCAGTGCGGCGATGTGCCGTCGGTTGAGCGCGCCCGCTCCGATGCGCTCGCTCTGCAGGCGGTCGAGCAGCATCGACACGGACAGGCGTGCGGCCTGCTCGATCGGAGCGGTGAGGGTCGTGAGTGGCGGGTTGCAGAAGTCGGCGCCGAAGATGTCGTCGCAGCCGACGATGCTCATGTCCTCCGGAACGCGCACGCCGCGTTCCTTGAGCCGGATCAGCATGCCGATCGCGAGGAGGTCGTTGAAAGCCACGCAGGCGGTCGCACCGGTGTTCAGTGCGGCATCCGCCGCCGCCGCTCCCGCCTTCGTGCGGGGCTGGTACGGCCCCACCTTCGTGTGCTCGATCCCGAGGCGCTCGCACGCGGCCGCCACGGCCCGCCAGCGGAGATTGCTCGCCCAGCTGGTCGGGGGACCGGCCACGTAGCAGATGCGTCGATGCCCCAGGGAGGCGAGGTGCTCGACGGCCTGGTCGAAGCCGAGCGGCGTGTCGATGAACACCGACGGCACTCCGGGCACGGCACGGTTCAGGGCCACGAGGGGGAGCTCGGTGCTGAGCTCGGCCAGCCGCTCGTCGGACAGGCGGGACGCGGTCAGGATCGCTCCGTCGTAGGAGCTGCGCAGTTCTTCGAGGGTGCTCTCCTCCATCTCGGGGGACTCCTCGGTGTGCACCAGGATCTGCGAGTAGCCCGCCACCCGCAGGGCCTGCTGGGTACCGCGGATGATCCCGAAGTAGAACGGGTTCGTGACGTCGGAGACCAGCACGGCGACCATGCGGGTCGACGGCGTCGATGCCGTGCCGGAGGCGGCGGTGGGCGTGTAGCCGAGGTCCTTCGCGACGCGGATGATGCGGTCGCGGGTGCCGGGGTTGCCACGGCCGGGGACGGCGAGGGCGCGCGACGCCGTGGAGATCGCGACGCCGGCGGCATCGGCCACATCGGCGAGCGTCGGCCGGTGCGAAGGCGGTGTGGGGGACGACATGGGGCAACAGAATCACAAGATGGCAATTACTGGCAATGAATTGCTAACAATTGCCACGCTTGCCTACCTTGGCGAAGACGCAGTCACGTCCACTCACTGTCTCGAAGGAGAGTTCAATGAAGTCTCGACCCCTGATCGCCCTCGGGGCGATGGCCGCAGCAGCGATCGCGTTGACCGCATGCTCGGGATCCACCGCCGGCACGGACGACGGCGACGCCGGTGGCACCGTCGACGGGACCGGCCAGACGCTCACGGTGATGATGGCCGCGAACGGTCTCTACCCCGAGCAGCAGAAGGAGTGGTTCGGGAAGGTCTCCGATGCCTTCGAGGAGAAGACCGGAGCGAAGGTCGAGTTCGAGACCTTCGCGAGTGCCAACGACGAGCTGACGAAGATCCAGACGTCCGTGCTCTCCGGTCAGGGCCCTGACGTGTACGGACTCGGCACCACCTTCACCCCGACCGCGTACGCGACCGGCGCCTTCGTGAAGCTCACCGACGCCGACTGGGACAAGGTGGGGGGACGCGACCGCTTCGTGCCGTCGACCCTGGGCATCTCCGGCCCGAGCGAGAAGGACGAGATCGCCGTCCCGTTCGTGAGTCGTCCGTTCGTGATGGCCTACAACACCGAGCTGCTCGCCGCCGCCGGCATCGACGAGCCGCCCACGACGTGGGACGAGTTGACCGCCGCTGCCGCGAAGATCGAATCCGGAGACGTGCACGGTCTCGCGATCGGATACGCCGACAGCTTCGACCCCTGGAAGTTCGTCTGGGGCATGAGCGTGCAGGCGGGCAATCCGCTGATCGATGTCGAGGCCAAGAAGGCGGAGATCGACGATCCCGCCGTGGCCGCCGCCTACGACACCTACTTCGGCTGGTACCAGGACGGACTCGTCGACCCGGCAGCCATCGGGTGGAAGAACGCCCAGGCCGTCGCCGCCTTCGCCGAGGGCAAGGCCGCCTTCCTTCCCATGACCTCGGCGAACTCGAAGCCCACGTTCGCGGGTTCCCCCGTCGCCGACTCCTACGCCTACGCCCTCCTCCCGACCATCCCGCCGGGGGAGACCGAGCTGCCCAAGGGCGGAGAGGAAGCGGCCAGCATCCTCTCGGGAGACAACCTCGTGGTCGCCCAGTACTCGCCGAACCAGGACCTCGCGTTCGCGTTCATCGAGATGCTCACCAGCACCGAGTCGCAGCTCGACTACTTCGACACGTTCGGCGAGCTGCCGACGGGGGTGGAGGCGGCCGCACAGGTCGAGAAGGACAACCCCGATCTGAGCGCCAACGTGCAGGCGGCCTCGCAGTCGGTCGCCACTCCGTTCACGGGCGCCTGGGGTGACACGCAGCTCGCGCTGACCAACGTCGTCGTGCAGTCGCTGCCCGCGTTGCAGGGGGGAACGCTCAGCCAGAGCGACATCGCCGCGGCGATCGCCGAGGCCCAGGCGAGTTCGCAGTCCGCGCTGGACAAGTCCAAGTAACGACGCGAGGACCCGCACATGGCGATCGCGACCGATACGCGTCGGAAACGCACCGACGACACGCCGCCGAGCGAGCGGCCCCGCCCGCTGTGGATGCTGCTCCCCGGCGGGGTGCTGATGACACTGCTGATCCTGGTGCCGCTGCTGCTGGCCTTCTGGATCTCGATGCTCGATCTCGACCAGTACACGATCAGGCAGTGGCTGCAGGCGCCGTTCGTCGGCCTGGGAAACTTCGTCGAGGCGTTCTCCACTTCTCCGCTGCTGCGGGGGATCTGGCTGAGCGTCAGCTACGCACTGATCGTGTCGGTCGCGGCGATCCCCCTCGGCGTCACGGCGGCGCTGGCCACGCAGAACGCCTTCCGCGGCCGTGGGCTGGTGCGCTCGGTGTACCTGATCCCGTACATCCTCCCCGCGTTCGTCGTGGCGACCGTCTTCCGGGCGATGTTCCAGCCCGAGGGCGTGGTGGACGAGGCCTTCGGCGTCTTCGGCGTCGATCCGGGGCTGTGGTTGAACGGACCGCAGAGCTACTGGACCCTGGTGATCACGCAGCTCTGGGTGAGCTGGCCGTTCGTGTATCTGCTGACCCTCGCCGGTCTCCAGGCGGTGGATGCGGAGGTGCACGAGGCGGCGGCGCTCGACGGCGCCGGCTGGGGGATCAAGCTGCGCAAGGTGATCCTGCCGTACCTGCGCGGATCGATCCTGCTGGCCTTCATCCTCACGTTCCTGCACAGCATCAACGCCTTCACGATGCCGTTCGTGCTCTTCGGGATCCCGGCCCCCGTCGATGTCGAGGTCCTGCCGGTCCTCACCTACGTCACGGCGTTCCAGAGCTTCCGGTTCGGGCTCTCCGCGGCGATGGCGGTCGCCTCTCTCGCGATCGTCGCGATCCCCCTGTTCGTCTACCTGCGCGCTGTGCGCCTCGACACCGGAGAGGACGCGAAGCGATGAGCGTCACCACCACGATCGCGCAGGTCAACCCGCGCCGGAGCCGCCCGGGCGGTCACAGCCAGGTCGACCGCCTGCTGCCGCGTCCGCTTCTCGTGGCCGCGAACGTCTTCCTGTGCCTGGTCGTCTTCGGGCCCGTCTCGTACATGCTGTTCGCCTCGATCAACGCCGATGTCGCGGTCGCCGGAGGCGCGTACTGGCCGACCGAGCTGCGTCTCGACAACTACATCAAGGTCTGGCGCAGTGTCGATCTCGCCGGAGGTCTGGCCAACAGCCTGCTGATCTGCGGGGCGGTCGCGGTCGTCTGCGCGGCCGTGGCCGTGTCGATGGCCTGGGTGCTGGTGCGATTCACCTTCATCGGACGCGTCACGATCCTTCGGGGTCTGCTCGGCCTGCAGTCGGTTCCGGGAACCCTCATGCTGCTGCCGGTGTTCGTGATGTTCTCGACGCTGTCGTCGGTGCTGCGCATCCCCACCATCGGCACGCACTGGTCGGTGTTCGTCACCTACCTCACCTTCGCGCTGCCGTTCTCGACCTGGGTGATGGTGACGTACATCCGCGGGCTGCCGCGCGAGCTCGAAGAAGCCGCCCGCATCGACGGTGCCTCCAATTTCCGCGTCCTCACCCGCATCGTGCTGCCGCTGAGCTGGCCGGGGATCGTGGTCTCCGCGATCTTCGCGTTCCTGCAGGGGTGGAACGACGTGCTGTTCGCCTCGGTCATGACCAACCGCGACAGCCGGACCGCCGCGGTGGCCCTGCAGATCTTCGGCGCGACGCAGGAGACGGGTGCGGTGCCGCTGTACGGACAGATGATGGCGGCCTCGCTCATCTGCGCCATCCCCGTCGTCGTGCTGTATCTCGTGTTCCAGCGTTATCTCGTAGGCGGTCTCACCGCAGGAGGAGTGAAATGACCCCGTGGAAGCTCTCAGGATTCGGTGACGAGATCGATCCCGATCCGGCCGTGCAGATCGCCGTGCTCCAGGCGCTCGGCGCGCGGCACATCGAGGTGCGCAGCGCGTGGGGGGTGAACATCGTCGATCTCGATGAGTCTCAGCTGACGCAGCTCGCGGCCGTCGTGCGCGAACGCGGCATGTCGGTCTCGGCGGTCGCCTCGCCGATCGGCAAGGTCGACGTGTCCCTACCGGTGGAGCACGAGGTCGGTCGACTGCAGCGGGCGATCCGTGCCGCCGACGTCCTGGAGACCCCGTATATCCGCATCTTCTCGTTCTTCCGCGACGAGAACCTTTCGGCCGAAGACATCCGCGACGACGTGCTCGTGCGCATGGCGGCGCTCGCGCGCACCGCCGAGGCGGCCGGGGTCACCCTCGTGCACGAGAACGAGAAGGACATCTACGGCGACATCCCCGCACGCGTGCTCGACGTGATCGAGTCGGTCGGTTCGGACCGGCTGCGCATCGCCTGGGACAACGCCAACTTCGTGCAGGTCGGCGTCCGTCCGTTCACCGACGGCTACGCGATGCTGCGACCGCACCTCGAGTATCTGCAGCTGAAGGATGCGCTCGCCGCGACCGGCGAGGTGGTCCCGGTGGGCGAGGGCGACGGCGAGCTGCGCGAGACCCTCACCGCCCTGCGCGACGACGGCTATGCGGGGTTCGCCTCGCTCGAACCGCACCTCGCCGACGTGAACGCCCTCGGCGGGTTCTCCGGCCCCGAGGCCTTCGGCCGCGCCGGTCGGGCCCTGCGCACCCTCACGGACGAGATCGGAGTGACCCTCTCATGACCGACGCAATCCTCGACGTCGCGATCGTCGGATGCGGCATCATCGGCGTCAATCATGCCCGAGCGATCGCGAGCACTCCCGGCCTGCGCATCGTCGCCGTCGTCGACGAGGTGCCGGCGGCGACCGCACGGCTGGCCGACCTCGTCGTCGACGAGCTGGGCGGCGCGCGACCGTCGGCCCACGCCGAGATCGAGTCGATCCCCGCCGATGTCGACATGGTCGTGATCTGCACCCCGAGCGGCTCCCATGTCGAGCTCGCCGAACGGGCGGTCGCCCGCGGGATGCACGTCGTGCTGGAGAAACCCCTCGACGTGTCGATGGAGCGCGGCCGCCGATTAGCGGAGATCGCCAGGGACGCGGAGACGCGCGGCATCCGGATCTCGGTGATCAGCCAGCACCGCTTCGACCCCGGTGCCGTGGCCGTCGCCGACGCCGCCCACTCCGGACGCCTGGGACGGATCACGAGCGCGGTGGCCTCGGTGCCCTGGTGGCGCTCTCAGGAGTACTACGACTCGGGCGCCTGGCGAGGCACCTGGGAGCTCGACGGCGGAGGCGCCGTCATGAACCAGGGCGTGCACACCGTCGATCTGCTGCTGTGGTTCCTCGGCATGCCGGTCGAGGTGTTCGCCCACACCGCGCTGCTCGCGCACGAGCGGGTCGAGGTCGAAGACGTCGCCGTGGTCACGGTGCGCTTCGAATCGGGGGCGCTCGCCGTGCTGCACGCCACGACCGCGGCCTTCCCCGAGCAGCCGGTGCGGCTGGCCGTGCACGGTGCGCAGGGGACCGGCATCATCGAGAACGACCAGCTCGCCCGGCTGTGGATCGACGGCGAGCCGACCGACCGCAGCGCCGACTGGGTGCCGGAGGGGCATCGACTCGGCGACGACCGCAACCCGCAGGCATTCGCCGAGGGCCACGCCCGTCAGTACGCCGACATCGTCGAGAGCATCCGCGACGGGCGGGCTTCCCGCGTCGGGGTGCCCGAGGCGCTGCGGGCGCTCGCCGTCGTGCGCGGCATCTACGTCTCAGCGACCACCGGCTCGCCGGTGCGCATCGCCGACCTGATCGACGGCACCGTCGACGACACGAACGTGCGGACAGGAGGCATCGCATGAAGTTCTCCGTGTTCACCGCGGCGACCCCCGACTGGGAGCCCGCGGAAGCGGCCCGCCGCATCGCCGCGATCGGCTACGACGGCATCGAGTGGCGCATCACCGACCAGGACGAGGCGGATCCGCCCGGGTTCTGGGCCGGGAACCGGGCGACCTGGCCGCTCACCGGGCTCGAGGGGTCGGTCGCCGAGATCGCCCGCATCACCCGCGAGGCCGGGCTGGAGTTCAGCGGCATCGGCGGCTACGCGCTCGCGCCCGACCGGGACGACGTGCTGCGGACGCTCTGGGCGACGGCGGACCTCGGTGCGCGTCAGGTGCGCGTGCGCATCCCCTTCAACGACGCCCAGGACTATCGCTCGGTGTTCGCGCAGACCAGGGACGACCTGGAGTGGGCCGCGGAACAGGCGGGGACACTCGGCGTGAAGGTGCTGGTCGAGCTGCACCACCAGACGATCTCGTCGTCGGCGTCGGCCGCCCTCCGGCTGGTCGACGGCATCGATCCGCGCACCATCGGCGTGATCCACGACCTCGGCAATCTCGTGATCGAAGGACAGGAGGACACTCGGGCCGGGCTCCAGCTTCTGGGCGAGTACCTCGCTCACGTGCACGTGAAGAACGCGGTCTGGCAGCGCACCGGGCAGACCGGGCTCGATGGAGATGTGCGCTGGGAGTCGGTGTGGGCGCCGCTGCGCGAGGGCATCGCCAGTGTGCCGGACTACTTCCGTGCTCTCGCCGAGGTCGGGTACGACGGCTGGGTGACGCTGGAGGACTTCTCGACGGATGCTCCGCTGGAAGAGCGACTGGTCGACGACCTCGCCTTCCTCCGCGCGTGCGCCGGTGCCGCGGGCATCGGATCGTGACCGGGCCGGCGCGCACGCAGCATCCCCCGGTCCGTGCCGCTCATCTGGGGATGGGCGCCTTTCACCGCGCCCATCAGGCCTGGTACACCCAGCAGGCGAACGACCGCGCAGGCGCGGACGACGGCTGGGGCATCGCCGCTTTCACCGGACGCACCCCCGAGGCCGCGGAACTGCTGTCACGGAACGACGGCGTCTACACCGTGCTGGAGCGTTCGGCCGACGGGGATCGGGCGACGACCGTGCAGTCGATCGTGCGCGCGGTCCCCGGATCGGATGAGGCGTCCTGGCTCGCCGTGCTCGCCGATCCGCAGGTCGCCGTGCTGACCGTCACCGTCACCGAGGCGGGGTACTCCGCCGGTTCCGCGGTGCCCGGACGTATCGCCGACGGCCTCGTCGCTCGGGCGGACACCGACGCAGGACCCATCGCGGTCGTGAGCTGCGACAACCTGCCGCGGAACGGACGGGTGCTGCGCGACGCGGTACTCAAGGCCGCCGGCACCGAGGCTGCGCGCATCTCGGACACCGCGTCGTTCGTCGACACCGTGGTCGACCGGATCACCCCGGCGGTCACGGCAGTCGACATCGATGCCGTGCGGAAGCTCACCGGTCTCGACGATCCGTCCACCGTCGTGACCGAGCCGTTCACGGAGTGGATCCTCGCCGGAGAGTTCCCCGGCGGCGCACCGGACTGGGCGCAGGGCGGTGCACGATTCGTGGCCGACGTGGGTCCGTACGAATCGCGAAAGCTCTACCTGCTCAACGCCGGCCACAGCTTCCTCGCGGCCGCCGGTCGTCTGCGGGGATACGAGACGATCGCCGAGGCGTTCGACGACCGCGACCTCCGTGGCGACACCGAAGCGCTCTGGGCCGCCCAGCGGACCGCGGTCGATCTGCCTGCCGCAGAACTCGACGGATGGCTCGACGACCTGCGCGTCCGCTTCGCGAACCCGCGCATCGCCCATCGACTCGACCAGATCCGCCGCGACAGCCCGATCAAGGTGGCGCTACGGCTCGTGGCTCCCGTGCGCCGACGGCGTGAGGACGGCCTCGCCGTCGACGACGCACAGGTGCACGCCCTGGAGACCTGGATCCGCTCGCTCCTCGAACTCGACCCGACCGACACCGCGACGGCCGCCGTCGCGCGCACCATCGGCGCCGTGCCCGAGAGCGACCGCACGCGCACCGTCATCGACCACCTCACTCCCGAAGGGACCCTCGCATGAGCATCGACAAGGCTGAGGTCATCGTCACCAGCCCGGACCGGAACTTCGTCACCCTCAAGCTCACGACCGCCGACGGCGTCTCGGGCCTCGGCGACGCGACCCTCAACGGGCGTGAGCTCGCCGTCGTCGCGTACCTCACTGAACACGTCGTCCCGCTGCTGATCGGCGCCGACGAAGACCGCATCGAGGACACCTGGCAGTTCCTCTATCGGAGCGCGTACTGGCGGCGAGGCCCCGTCACGATGGCCGCCGTCGCCGCGGTCGACATGGCACTCTGGGACATCAAGGGCAAGAAGGCGGGGATGCCGGTCTACCAGTTGCTGGGCGGGGCATCGCGTTCCGGCCTGCTCGCCTACGGTCATGCCTCGGGAAAAGAGCTGCCCGAACTCTTCGACTCCGTGCGCGCGCACCTCGACCAGGGGTATCGGGCGATCCGCATCCAGACGGGTGTTCCCGGGCTCAAGGCCATCTACGGCATCGCCTCGCAGGCCGCAGACGCCGGGGGCGGCGAAGCCCGGTACGACCACGAGCCGGCCCGGCGGGGTGCGAAGCCGGTCGAGGAGGATTGGGACACCCGCGCCTATCTGAACCACCTGCCGGGCGTCTTCGAGGCGGTGCGCAACGAGTTCGGCCCCGACATCCCCCTGCTGCACGACGGTCACCACCGGATGACGCCCATCCAGGCGGCGAAGCTCGGCAAGGCACTCGAACCGTACGACCTCTTCTGGCTCGAGGACTGCACCCCCGCCGAGAACCAGGAGGCGCTGCGGCTCGTGCGTCAGCACACGACGACACCCCTCGCGATCGGCGAGATCTTCAACACCGTCTGGGACTTCAAGGACATCATCCGCGATCAGCTCATCGACTACGTGCGCGGCGCCGTGACGCACATGGGCGGCATCAGCCCGCTGAAGAAGACGCTCGACTACGCGGCGATGTATCAGATCAAGTCCGGCATGCACGGGCCCACCGACATCTCGCCGGTCGGCATGGCGGCGGCGATGCACCTCGGCCTCGCCATCCACAACTTCGGCATCCAGGAGTACATGCAGCACGGCTCGCGCACCGACAGGGTGTTCCAGCAGTCCTTCACCTGGCGCGAAGGCCTGCTGCACCCGGGCGACAAGCCGGGCCTGGGCGTCGAGCTCGACGTCGACGAGGCGGGAAAGTACCCGTATGAGCGGGCCTATCTGCCGTACAACCGTCTGGCGGATGGAACGGTGCACGACTGGTGACCAGCGAGTTTCGGCCGATCGTCGTCATGGGGGTGTCCGGGGTGGGCAAGACCACGGTGGGGCGGGAACTCGCGCGCCGGATGGGTGTCGCGTTCATCGATGCGGATGATCTGCACGGGCCGGAGAACATCGCGAAGATGGCGGCCGGTGCTCCGCTCGACGACGACGACCGATGGCCGTGGCTCGACCGGGTGGGGGCGGCGCTCGCCGCAGATCCGGCGGTCGTCGTCGCCTGCTCGGCCCTGAAGCGCAGCTACCGTGACCGGCTGCGCGCCTCGGCCCCGACCGTCTTCTTCGTGCACCTCGACGCGCCCCGAGAACGGGTGGTCGCGCAGACCACCGCGCGCCGGGACCACTTCATGCCGCCGGCGCTGCTGGCGTCGCAGCTGCAGACGCTGGAGCCCCTCGGGCCGGACGAGCAGGGGATCGCGGTGACCGTGGATGCTGCGCCCGAAGAGCTCGTGGCACGCATCTGCCAGGCCCCCGTCTGACCGCACCCGCCTCAGGGGATCGGCACCGCCCGGTCCGCTCCGAGGCGCTTCATGACCATGGTCGAAGTGAGCCGCTGCACGCCCGGCAGCGCGCCGAGCGTGTTGTCGTAGAGCTCCTGGTAGGCGCTCATGTCGCGGGTGAGGATGCGCAGCATGTAGTCGGGGTCGCCGAACAGGCGCTGGGCCTCGACCACCGCGGGGATCGCCACGACGGCCTCCTCGAACGCCACGATCGTGTCCTTGTCGGTGCGTCCGATCGTCACGAACACGATGGCCTCGAACGTGAGGCCGACGGCTGCGGGCGCGACGACCGCGCGGTATCGCTCGATCGCTCCGGACTGCTCCAGTTCCTTGAGTCGGCGATGGCACGCGGACAGGCTCAACCCGACCTGGGAGGCGAGGTGCGTCGCACTCATCCGTCCGTCATCCTGCAGCAGGGAGAGGATCTCCCGGTCAAGTGCGTCCATGGTGACAATTCTTGCAGGTGAAGGGCGCGATCACCCGAAGAATCGGAGCACCTTTCGCGTGATTCTTCGTAGTCTCTTCCTCGGATTGAGGAGGACCGATGGATATCGCTCTGGTCATGCAGTTCTGGGTGGTCGCCGTGATGCTGGCGCTGACCCCCGGAGCGGACTGGGCGTATGCGATCTCCGCCGGCCTGCGCGCCCGCTCGATCGCGCCGTCCATCCTCGGGATGATCGCCGGGTACACCGTCGTGATCGTCGCCGTCGCGCTCGGTCTCGGAGCGCTGGTCACCGCGTATCCGGTAACCCTCACGACCCTGACCGTGATCGGCGCGCTCTATCTGATCTTCCTCGGTGCGACGACGCTGGCCACGCGCCCTGCGCCGATCGCGGAGAGCGGCGATCCGGTCGCCACCGGGGGGTGGGGGCAGTTCCTGCGGGGATCCGGTGTGAGCGGGATCAACCCGAAGGGGCTCCTGCTGCTGCTCGCCCTGTTGCCGCAGTTCACGAGCCCGCACGGCTGGCCGTCGACGACGCAGATGCTCGCCCTCGGCGGCTTGCACCTGTTCAACATCGCGATCGTCTACACGACAGTGGGGCTGCTCGCCCGTCGTCTCCTGCGCACCCGGCCGCGTGCGAGCTCTGTGGTCACCCGGATCGCGGGCATCGCCATGACCGTCATCGGCGTCGGCATCCTCGCGGAGCAGGTGATCGAGTGGCTGTGAGCGCCTACGTCTCTCTCCCGTCGATGCCGTCTTTTCTCCGGTCGATACCGTCTGCGATCTCGACCTGCCGCAGTAGCGTCGGAGGGAGGGCGGCGATCGGCGGGAGAAGAGGGGCTTCATGACTTCCAATGGACGGACGAACGCGGCTCTGCAATTGCTGCTGCCGGCGTTCCTGCTCGGGGCGATCATCGCGATCTCCTTCCTCGAAGCCCCGTTGAAGTTCCTCGCGCCCGGCGTCACGATCCCGATCGGTCTCGGCATCGGTCGACTCGTCTTCACCGCGCTGAACGTGCTCGCGGGTGTCGTCCTGGTCGTGCTCACAGCCGTGAGTGCCCGGGCGAAGGCCGGACGCACGACCCTGGTGATCCTCGGTGTGATCTGGCTGGTGTTCCTTCTCGAGATCGCCGTCATCCGCCCGGTGCTCAACCGGCGCAGCGATCTGGTGATCGCCGGGGCCGAGGCGCCGGGCACGAATTGGGCGCACTATGCGTACATCGCCGCCGACGTGGCGATCATCGGGCTCCTCATCGCATTGGTCGTCGTCACCGTGCGGCGGGTCCTGCCGGCGGAAGCGCGATAGTCGACCGCTCCGCACCTCTTCCGAAAGCCCACGCATTCCGATCTATCGGCATACAGATTCCCTGAACGCGGCCACCTCCATCACGGCAGTGAAATGTTGAATGTTGCCGGCCGGATCCTGGCCGGACATCAACCGGAGGAACACCATGAAACTGAAGAACCGAATCGCCGCTACCGGCATCACCATCGCCCTGGCCGCGGGTGTCGCGCTCATCGGCGCACCGGCCGCCAACGCTGCCGAAGCCCAGGTCGACAACTACGGAGCCGTGAACTACCCCTTCGCGCCGAGCGATGACACGAGCGTCGGCCAGGCGGGAATCGGCTGGGTGCGACTTGCCGACGGCACGCTGGGCCAGGAGTCCGAGCAGACCTTCGGATCGGCCGCGAAGGTCACTCTCGACGACAACGTCGATGTGGTCCAGGCCGGAGAGAAGGTGCGCATCACGGTCACCGCGACCAACCGCTCCAGCTTCACTCGCCTGATCTCCACGGCGATCCCGACGGCCTACGGTCTGACCGTGACCGGTGCCGAATCGTCCCTCGGCGAGCCGATCGTCAGCAGCAGCCATGTCTTCGCCTCCTTTGGCGAGCTGGAGCCGGGCGAGACCGGCACGGCGGTCATCACGGCCGAGGTCGGTGACGTCGCCCCCGGAACCACTCTGCAGACCCGCGCCTACGTCTATCAGGACCTCTCGGGTCCGATGTCGCAGATCAGCGACACGAACACCGTCATCGGCTGAATCGGCCGCTGACACGTGCGGTGGGTTCTTCGGAATCCACCGCATTTCGCTGTTCGGTCAGGGGCGGACGCGGACCGTGCGTCCCTCGAAGGTCACCAGGTCGCCGTCGCGCAGCTGACGCCCGCGTCGGCGATCGACCTCGCCGTTCACGGTGACGTATCCGTCGATGATCACCTCTTTGGCGTCGCCGCCCGAATCGAGGAGGCCGGCGAATTTGAGGAACTGCCCGAGGCGGATCACCTCACCGCCGATGGAGATGTCGTCGATCGGTGCGGAGTTCGTCATCCTTGAATGCTAATCGGCTTCGACCAAGTCCGGATGCGACGATGCCGCCGCTCGGGCGGGGCGGCGGCATCATCTCGAGTCGGGCGCATCGGGTTCGCCCGACAGGCCGCAGGGGGCTGCTCCTCGAACGACTCGGTTCTCCTCGAACAGCTCAGTCGGTGTCGGTTCCGACGACCGCGAAGTCGACGCCGAAGTCGATGTCGATCGAACGGTTGTCCGACGTGAGGACGGAGGCGTCGTAGGGGCTCACGTCGTCGCCGTCGACATCGAGGTCGGTGATCATGCCTTCGGCCTCGGCGAGTGCCGCCGAGACGAGGGCGCGGATCGTCTCGTCGTCGAGCATGAGCGCGGGGCCGGTGTCATCGCCGTCGGCCACATCGGTCGAGATGACGGATGCGGCGAGGTCCTTATCGACACGGACCTCGGTCTCATCGCCCGCGGTCGTCGTGAGCTGCACCTCCCACGTGCCGTCGCGCTTCGCATCGATCGAGGTGACCTCGCCGTCGGCGGCTCCGCGTGCGGCATCCGCGATCGTGATGAGTTCGTCGGCGGATGCCGTGCCGATGCCTGTCACCGGGCCGCGGCCGTTCGAGGGGGCGTCGCCGCGGTCGTCGCCGCGGTTGCCCTCACGCGGGGCATGCTCATCCGCGTCGTCGTGGCGGGGACCGTCGGCCATGGAGGAGCGGTCGTCGTCGCCGAACTCGTCGCCGATCGCGGCACCGACCGCGATGCCGCCGCCCGCCAGGACCACGGCTGCCGCGATGCCCCCGCCGATGAGCAGTGCGCGCTTGCGCCCGGGCTTCGGTGCGGATGTCGTGGGGACGGCGACCGGCTCCGCCGCGGGGAACGTCGGGTGCTGCCCGGAACCTGCTGCCGGGGCTGCCGCATCCGGGGCCGGGGTCACCGGTACGGTCTGCGCATCCGGGGTGCCCTGTGCGGTCTGGTCGGAAGCTGGCGTCTGGTCGGGAGTGGGTGTCTTGTCGTCCATGTCTCGATGGTGCCGCGCAGGCGCTGAAGCCATCCTGAAGCGTCCTGAAGACCTCTTCAGGAACCGGACTTCCGGCCGGTCAGGTGCTGAGGGGGAGGGTGAGGACGAAGCGTGCGCCGCCCCAGCGGGAGTCGTCGACCGTGAGGGTTCCCCGACTGCGGGTGGCGATGCCGCGGGCGATCGCGAGCCCCAGTCCGCTGCCTCCGGCGTCGCGGCTGCGGGCTTCGTCGAGGCGCACGAAGCGCTCGAAGATGCGCTCGCGTTCCTCGGCCGGCACCCCGGTGCCGTCGTCCTCGACCGTGACGAACACGTGGCCGTCGGACGGGATCACCCCGATCGCGATGCGTCCTCGGCTGTGGCGCACGGCATTGTCTGCAAGGTTGCGCATCAGTTGGCCGAGCAGGCGCGGGTCTGCGTGCACCCTTGCGGCTTGGACGCCGGAACCGTCGACGTCGAGCCCGGCCGCACGCAGCCGGCGCACCTCGCTGAGCGCGATGTCGTCGAGGTCGACCGCTTCGTCCAGCGTGCTCGCGCCTTCGTCGAGACGGGCGAGCAGCAGCAGCGATTCGACGATCCCCTGCAGACGCAGCCCTTCCTCCGACACGACCTCGGCGAGTTCGCCGATGCTCGTCACGTCGGGGTGGGCCTGGGCGAGCTCGGCGTGTTGACGGATGGTCGCGAGCGGCGATCGCAGTTCGTGCGAGGCATCCGAGACGAAGCGCCGTTGCGCGGTGGCCGCGGCGTCGAGTCGGTCGAGCATGCCGTTCATGGTGGTCGCGAGTGCGGCGATCTCATCCGCGGTCTCCGGCACCGGCACCCGCTGGTGCAGGCGCTCGGCGGTGATGCCGTCGACCTCTTCGCGGATGCGCTCGACAGGGCGGAGCGCGCGACCGACCACGAGCCAGGTGGTCACGGCCACGAGGAGCAGCAGCAGGGGGACCGCGACGGCGAGCAGCGTCGCGACCGTCGCCAGGGTCTCGGCATCGTCATCCATCGAGACGGCGAGCACGAGCGTCTGATCGCCGTCGATGTCTTCCGAGACCACCACGACGGTGTCGCCGTCGACGGTGGTCGTCTGCGGGTCGTCATCGGCGGGGAGCGGCGTCGAACCCAGCTTGTCGCGAGCCTCCTCGCTCGCCGCGCGTACCGACCCGTCCGGACCGAGGATCTGCAGGATCTCGTCGTCGAGCGCGTCCACGCCCTTGCCACCCGGCCCACCGGCACGTTCGGCGAGCTCGCTGAGCCGCTGCTCCGCGGCGCGTTCGGTGCTGTCGTGGATGCTGGCGCTGAGGACGCCGTAGAACGAGAAGGCGCCGATGAGCAGTGCGACGGCCACGACGACGGTCGCTCCGAGCGTGGTCCTGCCGCGCACCGAGCGCCAGCCGCGGCTAGCCACCGTTCGCCGCCAGCCGGTAGCCCGCACCGCGGATGGTCTCGATGGCCTCGCGTCCGAAGGGCTTGTCGAGCTTGCGGCGCAGGTGTCCGACGTAGACCTCGACGATGTTGGGGTCGCCGTCGAAGTCGTCGTCCCAGACGCCGTCGATGAGAGCCCGCTTCGACAGCACCTGGCCGCGATGACGCATGAGGTACTCGAGCACCGAGAACTCCCGTGCGGTCAGGGGCACGGGCGTCTCCCCGCGCCAGACGCGGTGCGCGGCGGGGTCGAGTCGGAGATCGCCGGCTTCCAGAACGGCCGGACGGGCGACGGCACCGCGGCGCACGAGGGCCCGCAGGCGTGCGACGAGGATCGCGAACGAGAACGGCTTGGTGACGTAGTCGTCGGCGCCGGTCTCGAGCGCCTCCACCTGATCCCACTCGCCGTCCTTCGCCGTGAGCATCAGCACGGGCGTCCAGTTCTCCTCGGCCCGAAGCGCCTCGCACACCTTCCAGCCGCTCATGCCGGGCATCATGAGGTCGAGCACGATCGCGTCGTACCGCGTCTCGCGTGCGCGCCAGAGTCCGTCGACGCCGTTGTGCGCCACGTCGACGGCGAAGCCCTCGGCCTCGAGGCCGCGGCGTACGCCCTCGGCGAGACGCACCTCGTCGTCCACCACCAGGATCCGCATCCCTCCAGTGTGGTGGCTCCACGCTGAATCCGGGCTGAAGCGGTCGCCTCGCCATACTCCGATTCGAAGAAGTCAGTCGGCGAGGTCAGCCTGGATCTCACGGATCACTTCGCCGAGGGTGCCGGAGTCGAGCAGCCCGGGGCCGAGGGGGCCGGCGGAGTCGGTGCCGAGGGGCGGCAGGCGTCGGAGTGCGCAGGCGGCCTCGACGGAGAGCATGCGGAGCTGCCATCGCACCTCTTCGACACGTGCTCCGCGAGCATTCGGGTGGGCCAGCTCGACGGCCTTCGCGGCGTAGGCGGCTGCTCCGAGCGCGTGCGCGCCCATGTGTGCGACTCCTGCGGCCTGGGCTGCCGAGCGGGCCGCGGCGACTCCGGCGGGCGATGTGGCGCTGTGGGCAGCCCGGCCGGCGACGAAACGTCGACGGATCTCGCCCGCAGCCGTGAGCTCGCCCCGCGCGAACTCCCGTGCCCTGGCGATGGCGTCCCGGGCCCGAGCGTCGTCGGGCGCCTCGGCCTCGAACAAGGGCAGCACCCGCTCTGCGCAGTCAGCGGCCCACACCGCGACGGTGCGGCGGTCCGCGTCGGTCATGCCCTGTGGGGTCGTCATGCTCACCTCGCTCGGCGTTCGATGCGTGATCGTGCGGCCTCGTGCGCCTCGCGAAGAAGGGTGAGCACCGCATCCGCCGTCCGTTCCGCAGGGTTGATCACGCACACCCAACCGGACATGCCGTAGAGCGGATGCCGGTGGAACACGTCGGCCTCGGTCGGATCGGCGTCAGCATCCACGATCGACTCGGTCTGTGCGCGCCCGACGTGGATGTTCACCCGGAAGCGTCCCGGAGCGTCCAAGGCGGACGAGGTGTCGTCCGGGTAGTCCTTCGTGATGATCGTCCCGTAAGGCTGGGTGCGCTCCGGCATCCGCCCATCGGGTGCGTAGTAGAGGTAGGCGTCTCCCCATGACAGCTCCGGAAAGTCGCTGCCTGCTTCGGGCTCGACGATCAGGACACCGTCGAGCCCGCGGACCGTCTCGATGATCTTCTGCATTTCCATCCTTCAATGGTGAGGTGGAAGTGCTTATGTGGACTTCTGTCCGTAAGCGAAGGGGGAAAAGGTGCAGAACCCTCAAGAGGCGACATTCACGACGGTGCAGCTCGGACGGCTGGTCGGCTACTCGACCCAGCAGGTGCGCGATCTCGAGCGCCTCGGCGTCATCCCCGCGGCAGAGCGCGGTGCGAACGGGTATCGCCGGTATCGGATGCCGCATGTCACGGCCCTGCAGGCGTACCGCGCGATGGCAGCCGCGCTCGGCCCGGTGCCCGCCCGCCGGCTCATGCCGGACCTGATCGAGGGGACGCTCGAGCGAGCCGCCGAGCGGATCGACGATCTGCACGCGAACCTCTCCCGTGAGCGTTCTCGGGTGCGGGAGGCGCTGAGCGGACTCGATGTCGCCGTGGCCGAGGCCGACGACGTGTTCGCCGAGGAGGACGCGATGACGATCGGCGAACTCGCCCAGGCGCTGGGCATCCGTCCGTCGGCCCTGCGTCACTGGGAGCGCGAGGGGCTCGTGCATCCGCTTCGTGGCACCGCGTCGACGCGTTCGTACGGCTCCGCCGCGATCACCGAGGCGCGAGTCGCAGCCGCCCTTCGCTCCGGCGGCTACGGCATCCCGGCGATCGCCCGCATCCTCGACGAGGTGCGCACGCACGGTCGCACCTCCGAAGTCCAGCGGATCCTCACGGAGAGGCTGGCCGACCTCACGCGCCGTAGCGTCGCCCTGCTCGGTACCGCGGGGCACCTGCACGACCTGCTCGCCGGCCGTCTCCCCGGGGCGGGATCGTCGGTCACTCCCGAGCGCTGATCAGTGCGGCGAGCCGCTCGACGATCGGACTCGCGTCGAGCGGATCGGTGATGATCGCGGTGATCGCCTCGAACGGGAGGACAGGAAAGCGGGCGGCGGCACCGACCTTCTCCTCGCTGGCCAGCACCACGGTCTCCGTGCACCGCGAAGCGAGTGCCCGCTTCGTCACCGCGTCGTCGAGCTCACCCGTCGTGAGACCGTGCACGGGATCGACGCCGGTCACGCCGAGGAAGAACACATCGGCGGCGAGGTGCTGGATGGCCTCCATCGCGAGTCCTCCGCCGGTGACCAGGGAGTGCCGGGTGAGCTCCCCGCCGATCATGACCACACGGGCGTCGGAGTGTTCGGCCACGGAGAGCGCGACGACGGGACTCGGGGTGATGACCGTGATGCCGGCGCCGGAGGGGAGCAGCCGAGCCATCGCGAGGGTCGTGGTCCCGGCGTCCAGCACGATCGTCGCTCCGGGACGGATGCGCGCGACGGCCGCACGTGCCACCCGCTCCTTGCTCTCGGTCGCGAGGCCGTGCCGGTCGCGCACCGGTCGTTCGGGCTCGGGGATCGGCAGGGCGCCGCCGTACACCCGCTGGAGCTTCCCCTCCTCGGCGAGTTCGCGGAGATCTCGGCGGATGGCGTCTTCCGACACTCCGAGCTCGTCGGCCACCGCTTTCGCGACGACGCGTCCGTCGCGGGCGAGAAGGTCGAGCAGGTGGTCCTTGCGTTGCGCAGCGAGCATTTGTTTCCTCACGAAGTTGCACGATTATGCATGATTTAGACTACAGTCATCTCCATGACGAAGCCACTCCTGATCCTCATCGCCGGCCCCTATCGCTCCGGGACGAACGGCGACCCCGACCTCATCGCCCGGAACCTCGCGCGCCTGGAGGAGGTCTCGGGCCCGATCTTCCGCCTCGGCCACGTGCCGATGATCGGGGAGTGGGTCGCGTTGCCGATCCTGCGCACGCTCGAGCCGGCCGACTCCGATGCCGATGCCGATGTCGGTGACGTCATGTACGAGACCGCGCACCGCCTGCTGCAGCACTGCGACGCCGTGCTGCGCCTGCCGGGGGAGTCGTCCGGTGCCGACAAGGACGTCGAGATCGCGCAGCAGCGCGGGCTGCCGGTCTACCGCTCCCTCGAGGAGATCCCCCGGCGGTGATTCCGTAGGCTGGAGGCATGACCAAGAACCTCTGGACCATCCTCGGCGTCATCCTCGCCGTCGTGATCGCGTGGTGGATCGTGAGCGCCCTGTTCTCGGTCCTCGCGTTCATCTTCAAGCTCGCGATCGTCGCGGTCGTGGCCGTGGTGGTCTTCCTCGTCCTGCGTGGGATCTTCGCCCGCAGCGACGACTGACCCACGGCCGTCGAATCGCGCACCTGGTCGCCGATTCGCCGCGGAAGCGACCACGTGCGCGATTCGAGAGCGGCTACGCCTTGGCGAACGCGCCGACCCGGTACTTCGCGGCGCGGTGCGTGTCCTGCACGCGGTCGCCACGGCCGTGGAGCTTGTTGCGGAGCGTCCCGGGTGCGTATTCCTCGGGGTAGGCGCCGCGCTCGCGCAGCACCGGGATCACGTGCTCGATGATGTCCTGCCAGGTGCCGGGGGTGACCGCGTAGGCGAGATTGAAGCCGTCGATGTCGGTCTCGTCGACCCAGGACTGCAGCTCGTCGGCGATCTCAGTGCCGGATCCGACGATCGTGGGCCCGAGGCCGCCGATCGCGTTGTGGCGTCCGAAGTCGCCGACCGTCCACTCGCGGCCGAGGTCGGCCTCCTCCTTCAGATGCTGCAGCACGGACTGGATCGCGTTCGACTCGACGTTGCCGACCGGCTCGTCCTCCGCGTACTGCGACAGGTCGACGCCCATCCACCCCGACATGAACGTGAGCGCGCCCTCGGGGCTCGCGTAGGAGAGGTACTCGGCGTGCTTCGCCATCGCCTCCTCGCTCGTCGCGGCGGTGATCACGGTGAGAAGCGTGTAGATGCGGGCGTCGTACCGGTCGCGGCCCGCCGCTTCGAGGGCATCGCGGATGCGCTTCACGGTGCCGGCGAGCACCTCCTTCGAGGGCGCGGCGACGAAGATGGCCTCGGCGTTCTCGGCCGCGAACTTCACGCCCCGCGGGCTCGCGCCGGCCTGGTAGATCACCGGCGTGCGCTGCGGCGACGGCTCGGAGATGTGGATGCCGGGAACGCTGAAGTGCTTGCCCTCATGCCCGATCGGGTGCACCTTGCCCGGGTCGGTGAAGATGCCGCGCTCGCGGTCCTCGACCACGGCATCGTCTTCCCACGAGCCCTCCCAGAGCTTATAGAGCACCTCGACGTACTCGTCCGCGTGGTCGTAGCGGTCGTCGTGGGCGAGTTGGTCTTCCTGACCCATGTTGCGCGCGGCGCTGGGCAGATAGCCGGTCACGACGTTCCAGCCGACGCGGCCCTGCGTGAGGTGGTCGAGCGTGCTCAGCCGGCGCGCGAACGGATAGGGGTGCTCGAACGCGGTGCCGGCCGTGATGCCGAAGCCCAGGTTCTCGGTGACGGCCGCCATCGCGCTCACCAGCAGGATCGGGTCGTTCACCGGCACCTGCGCGCCGTTGCGGATCGCGGCCTCGTTCGTGCCGCCGTACACGTCGTAGGTGCCGAGCACGTCGGCGATGAAGATGCCGTCGAAGGTCGCGCTCTCCAGCAGCTGCGCCAGATCGGTCCAGTACGAGATGGTGTTGTACTGCCGCGACCGGTCGTCGGGGTGCCGCCACAGGCCGGACGACTGGTGGGCGACGCAGTTCATGTCGAAGGCGTTGAAGCGGATCTGACGGGTCATGGGCTCCATGAAAGGCGAAGGGCGCCGGCGAAGCCAGGGTCTCCGACATGCACGGACACATTCCGGATGGGTCAGCGCTCGTAGACGTCCCGCCGATGCCCCAGCGTAACGACCGCGACGACGAGCACGTCGTCGTCGATCGTGTAGATGATGCGGTAGTTCCCGACGCGGACGCGGAGTCCGTTGCGTCCCTGCAGTGCTTTCGCTCCCGGCGGGCGGGGATTCTCACCGAGCAGAGCGATGGCCCCGCGGATCCGGTCGCGATCCTGATGGTCGACCTTCTTCAGTGCTCGAACCGCAGCTGGGCGCAGTTCGATCCGATAGCTCACGTCCAGCCCAGGTCGGCCTTCACCTGATCCCAGGGGATATTGGGCCCCTCGTCTGCCATCGCCATGTCGAACGCGGCTGCGTCTTCGGCGTCTTCGAGCGCGTCCAGCATCCGCTCGTACTGTTCCGGGCTGACCACCACTGCTGCCCGCTGGCCGCGCCGCTCGATGAAGACCGCCTCTTCCTGGGAGCGGGCGATGACCGTGGAGAGGTTGTTGCGCGCGTCGGCGACGCTGATGGTGGACATGAATCAATTGTACATCTGGGTGTTGGAGATGTACATGTTTCGTCCGGCGTCCTCCTCCCGTGGCTCTACCCTTGACTGGTGACCGACGAGACCGCGACAGCCCAGCGTCTGGTGCGCCGCTTCGCCCGCGAAACCAACCTGCTCGTCTCCGGTCGGGACTTCTCTGTCGTCGGGACGGATGCCGTGGCCGACGAGCTGCGCCGGCTGCTGCCGGCGCTCGGGGCTCATCTCGGCGATGCGGGTGTCGTGTTCGCGCCGGGGGAGGCCCCCGAGATCCTGCTCGACGGCCACGCGCTCCCGATGCGCGAGACGGCGGAGGATCGCGTCGACGCCGCAGGACGGCACATGCCCGTCGCGACCGCTCTCGCGACGCGACTGCGCGAGGCCGGAACGGTGCGCGGTCTGCGGATCGGCATCGCGATG
The DNA here is from genome assembly GCF_000708345.1 of Microbacterium sp. Cr-K32. Taxonomy (NCBI): domain Bacteria; kingdom Bacillati; phylum Actinomycetota; class Actinomycetes; order Micrococcales; family Microbacteriaceae; genus Microbacterium; species Microbacterium sp. Cr-K32. The sequence goes on along the minus strand of NZ_JARD01000029.1, from coordinate 59,371 downwards.
GTGCTCGAGCCCAAGACCGCCCAGCTCGCCCTGCTGCTGCGGGATGCCGGCGCCACGGTCGCCGTCTACGCCCACCCCGATGAGATCGACGTCGAGGTCGCCCAGGTGCTGCGCTCCCGCGGCATCCCCGTCGACGGTGATCCTTCGCTCTCCGGTGCTGCGGAGCGCGCTGCCGCGGTGTCGTTCCTGCGCCGCAGCTTCGACCTGCTGCTCGACGACGGCTCGCACCTGATCCGCCTCGCTCATGAAGAGGGTCTCGCACGGCAGCTGCGGGGTGCGGCGGAGGAGACGACGAGCGGACTCACGCCGCTGCGGCTCATGGAGCGCGAGGGGCTGCTCGAGATCCCCGTGATCGCGGTGAACGACGCCCTGACCAAGACCTCCTTCGACAACCGCTACGGCACCGGCCAGTCGTGCGTGTTCGCGATCGCCGATGCGCTGGACGCCGCAGGCATCGACCTCCGCGACCAGCCTGCCGTCGTCGTCGGCTACGGCCCGGTGGGTGAGGGTGTCGCCGCGCACCTGCGGGCCCTCGGCGTGCAGGTCGGCGTCGCTGAGACCGATCCGGTGCGTGCTCTCCGAGCCGCGCACGACGGCTATCGGATCGGACGACTGCACGACCTCGCCCCGGGAGCGCTCGTCGTCTCGGCCACCGGGGCGCCGCACACGGTCGACGCCGTGGTGCTGCGAGCGGCGGCGATCGTCGCGGTCGCGGGCGGGGTTCCACACGAGGTCGACCTCGACCCTGCGACGCTGCGACCGTTCGCGGGTGCGAGCGGCGCAGCCTCTCCGTTCGTCGATCGCGCCGGCGAAGGTGCGCTCGTGATCGCCCGAGGCGGGTGCGTGAACCTGTCTGCCGGCGAAGGCAACCCGATCGAGATCATGGACCTCTCGTTCTCGGTGCAGCTCTTCGCCGTCGAGCACCTCCTCACGCACGATCTGCCCGCCGGCGTGCATGCGCTGCCGCACGAGACCGACACCGTCATCGGCGCGGCCGCTCTCGCCCTGCGCGGCGCGCCCATCGACCAGTGCAGCCCGGCGCAGGTCGAAGCGCAGCGCGAGTGGCGCTCGCCGCGATTCCGAGGAGGGTCCGCATGACCGCCCTGACCGTCTATTCCGCGGGACTCGTCGTGCCGATCACCGCGCCGCCGATCGTCGACGGCGCGGTCGCGGTGCGCGACGGCCGCATCATGCACGTCGGAGAGCGCGAGTGGGTGCTGCGGTCGCTGTCCGAACGAGGCATCGCCGCCGACGAGGTGCACTGGCCCGGCGTCCTGACCCCCGGGCTCGTGAACGCGCACACGCACCTGCAGTACACCGGCATGGCCTCGGTCGGGCGCGGGCAGTACGACGGCTTCGACGACTGGGTGCGCGCTTTCGACCCGGTGTACGAAGGCGGTCGCGACTGGGCGGCGGATGCGGCCGACGGTGCGATGCAGGCGCTGCGTTCCGGCACGACGGCCGTGGCCGATGTCGTGACCGATCGTGCGGCGGCGACCGCGCTGCACGATGCCCGACTGCACGGCATCACCTACTGGGAGGTGATGAGCTGGACCAATGCCGACTGGGCCCGTACCGGGCGTGCGCAGGTGGAGCAGGCGCTCGACGCCCTGCCGACCCCGCCGGGGACGGGCCTTTCACCCCACGCCCCCTACTCGCTCGACATCGAGCCGCTGCTGGAGATCCCCGACATCGTGCGCGAGCGCGGCGGACGCATCCACATCCACCTCGGTGAGGCCGCGTTCGAGAGCGAGTTCGCTCACGAGCATCCGCAGGCGTGGCACACGGCCGGGCTCGCCAGCTTCCAAGAACTGCGCCAGGCCGGATTCGGCACCAGCGCCACCGAGTTCGTCGATCAGCTCGGCGTGCTCGGGCCCGACTGCCACATCGCGCACGGCGTCTACATGAGCGCCAGGGACCGCGCGATCCTGCGGGAACGCCGCACGACGGTGGCCCTGTGCCCGCGGTCGAACGCCGTCATCGGACTCGAGGAGCCGCCGATCGCCGCGTACCTGCGCGAGGGCAGCCCGATCGCCGTCGGCACCGACTCGCTGTCGTCGAGCCCGTCGCTCGACGTGCTGGCCGACGTGGCGGAGCTCGCGCGCATCGCCCGCGCGCAGGGGTACACCGACCGCGACCTGCACGCGCGCCTGCTCGGTGCCGCGACCCTCGGCGGTGCGCACGCCATGGGGATCGACGTGGGCCCGGACCGCACCGGCTACCTCGCCGTGGGGGCCCTCGCCGACCTCACCTTCTTCGACGTCCCGGCGGGCCCCGATGCGGTGGTCGAACTCGTCGAGCACGGTGCCGGCCGTACAGCTGCCACGATCGTCTCCGGCGAGGTGCGCTACGCGATCGACTCCTTCGACCGTGCAGCGGTCACCCCGTGACCGTTTCGGTCGCCACCCCTGGACCTGGAGGCATCTCATGACGCAGCGCCCCGCGACCGCCGAGCGGCTCGACCTCGCCCCGCATCCGGAAGGCGGCTGGTTCCGCCGCACCTGGACGAGCCCGCTTCCCGTCGAGACGCCGAACGGTCAGCGGCCGGCGGCCACCTGCATCCACTACCTCCTCCTGCCATCGGAGAAGAGCGAATGGCACGTCGTGACCAGCGACGAGTTGTGGCTGTGGCACGGGCCCGGCCGACTCGAACTCCGCCTCGGCGGAGACGGTGCGGAACCGGGCGAGGCGACGGCGATCGTGCTCGGCCCCGGAGAGGCGGCGCAGGTGCGTGTGCCGGCCGGCGTCTGGCAGGCCGCGAGGCCGCTCGACGCCGACGAGGTGCTGGTGTCGTGCTTCGTGTCCCCAGGTTTCGACTTCGCCGATTGGCGACTCGCCGCATCGCCTACTCTGTAGAGGCAGACCGTGTCTGCAGAAGCAGACCCGTCCTGCCTCGCCGTCTTCTCCATACCCTTCCTCGCCCTGGAGTCATCGTGCCCTTCGCTCCCGCCCTCCGCCGCGCTGCAGCCGTCGCCGCTGCTGCCGCCGCCATCGCCCTCACCCTCTCCGCCTGCAGCTCGCCGTCCACGGGCTCCGGCAGCGGAGACGGCTCGGGCCTTCCGACCGTGACCGAGGGCAAGCTCACGATCGCGACCGGCGAGCCCAACTACGAGCCGTGGTTCGTCGACGACGACCCCTCCAACGGTGAGGGCTTCGAGGGCGCGGTCGCCAACGCCGTCGCCGAGCAGCTCGGCTACACGGCCGACGACATCGTCTGGGTGCGCACCACCTTCGACGGCGCCATCGCACCGGGCCCCAAGGACTGGGACATCAACCTGCAGCAGTTCTCCATCACGGATGACCGCAAGAAGGCCGTCGACTTCTCGTCGCCGTACTACACGACCACGCAGGCCGTCGTCGCGGTCGGCGGCTCGCCCGCGGCATCGGCGACCACGATCGACGAGCTCAAGGCCACCAAGGTCGGCGTGGCCAGCGGGACCACCAGCTACACGGTCGCCAAGGCCCAGCTCGGCGAAGCGAACCTCAACGTCTTCAACTCGGTCGACGACGTGGTGCTCGCGCTCAAGGGCGGGCAGATCGACGCCATGATCACCGACCTCCCCGGCGCCTTCTACGTCGTCGGTGCCCAGCTCGACGACGGCGTGGTGACCGGTCAGTTCGCCGACGCGAACGGCGGCGACGACTTCGGCATCGTCCTTCCCAAGGGCTCCGCGCTCACGGCCGACGTCACCAAGGCCGTCGACGCCCTGCGTGACGATGGCACGCTCGACGAGCTGCAGCAGAAGTGGCTCAGCGACGCGGTCGACGTCCCCGTCCTGAAATGACCTCGACCTCCGTCGACGCGGAGTGGCAGCCGAGCGAACTCGAGCTGTCACGCCGCGCTCTGCGGCGTCGGGTGACCACCCGATCCATCCTGATCGCGTTCGGCAGCAGCATCACCCTGTTGGCGGTGCTCGTCGTCGTCGTCGTCAACACCCCCGGCTGGGCGATCGTCAGCCAGACGTTCTTCGATCCGCAGGTCGCGCTGGAGAGCATCGGTCCGATCTTCCAGGGACTGCTCGTCAACCTCCTGGTGCTCGTCATCGCCGTGGTGTGCGTCGCGATCCTCGGCACGCTCCTGGCTACCATGCGCTCGCTGCGCGGCCCGGTGTTCTTCCCTCTGCGCGCGATCGCCGCGGCCTACACCGACTTCTTCCGTGGCATCCCGCTGCTGATCGTGCTGTACCTCGTGGGGTTCGGCATCCCCGCACTGATGATCTTCCCGCGCATGCCCCCGATGTTCTGGGGCACGATCGCGCTGGTCCTCACCTACTCCGCCTATGTCGCCGAGGTGCTCCGTGCAGGCATGGAGGCCGTGCATCCCTCGCAGCGCATCGCCGCGCGGTCGCTCGGGCTGACCCACGGGCAGACGCTCCGGATCGTCGTGATCCCGCAGGGCGTGCGCAAGGTCGTCCCCGCCCTCATGAACGACTTCGTCTCGATGCAGAAGGACGTGGGGCTGATCTCGGTGCTCGGCGCCGTCGATGCGGTCCGTGCGGCACAGCTGATGGTCGCCGAGACCTACAACTTCACACCGTACGTCGTCGCCGGCCTCATGTTCATCGTGCTCAGCTGGCCGATGATCCGCCTGACCGATGTCGTCACCGCGCGTCTGAACAAGCGCGAGCAAGCCGGAGGAGTCGTATGAGCGTGCCCGTGATCGAGGCCAGGGGTGTGCGCAAGCGCTTCGGCGATCATGACGTGCTGCGCGGCATCGACCTCGCGGTCGGCACGCACGAGGTGGTCGTGCTGATCGGCGCGTCCGGCTCGGGCAAGTCGACCCTCCTCAAGACCATGAACCTCATCGAGGGCATCGACGACGGGCAGATCTTCCTCTCCGGCGAGGACATCACCGACCCGCGGGTGGACGCCGACGCGGTGCGGGCCCGGATCGGGGTCGTGTTCCAGCACTTCAACCTGTTCCCGCACCTGACCGTGCTCGACAACGTCACGCTCGCCGCCGTGCGCGTGCACGGCATGCGCAAGACGGAGGCGCGCGCCCAGGCACGCGCGTTGCTCGACACGCTCGGCCTCGGCGCCAAGGCCGACGAGTACCCCGACCGGCTCTCCGGCGGACAGCAGCAGCGCGTGGCGATCGTGCGCGCGGTGCTCACGCAGCCCGAGGTGCTGCTGCTCGACGAGATCACCAGCGCCCTCGACCCGCAACTGGTGGGCGAGGTGCTCGATCTGGTGCGACAGCTGAAGCAGCAGGGCGCCACGATCGTGATGGCGACCCACGAGATGTCGTTCGCGCGTGAGGTCGCCGACCGCATCGTGTTCCTCGAGCACGGTGTCGTCGTCGAGCAGGGACCGCCCTCCCAGGTGTTCGATGCCCCGCAGCAGGCGGCCACCGCGGAGTTCCTGGCGCGCGTGCAGCACTGACGCCCGGCGGGAAGCGCGCGGCGTCGACGCTCATCCGCTCGACGGATCGAAGCGGTACTGAGGGTGGATGCGCGCCCTCGGAGGCGCGTGCTGAGCTTGAGGTCTCCGCCGATTCCTCGAGAGGTCCCACGTGAGCACGCCCCACATCATCCCGTCTTCCGCCGCGCCGACGGCCGACGCCTCCGCGGCCGACTCCGGCGACGGCCCACGCCGCGGCGGAGGCGCCTCCACACGTCGGCGCCGCATCGTCGGCGTCGACGTCGCGCGCGGACTCGCCCTGGTGGGGATGTTCGGCGCACATCTGATGGTCGCGAGCGGTCCCGACCTGACCCTGACCGACCCGTCGACATGGCTGGACATCGTCAACGGTCGCTCCTCGATCCTGTTCGCCCTGCTGGCCGGGGTCTCGCTCGCGCTGATGACGGGCGGTGCCCGTACCGCGTCACCGGACGAGCTCCGGAAGATCCGGTTGCGCCTGGTCGGTCGCGGGGCGGCGATCTTCGTGATCGGGCTCGTGGTCGAGCTGCTGGGCTCGGGAATCGCCGTGATCCTCACGCTCTACGGCGTGCTGTACATCCTGGCGGCGTTCACGGTGCACCTGCGCACCAGAGTGCTGGTGATCGCGGGGGCGGCACTCGGCATCCTCGGTCCGCCGCTGCTCGCCCTGATCGGCACGCTCTCGCCGGATCTGGGCGGCCCGGGGCTGTCGCTGGTGCTGTTCGGCACCTACCCGATCACGGTCTGGGCTGCGCTGCTCTGCGCTGGTCTCGTGATCGGACGCCTCGACCTGACCCGGGTGAAGACGGCAGTCGTCATGCTCGTCTGCGGAGGACTGATCGCGATCGGCGGTTACGCGCTGGGTGCGCTCCTCACGTCGCCGCCGCAGGAAGTCGCGTCGTCGAGCTCCACGTCCGGTTCGGGTTCGGGTTCGGGTTCGATGAGCATGATCCCCGGGGACGAGGTCGACGTCTCCGGACTGACATGCCAGACCAGCGACGGCGTCGTCGTCTGCTTCTCGCCCGAGAAGGCCTCGCTGTTCACGGACGACGGCGGCGGCATCGAAGAGGGGCAGTCGTACATCGATCGCGTGGCTTCGGAGGACCCGCCCGCGAAGATGCTCGAAGCGGTCATCAGCGTCTCGGCGCACTCCGGCGGCGTGCTGGAGGTGCTGGCATCCGGCGGCTTCGCGGTGGCCGTCCTCGGCCTGTGCCTGCTGGTGACCCGGTATGCGCGGTGGGCCGTTCTCCCGCTGGCGGCCTATGGCGCGGTTCCGCTCACCGGCTACGTCGTCCAGGCGATCCTCATCCTGGCGGGGGCGGCGACCTGGCTGCCCAACCCGGTGCTGCCGTGGATCGCGCTCTCACTGCTCATGATGGCCGGCGCGCTCATCTGGACGCGCACGGTCGGCAAGGGCCCGCTCGAACGACTCACAGCGTGGGCAGCCGACGCCATGGCGCTGACAGCGAAGACGACGCGCACGGCGAAGCGCCGGGACTGAAGACGGCCTCGTGTCGAGGAGGGGCGACATCGAGGCGGAGGGGGATGCCCGGGGGGAGGGGAGCTCAGGCGAGCTCTTCCTCCTCCGGCCGTCGCGGGCTCGGGTCGGGCGGCAGGATCTCGATCGGATGCGCGGCGGTGCGCTGTGCCCGCCACCAGATCACGAAGCCGATCGCGGTGAAGACGCCGTAGAAGACGTACATGAAGCCGGTGGCGTAGTAGCCGGAGCTGAACAGCAGCGGCACCCCGACGACGTCGACAGCGATCCAGACCAGCCAGAACTCGGTCCAGCCCTTCGCCATGCCGTAGGTGGCCAGCAGCGAGCCGACGAACGTCCAGGCGTCGGCCCACACCGGCTCCCACGATCCCAGCAGGCGGAACAGCGGGGTCAGGGCGACCGTGCCGACGACCATCACCAGCACCATGCCGATGCGGGCGCTCGTCGGCGCCCAGCGCGGGACCACGCGTCCGCCGTCGAGGTTCCGCCAGCGCACCCATCCGTAGATGGCGACCGCGATGAACATGATCTGCCGCCCGGCCTGGCCGAGCAGGTGCGGCAGTGACGGATCGGGGCTGAGAGCGGAGCCGAGGAAGACGGTGAGCAGCAGCAGGTTGCCGATGATGCCGACCGGCCATGCCCACACCTTGCGTCGCATGCCGCCGAGCGCGCTGGCGAGACCGAACGCGTTGCCCACGACCTCCCGCACCAGGAGTGTCTGCCCGCCGGGCAGCATCCACTGCGAGTTGAAGGCGTCGACGAACCACTGCAGCAGGTTCATGGTCGGGATCCGGCGTCGGGTTCGGGGCGGTCGTCGAGCACCCGCTGCAGCATGCTCAGGTCGAGCCAGCGTCCGAACTTGGCACCGACCTGCGGCATGCGTCCGACCTCGACGAAGCCCAGGCGCTCGTGCAGGGCGATGGAGGCGGCGTTCCCGCTTTCGATCCCGGCGATCATCACGTGCATCCCCGCGTCCCGCGCACGATCGACGAGCGCCGACATGAGGGCGGTGCCGATGCCGCGACCGTGCTGGCCGTCGAGGACGTAGACCGAGTGCTCGACCGTGTGGCGATAGCCGCTGTGCGGACGCCATTGCGCGTACGACGCGTAGCCCAGCACCCCCGTGTCGTCGACGGCGACGATGACCGGGTAGCCGCGGGCGGTGCGATCGGCGAGCCAGGCGACGCGGTCGGCGAGGTCGACCGCCTCTTCGTTCCAGATCGCGGTGGTGTGCAGCACGGCATGGTTGTGGATCGCGGTGATGGTCTCGAGATCGGCGGTCTCGGCGTCCCTGATTCGCACGGCTGTCATCGGCGGGCGTTCTCTCTTCTTCTGCGCTTCGGGTGCGCATCCTTCTTCGGCGCTTCGGGTGCGCATCGCCGACGCTAGCAGGAGGAACGGGCGCTGGGCGTGCTGCGGCCGAACAGTTACGGGGGCGACGTGCGGGCACCGCGCTTGTCCCCCGAACGGCCTACAGACGCGCACACGAACCATGTCTACTGTGTAGAACGTATTGTTTTAGTAGGCGGGTGCATCGGAGGATCTCATGTCTTTGGAACTCGCGCGTCGCCCAACCCGGCGCAGAAGAGCAGCCAGCGCGCTGATCGCACTCGTCCTGTCCGGGGTGGGAGTTCTCGCCTTGGCGGGCCCTGCCGCAGCCGCGCCGAGTGATTGCCCATCCGGGTACACGTGCAGTTACTCGGGTTACAACTACACCAACGACGCATGGCAGCAGCCATCCACGCACAAGTTCGCGAACTGCGTGGATGTCATGGCCATCGGCTGGAGGTCCTACGGCGACGTCATCTCCTCCACCTTCAACAACGGGCGCTCCCAGAACTCCTACCTCTACAAAGGACAGAACCAGACAGGAGGGAAGGGCCTCCTTATCCTCCGGGGGCAGGGCTTCGGCAATGTGGGTAGCTACAACGACGAGATCGAGTCGGGATACTTCAGCGGCACCCTCAGTAGCGTTGGTTCGGCTCTATGCCGGTGACTTCTCCGCGCGTAGGTGGCCGCCTGGTCATGGCGACCGTCCTTGCGGTCACGGTTGCCGGGGGTCTGGTGGGGTGTACCGCGTCCGACAGTGAGACGGATGCGGGGGTGAGGAATCAAGCGGCTTGGAAGATGCCTCTTGATGAGTTCGTCGTGTATTCCCCGGACCTGGACAACTATGCGGAGCAGTTGTTGATCTCGGATTGTCTGGGTGCGCAGGGGTATGAGTGGCCGGTGCCGTGGCAGGATACCGACTTCCCCCGTGCGGAAGACTTCAACCGGGTAGGTCTGCGGCTGTTCAATCTGGAACTGGCAAAGAAGTGGGGTTACCATTTCGCGCGGCTGGATGATCCGGAGAGCGCTGAGCTGTGGTTGACATACACAGAGACAGTGGATTCGTACTTTCCGAATCAGGAACTGGATGACGCGCTCGTGGCCTGCACTGACAAGATCCGCGCGAAAGACAAGGACTTCGCATCCACCGCCGACGGGCTGAACTACAACGCTGAGCTATCCGCCCAGGCTTGGGACATCGTGGAGCAGGATCCGGATGTGGTCAAGGCGGTGAAAGCCTGGCGGGAGTGTCTGACCCCACGGGTGGACTACGCGGTGACTCAAGAGCAACCTTGGGAAGGAGCTCCTTATGAGGTGGCAGAGGTGTGGGGTGCGGTGACCGGGTCGTCGTCCGCGCCTTCGGCGGAGGAGCTTGCTGCGGCTGTTGCTGATGCGGAGTGCCAGGAGTCGAGTGGGTGGGCCTCGCTCTGGTATGAGCGGAATTGGGAGGAGCAGGAGAAGCTCGTCGCGGAGAACAGGGACAAGCTCGATCGGATCCGTGCGGACGCGATCGAACGGAAGAAGAAGCTGTTGACGATCGTGGCGGAGAACGCGCCAGCCGCGCCCTAGAGAGGCGGCGCGAGAGTTGGCTCGGTAACGAGCCTTGGCCGATCAGTGAGTGATGAGAGTCCGATGGATGAAGTAGGTGTGCCGGAGACGGCGAGACGGTCACGCTGGATCGTCGTGATCGCTGTGGTGCTGATTGTGGCGCTGATCGGTGCCGGGTTTTGGTTTGCGGCGCAGTTCCAGTCGTCGGCGCAGCAGGAGGCCAACGCCAAGGCGCCCGCCCCCGGGCCGGTCTTCGCAGAGGTCACGCAGGGGGCGCTGGCTGGCGAGGTCGGCTTCACCGGGCAGGCGGGGCCGTCGACGCAGACTCCGGTGACGGTGCTCCCTGTCGCGGAAGCGTCGCTCACCGTCGTCACCGGACGCCCACTGGCGACGGGTGCGACCGCTTCTTCGGGGCAGGTTCTCACCGAGGTCAACGGGCGCCCTCTCTTCGGTGTGCAGTCGGCCTTCTCCTTCTACCGCGACATGGGCGTCGGGGATCGTGGCCCGGATGTCGAGGCATTGCAGGCTGCACTCGTGGTGCGGTCGTACCAGCTCAACGCCGATGGGCGGTTCGGAGGCGAGACGGCTGCGGCGGTGAAGCGCTGGTATCAGGACAATGGCTATGAGGCCCCCACTCGCAGTGCCGCGGCGGAGAAGACGAGCTCGGAGGGGGGCGAGAAGGCGGCGGATCCGAGCGAGAAGGCGCCGGCTGCCGAGGGGTATGTTCCTGTCGCCGAAATTCTGGCGATGCCTTCTGCGTCCGCGCAGGTCGTGAAAGGTGTTCAGGTCGGGCAGCGTTTGGCGGCGGAGGGTGTACCGGACCTCATCCTCGGGTCGGCGGATCTGGTGGTCACGATCACGGTTCCCGTCACCGATCTCGGGGATGTGGTCGCAGGAGACGCGGCGGTGATCTCGATCGGTGGCACTGAGGTCGAGGGCATCGTGGGAGACATCCGCCCCTCTGACTCGGCCGAAGACTCAGAGGGATCGGGCTCGAACGGTGATGCGGAACAGGCCGCACCCGAGGTCACTTTCGCCGTGGTTCCGAAAACAGCGCTGCCGGGGTCGTCGGGGCGGGCGCGGGTGGCGGTGATCAAGCAGATCGTGGCCGAGGACGCGCTGATCGTCCCGGTTCTCGCCGTGTCGGACCGAGGGCCTGACAAGAACGTTCTGACGAAGCAGCAGGCCGACGGAACGCTCCTCGAGGTGCCGGTCACAGTCCTGGGCACACTGCAGGGCGAGGTAGCCGTCGAGCCGCGCGACGAAGGTGCCCTGAAGGCCGGCGAACTGGTTCGAGTCGGTTGACGTGTCGCTGATTCAGTTGCGGGGAGTGCGTCGGGCGTACTCCCCGGCGGGTCGGCCCGAGGTCGATGCGCTTCGCGGCATCGACCTGGAAATCGACCAGGGGGAGTTCGTTGCGATCGTCGGGCCATCGGGCGGTGGCAAGACGACGCTGATGAACATCCTGGGGCTTCTCGACGACCCGACGGCGGGTAGTTATGTTCTCGACGGCGAGGAAGCTCGTGCCGGCGACGGTCGCCGCGCGGCGAGCGTGCGCGCACGGAAGATCGGATTCGTGTTCCAGGCCTTCCACCTTCTCGAGGCCAGGCCGGCCGTCGACAGTGTCGAGTTGAACCTGCTCTACCGGGGCGTGCCCCGTGTGCAGCGGCGTGAGAGCGTTCTCGGCGCCATCGACTCTGTCGGCCTCGCAGACCGCGCCTTCCAAAGCACCTCGACACTGTCGGGCGGGCAGCGTCAACGCATCGCCATCGCCCGTGCGATCGCCGGGGATGCGAAGCTGATTCTCGCCGACGAGCCGACCGGCAACCTCGACTCGGTCAACGCCGCTCGGGTTCTCGATGAGCTCGAACGTATCAATCGCGATGGGGCGACGGTCGTCGTCGTCACTCATTCGGCCGAGGTCGCGGCACGGGCGCGTCGTGTGGTCCACATCGCCGACGGTGCGATCGTGTCCGACGAGCGACAGTCCGGCAGCGGGGCGAGTACGGCATCGAAAGCCCCTGCGGACGGGCCGCCGGCTTCTCCTTCGAATGATGCCCGCACGTCCCGCACGAGAGAAGATGAGCGGGTGCGGCTCACCGGGCGCATCCGGTTCGCCGACATGCTTCGCGACGCCTGGGCATCCGTGACGTCGAGAAGGTATCAATCGATCGGACAGGGGCTCGCCGTCGCCATCGCCGTGGCGTTGACGATCACCACTCTCGGGCTTGCGGCATCGGCGCGAGCGCAGGTATCCGCCACATTCGATGCCCACCTGAATCGTGAGGTCTCGGCGACGTGGTCGACGGGGGCCAAGAACTCGCTTCCGCCCGAGGAGGTTCCGCAGGCGATCGAGCGACTCAGCGGAGTGGATGCGGCTGCGGTCGTCATCGATCTCAACGTCAGCACGGTCTCGACGTTCGCGGAGGCACGCCAGATCCGGCCGCACGTCGCCATCGGAGATATCGTCGGTGCTGCGCGTCTCACGGTCGACGAGGCACCGTGGCATGCGGGACCCCTAGCGGGCGGCGAGGCCTACATCGGAGATCTTCTCGCGAAGGACATGCGGCTCAGCAGCATTGATGGCGCTCCCACGATCTCGGTTGATGGCGTCACATATGTCGTCGCTGGCATCATCACCACGTCCGCGCGCCTCCCCCTGCTCCGCGGCGAGGTGGTCGTGGGACCCCGCGACGGCCTCACAGCAAAGGGGGCCGTAGACGTGACGATGCTGGCCGTGACGTCCTCCGGCGCAGCGCAGCAGGTCGCCAAGCAATTGCCTTCGGCGTTGAACCCGTTCGAGCCGGAGCGGATCGTCGTCGTTGCGCCGACCGATTCCGCACAGCTGAGGGGGCAGGTCGAACAGGGCGTGCAAGCCACCCTCACCGCGTTCACGCTGCTGGCGCTGATCGTCGCGATCGCCGCACTCATGAACGCCACGCTCCTCGCTGTCAATGCGCGCCGCGTCGAGATCGGCATGCGCAAAGCGCTCGGAGCACGAGACCGGCAGATCGGAGAACTCATCACTCTGGAATCCGCAATCGTCGGTGTCGTCGGAGGGGCCGCGGGCCTGGTGCTCGGTATGGCGGCAATCCTCGTCGTCACCGTGAGCCAACGATGGGCCCCCGTGTTCGACATCGTGCTGCTTCCGATCGCCATCGCTGTCGGCCTGATCGTCGGTGCCGGGGGAGGCGGACTGGCCTCGATCCGCGCCGCGCGTCTGCGCCCCGCGGAGAACCTCCGCAGCTGACATCCTCGCTGGACGCCGTCCGGGCGTGCTGCGACCGAACAGTCACAGAGCTCAGCCTGCCGTCGTCGTGCTCACGGCTTCGCGCACGAGGATCGCACGCCGCATGTCGGCCATGATCGGGTCGAAGAAGCGCTCCCGGTAGCGGGCCTCGCTCACGGCGGAGAACACGAAGGGGAGGGCGGCGATCACCGAGAGCAGGGTGGCCGCCTTGAGCAGGTTGACCGTGAGCGGCAGCTTCGCCCCGAAGAACTCCAGCGGCTGCACCGCGAGGGGCTGTGCGGTGCTGCCGGGACCGAGCCAGATGCCGACGACGCCCGTGGGGACGGCGATGCCTCCGATCACGATCAGCAGCGCCGCGAGGAGCCCGGCGAAGAACAGGGCCTGCACCAGCTGCGCCACGGTCATCGCGAGCAAGATGTTGATGCGCTGCGGTGCGCGCAGCCGTCCCGGAGTGCCGGGGGTGGCGGGGCGGCCTTCGGCGGGCGTGCCGATGAGCAGGGCGGCTCGCTGTTCGGCGCTCGGTGCCTGCGCGTCATCGTCGATCTCGGAGGCGCTGACCCGCAGCACGACGATCCCCGCGAGCACCGCGACGACCAGGCCGAGCAGGGCGATGGACCCCCAGGACAGGGCGGATGCCATCTGCCAGACCTCGGCCGAGAAGAACGAGAACACGACGAGCATGAGGATGACCGGGAGGGCGATCGACGCCATGTGGCCGATCGCCGAGGCGTTGCGCACCGCGAGGCGCGAGGCCCAGGAGATCATGGCCCCTCCGCCCATGCCGGTCACCAGGATGCAGAGGGCGAGCACCAGGATCGTGCGGAGGACCGGGCCGACGGTCGCATCGGGCTGGGCGATGTAGCCGTAGACGATCGTGAAGGCGAGGCACGCGGCGATCAGGACGAGCGCGACCGCGGTGCCGATGCCCACCGGGAGGCGACGCAGCAGGGTGCGCACGAGGTAGTAGGCGGCCCACGCGAGCCCGATCGCGAGCAGGAAGATCACGACGGCGAAGAGGACGAGCAGGATCTCCCACTCCGTGGAGTCGTCGTCGAGGGCGAAATCGAAGACGACCTCGAGCCCGTCCTGGAAGAGGTACGCGGCCACCGCGACCCACGCGATCAGTGGCGCGACACGGCGGGGGAGGTCGGTGAACCAGCGGCGCAGCGGAACGAACGTCGGAAGGCCCTGTTCACGGAACCAGCGGTCGGCATCGCGCTTCGTGCTGCGCAGCTTCGGGGACGCGGACATGGCGATGAGACTACGGCAATGACGAGGCGCGGAGTTATCCACAGGCCTTCCTGAGATTCGAACATATCTTCTAAGATGGAGGTATGGCGAACCCGCATCTGAACCCGCTCCTCGAGGCGATGACGTACCTCGAAGACGCGTGGGGCGATGCGACGAACGCGGCCGATCTGAGCCGCGCGCAGCTGCTCGATGCGCACCGGGCGATGGGACTGGTACAGCGTCGGCTCGACGGCATCCATGCCGAGATCGCGGCGGGCATCGCGCGGGAATCGCGTCCGGAACTGGGGTCTGCGGGTCTCGCGAAGCAGCAGGGATTCCGCGACCCGGCGACCATGATCGCCGCCACGACCGGCGGATCGACGGGCGATGCGGTGCGGCTCGTGAAGGTGGGGGAGGCGACCGCGCCGCGGTCGAACCTCATCGGCGAGAAGCTGCCCCCGCGGTACCCCGAGGTGCAGCGGGCGATCGGCGCCGGCGAGCTCAGTGCGGCGGCCGCGGCGCTGATCGTGGCCCTGCTCGACCGGGCGCGCGTGAAGGTCGGGATCGAGCGGATCGTCGATGCCGAGCGACTGCTCGTCGAACGTGCGGCAGGGCTGTCGCTCGATGACGTGCGCAAGCTCGTCGTGCACGCCGAGGCCTGGCTCGACCCCGACGGCGTGGCTCCGCGAGAAGGTGAGGCCCGGTCGCGGCGCTCGCTGACGATGTTCGAGCGCGACGGGTCGCTGCATCTGACGTTGCAGACCGACATCGCGTCCGGCGCTCCCGTGAAGGCAGCGATCCAGGCGTACGTGACGGCCACGTTCCACGCGCGGGCGCACGTGCTCGACCCCGAAGCGCCCGATGCCGACCGTCACACGGTCGCGATGATCCAGGCCGATGCGCTCGTCGAGATCTGCGCGCATGCGAGCGGATGCGACAACGGCGGGCTTCCGGTATCCGGTGCGACCGTCGTCGTCCGCGTGGGGCTCGACGACCTGACCGCCGGCACCGGATTCGCGACGGTCGACGGCCTCGATGGGCCGGTCAGCATCGCCTCATGTCGTCGGATGGCGGCGGGTGGGGGGATCATCCCCGTCGTGCTCGGCGGTGAGGGCGAGATCCTCGACTGGGGGCGTGAGAAGCGGCTGTTCACCCGCGCCCAGAGACTCGCGCTCGTAGAACGCGACGGCGGTTGCGTGATGTGCGGGCTGCCCCCGCAACTCACCAGGGCGCATCACCTGCGCTGGTGGCAGCGGGATGCCGGACCGACCGATCTCGACAACGGAGTGCTGCTCTGCGAGAGCTGCCATCATCGCATCCACGACAACGACTGGGAGATCAGGATCGAGGGACGGGGGTTCGCGGCGCGGGTGTGGCTCATTCCGCCGCTGCACGTCGACCCCGAGCGCAGGCCGAGGCTCGGCGGCCGAGCCCGGTACGACATCGCGGCGTGAGTGCGCCGGCGTGGATTCGTGTTCTGGCCTGTGCGGACAGTCGTGTCTCGATGTTCAGACGTGGACGTCGGTGGGGGATTCCTCGCCCTCGTGGAAGCTGGGCGTCTTGCCGAACAGCCGGGCGATGCCGAGCACGATCCCGACGACGAGCAGCCCCAGGATGAGACCGGCGATCGCGGAGATGATGGTGTCCACGATCCAGACCACGACTGGACCGAGGCCATGGAGCGCCTGCTCCACCGCGTGCAGCACATCGACCGGGAAGTGCCACCCCACCTCGCCGAGGTTCACCAGCACGAGATGGCCGCCGACCCAGAGCATGGCGACCGTGCCGAGGATGCTGATGAAGCGGAACACCCCGGGCATCGAGCGCACGATCCTGGTGCCGGTGTGCCGCACACGCTGCACCGGGTTCTTCGCCATCTTCAGACCGATGTCGTCGATCTTCACCAGCAGTGCGACAGCGCCGTAGACGACACCCGTCATGAGGAGGGCGATCACGGCGAGGATCGCCAGCGTCGCCCAGATGTCGAGCCCCTTCTCGAGGCTCGCGAGCGAGATGAGCATGATCTCGGTCGAGAGGATCAGGTCGGTGCGCACCGCACCGAGCACGAGCTTCCTCTCATCGCGCGCTCCCTCGTCGGCGTGACCGTGCTGCACGCCGAACCACTCGAGCACCTTCTCGGCGCCCTCGAAGCACAGGTACGCCCCGCCCAGGATCAGCAGATACGGCAGCACCCACGGCGCGAACGCGGTCAGCAGCAGCGCCGCCGGGATGATGATCACGAACTTGTTCGCCAGCGACCCGAGGGCGATCTTGCCGACGACGGGCAGCTCCCTCGCGGGCGTGAGGCCCTGCACGTACTGCGGAGTCACCGCGGCGTCGTCGATCACGACGCCGGCCGCCTTGGCCGACGCCTTCATCGCTGCGCTCAGGATGTCGTCGACGACGGCCAGAAGTCCAACGGACATGGGCGGATCCCCCTCGTGGTGTGCAGTGCGGAGGCAACTCTATCGAGTCGGAGGGGCACGGCTGTCGAGTCGGAGGAGGGATCCGGCCGGCGACCTCAGCCCTGGGATTCCTCCGCCGCGCTCGCGAGCACACGCTGCAGCGGCTGATAGTGCTCGATGACGGCCTGCCGATAGCGTTCGACATCACCCGAACGTGCGGCGTCGAGCATGTCGCCGTGCGCCTTCGCCGTCTTGTGGATGTCGTCGGGCTGAGGGATGCCCAGCTGGGGGAGCACGGCCGTGTGCACATCCCAGAAGGCGCCGACCAGCTGACCGACCAGGCGGTTGCCGATCGCGCCGAAGAGGCGGGTGTGGAACGCGCGGTCCTCGTCGAGGAAGTGCTCCCCGCGCTCAGCCTTGGCGACCATGTCGGCCACCAGGGCGTCGAGCTCGGGGTCGGGGTCGTCCTGAGCGGCGGCCACCACGCGTTCGGCCATCGACAGATCCAGCGCCAGGCGCACTTCGACGACCTCCCGCAGCGCCTGCAGGGATCCCTCCGGCGACAGCACCCCGCGGAACACGAGGGCTTCCACCATCGGGTCCAGCGACATCGGTCCGACATACGTGCCGTGGCCGTGACGCACATCGACGATGTCGAGGGTCGAGAGCGTGCGGATCGCCTCGCGCACGGAGGATCGCGAGACGTCGAGCTCCTCGCAGAGCTCCGCCTCGGTCGGCAGCGGGTCGCCCGGCGTGAGCCCCCGGGTCAGGATGAGCTGCTTGATCTGATCCGCCGTGGTCGAGCGCCGCATGCGTGACGCCCTACTCGTGGTGGACTTCATGGGGCTCCCTCTCGTGCCTGGCAGAAACGCTCCGATCATCTCACTCTTGTGATCTGATCGAACCTGTGTCTAGAGTACATCAGACATCAGATGTCCTCAAGATGTTCCCCCCACCACCCTGGAGCACACATGAACCGACACATCACCCGCCGCCGCGCGGGTCGATTCGCGATGGCGGTCGCCGGCACAGTCGCCGCGTCCGTCGCCCTCGCCGGCTGCGGCGCGGGCACCACCAGCACTCCCGACGAGAGCGCAGCCGCGAGCGAGATCGACCCCGACGGCATCATCGAAGCGGGCATCTCGTACACGCTGAACGGCAGCTTCGACCCGATGGTCGCGTCGGGCGCCGTCACGGTCTCGGCGAACTGGCACATCTTCGAGGGGCTGGTCGACCTCGACCCCGTCACCCAGAAGTCTGCCCCCGCCCTCGCCGCCGACCTCCCGACGAAGATCGACGACACGACCTACGAGATCGACCTCCGCGAAGGCGCCACCTTCCAGAACGGCGATCCGGTCACCGCCGACGACGTGGTCTTCAGCTACGACCGCGTGCTCGACCCGAACAACAACTCGCTCTTCCTGTCGTTCGTCGACTTCATCGACACCGTCACCGCGGTCGACGACGACACCGTGCGGATCACCACCGACTACCCGTTCTCGCTGATCAACGACCGCCTCGGTGTCGTCAAGATCGTCCCGAAGTCGGTCGTCGAAGCCGACCCCGAGGGCTTCGCCACCAACCCCGTCGGTTCCGGCCCGTACTCGCTGGTGTCGGCCGTTCCCGAGGACAAGCTCGTCTTCGAGCGCTACGACGACTACAACGGGCCGCGCCCCGCGCTCGCCGCCGGCATGAACTGGAACCTGCTCTCCGACGCCTCCGCTCGCGTCACCGCGATGTCCACGGGCACCGTGCAGGCGATCGAGGACGTGCCGTACATCGACGTCGACGCGCTCGCCTCCTCGGCCGACGTCGACAGCGTGCAGTCGTTCGGCCTGCTGTTCATGATGTTCAACACCAAGGCGGCGCCGTTCGACGACGTCCGCGTGCGCCAGGCCCTGCACTACGCCCTCGACATGGACAAGATCATCGGCACCGGCATGCTCGGCAACGCCACGCCCGCGACCTCGTTCCTGCCCGAGACCTACCCGAACTACCACGAGGCCTCCACGGTCTACACCTACGACCCCGAGAAGGCGAAGGAACTGCTCGCCGACGCGGGCGTCTCCGACCTGTCCATCACCCTGCTCACCACCGACACCGGATGGGTCAAGGAGGTCGCCCCGCTGATCAAGGAGTCCCTCGACGCGATCGGCATCGACACGACGCTCGACATCGGGCAGTCCGCGTCGATGTACGAGAAGGTCGACTCCGGCGACTACACGGTGGCCGTGGCCCCCGGTGACCCCTCGGTCTTCGGCGTCGACCCCGACCTGCTCATGAACTGGTGGTACGGCGAGAACGTCTGGACTCAGACCCGCACCAACTGGGCCGACTCTCCCGAGTACGCCCAGCTGCGCACGCTCCTCGACACCGCCGTCCAGCAGGAGGGCGAGGAGCAGCAGAAGACCTGGGACGAGGCCTACGACCTGCTCTCCGACCAGGCCGTGCTCTACCCGCTGTTCCACCGCAAGCTGCCGACCGCATGGAGCAGCCAGGAGCTGGTCGGATTCCAGCCCGTCCCCACCACCGGACTGTCGTTCCTCGACGTCGGCGTGGCGGCGAAGTAGCCCGCACCAGGGGGCGCGCTCACCCGACGAGTGCGCCCCCTGTCTCTCCCATACCCCCGGAAGGAGCGGCACGTGTCCCACACGCTCCGCCTCATCGGCCGGCGACTGCTGCAGCTGCCGCTGATGATCCTCGGCATCACGTTCCTCGTGTTCTTCGTGATGTCGTTCTCCCCCGTAGACCCGGCGCGCACCGCGCTCGGCGAGACGGCGTCGCCCGAAGCCCTCGAGGCGTACCGCGAGGACCACGGCCTCGACCTCCCGCTGTTCGTCCGCTACGTGAACTTCCTGCTCGGACTCGTGCAGGGCGACCTCGGCACCTACTCCGCACGCAGTCTCCCGGTGATCGACGAGGTCGCCCGCGCCTTCCCGGTGACCCTAGCCCTCACCTTCCTCGGGCTCCTCATCGCGGTGATCGTCGCCTTCGTGATCGGCGTCCTCGCCGCCGTCTACCGCGACCGCTGGCCCGATCAGGTGATCCGCGTGTTCGGCGTCGCGGCGCTCTCCACGCCGTCGTTCTGGCTCGCCATCCTGCTCATCCAGGTCTTCACCCTCGGCCTGAACCTGCTGCCCGCCTCCGGACCGCTCCCGGATTTCTGGAGCGACCCCTCCGGATGGCTCGCCCGCATGGCCCTCCCCGCCATCGCGCTCGCCGTGCCGGTGATCGGTCAGCTCTCCCGCGTCGTGCGCACCTCGATGGTCGAGGAGCTCGACCGCGACTACGTGCGCACCGCCCTGGGCGCCGGCATCCCGCGAGTGATCGTCGTCGGTCGCAATGTGCTGCGCAACGCCCTGATCACCCCCGTCACCGTGCTCGGACTCCGCATCGGCTACCTGCTCGGCGGTGCGGTCGTGATCGAGATCATCTTCGCCATCCCGGGAATGGGAACGCTCATCCTCAACGGCGTCACCAACAACGAACCCAACCTCGTGCAGGGTGTGACGCTCGCCGTGGCGCTCGCCTTCGTCGTGATCAACATCATCGTCGACCTCCTGTACGTGCTCATCAATCCTCGAATCCGGGCGGTGTGACATGCGACGCAAACTCACGGAACGTCTCTCCGTTCCCGGTCTCCGCTGGGGCCGGCTGTCCCTTGGATCGATCATCTGCATCGCCGTGCTGGCGATCATCGGGCTGGCGGCGATCTTCGCACCGCTCATCGCGCCCTTCGACCCGCTGGCGTCCGGGACTCCGGTGCAGCCGCCGAGCGCGGAGCACTGGTTCGGCACCGACCGTCAGGGCCGCGACATCTTCTCCCGTCTCGTCTTCGGTGCCCGCTACTCGCTCGTGATCGGCATCGGCGCGACACTCGTCGCGCTGCTGGCTGCCTGCGTGCTCGGGACGATCGCCGCCACGGCCCCGAGGTGGATCTCCGAGACGCTCATGCGCGTCATGGACGTCGTGATGTCGTTCCCCGGCATCGCGCTCGCCGCCGTCTTCGTGGCGGTGTTCGGCAAGTCGCTCCCCGTGCTCGTGCTCACGATCGCGTTCCTCTATGTGCCGCAGCTCACCCGCATCGTCCGTGCCAACATCCTCGACCAGTACGGCGAGGACTACGTCTCGGCCGTGCGCGTGATGGGCGCGGGCACCCCGCGCATCATCGTCCGCCACGTGGCGCGCAACGCCATGGCCCCCGTGCTGGTGTTCGCGACCGTGCTCGTCGCCGACGCGATCGTGTTCGAGGCTTCGCTGTCGTTCCTGCAGGCCGGGGTTCCCGACCCCGAGCCGTCGTGGGGCAACGTGATCGCCGCCGGCCGCAATCTGCTGATGAGCGGCGCGTGGTGGGCGACCTTCTTCCCCGGCATCCTCATCATGCTCACGGTGCTGTGCCTCAACATCCTCTCGGAGGGGATGACCGATGCGATGGTGTCGCCGCGGGCACGCAAGATCACCGCGGATGCCGCGGGCACCGAGGAGTCCACGCACGAGCTCGAGGTCGCAGCGATCCCCGACGACACCCACGTGATCCCCACCGTCGACACAGCGGTGAACCTCTCCGTTCCGAGCGGGGTGCCCGACACCCTGGTGCCGCGCGCCGAGGCCGTTCCTCTCGCCGAGCGACTGGCCGAGCTCCGTCAGCGTGAGCTCTCGCGCACCGACCGCCTGGTGTACTCGGCGGAGGAGAAGCCTCTGCTCGACGTGCAGGATCTGTGCATCTCGTTTCCCCGTCATGGCGACGTGGACGTGGTCGACCACGTCAGCTTCACGGTGCGCCCCGGCGAGACGATGTCGCTGGTGGGGGAGTCGGGCTGCGGCAAGTCGATCACCTCGCTCGCGATCATGGGCCTGCTCGATCCGAAAGCCGACATCCGCGGGCGCATCCTGTTCGACGGCGAGGACCTGCTGCAGATGGCACCCAAGGAGCGCAACGCGCTGCGCGGCCACGACATCGCGATGGTCTACCAGGACGCGCTGAGCTCCCTCAACCCGGCGATGCTCATCCGCTCCCAGATGAAGCAGCTCACGTCGCGCGGCGGCACCCGCACCGCCAGGGAGCTGCTGGAGCTCGTGGGTCTCGACCCCGACCGCACCCTCGCCTCGTACCCGCACGAGCTCTCGGGAGGCCAACGGCAGCGCGTGCTCATCGCCATGGCGCTCACCCGGAACCCGCGACTGGTGATCGCCGATGAGCCGACCACGGCCCTCGACGTCACGGTGCAGGCGCAGGTCGTCGACCTGCTCATGCGGTTGCAGAAGGAGCTCGGATTCGCGCTCCTGTTCGTCTCGCACGACCTCGCGCTCGTCGCCGAGCTCACGCACCGGATCACGGTGATGTACGCGGGCCAGGTCGTCGAGCAGGGCACGACCAGAGAGGTGCTGACCCAGCCGGTGCACGAGTACACGCAGGGGCTCCTCGGCGCGGTGCTCTCGATCGAGGCCGGTTCCGATCGTCTTCATCAGGTCTCGGGCGTCGTGCCGTCGCCGCGAGACTTCCCGACGGGCGACCGCTTCGCGCCGCGCTCCAGCGACCCCGCCCGGTACGCGGGCGTCGCCCCGGTGCGGCGGCACATCGCAGGAACCGAGCACTACTACTCCGCGCATCCCGACGATGCGCCCGTCGAGCCGATCGGAGCAGGACGATGAGCGAACCCGTCATCGAGCTCAAGGACGTGCACGTCCGCTACAAGACCCGTGCCTCCTCGCTCTTCCGGCCGCAGTACGTGGACGCGCTTGCGGGGGTCTCGCTCACCGTGAAGCGCGGGCAGACGCTCGGCATCGTCGGCGAGTCGGGGTCGGGCAAGTCGACCTCGGCCAAGGTGCTCATCGGCCTCGAGAAGCCCACGAGCGGGCAGGTCGTGTTCGGGGGAGAGCCGGTGCGATCCTTCACGCCCGCCGTGCGCAGACGACTCGGCCGCATCCTCTCCGTGGTGTTCCAGGATCCGGCGACCGCCCTGAACGCGCGGATGACGGTGCGCGATGCGCTGCTCGACCCGATGCAGGTGCACCGCCTCGGCAGCCCGTCGACCCGGAGCCGAAAGGTGCGCGACCTGATCGGTCTCGTCGGACTGCCGGCATCGGCCCTGGACGCCCTGCCCAGCCAGCTCTCGGGGGGCCAGCGCCAGCGTGTGGCGATCGCCAGGGCGCTCGTGCTCGACCCGCAGGTGATCGTCGCCGACGAGCCCACCTCGGCGCTCGACGTCTCGGTGCGCGCCCAGATCCTCAATCTGCTGACCGATCTTAAGGATCAACTCGGCCTCGGGATGGTGTTCATCTCCCACGACATCCAGACCGTCCGCTATCTCTCCGACGAGATCGCCGTGATGAACAAGGGGCGCGTCGTCGAGTTCGGCGATGCGGCCCGCGTGTTCGACGCGCCCTCCGACGAGTACACCAGAACGCTGCTGGGCGCTGCGCCCTCGCTGCTCGAACCCCACCACTGAAACGACCGGAACACACATGTCTGCTGCCTCTCCCGCCCCCGTCTTCGCGGGCGTCGTCCCGCCCGTCGCCACCCCGCTGCTCGAGGACGGATCGATCGACCACGTCTCCCTCTCCCGCCTCGTCGACCGTCTGGTCGCCGAGGGGGTGTCAGGACTGTTCGCGCTCGGCTCCACCGGCGAGACCGCGTACTTCACCGACGACCAGCGCGTCGAGCTGCTCCGCACGATCGTCGCCGCGAACGCCGGTCGGGTGCCGGTCATCGCCGGCGCGATCGAGCTCACGGCGCCGCGCATCATCGAGACCGCCCGCCGTCTGATCGATGCCGGCGCCCAGGCGATCGTCACGACGGCTCCGCTGTACACACTGAACTCGGCAGCCGAGGTCGCCGACCACTTCCGCACCATCGCGGCGGCCATCGACGCCCCGCTGTGGGCCTACGACGTGCCGGTGCGCGTGCACTCCAAGCTCGGCATCGACCTGCTCGTGCAGCTGGGCACCGAAGGGGTCATCCACGGCGTGAAGGATTCCTCGGGTGACGACGTCTCGTTCCGGCGCCTGATCGCGGCGAACGATGCCGCAGGGGGTCCGCTGCAGCTGCTCACCGGACATGAGGTCGTCGTCGACGCCATGGCCCTCGCCGGTGCCGACGGCGTGGTTCCCGGGCTCGCGAACGTGGAGGCCGCGGGGTACGTGCGACTGTGGGAGGCCGCGAAGAGCGGCGACTGGGAGACGGCTCGGGCCGAGCAGGAGCGCATCAACCGCCTGTTCGACATCGTGTTCCAGCCGAAGGGCCTCTCGGGCGATGCGACCGGTGTCGGCGCGTTCAAGGCGGCCATGCACGCCCGTGGCATCATCGATCACGCCACGATGGCGAACACCGTGCAGGCGCTCGACGTCGACGCGGTCGCCCGCATCCGCGACATCCTCGACGAGCTGCATCTGCTCCCGGTCGCCGTCGGCTGATGGGCGAGGTCGTCCTCGCCGTCGACATCGGCGGCACCAAGACGGCCGCGGCCCTCGCCGACCGCGACGATGCACTGCTGCGGACCGAGGTGGCCGCGACGCCGGCGGCCCAGGGGCCGGTGGCGGTCGTCGCCACCGTCGTCGCGCTCGCCGGACGTCTCCTCGCCGGCAGCGGGCTGCGCCTTTCGGGCGTCGGCATCGGCACGGCCGGGGTCGTGGATGCCGGAACCGGGACGATCGTTTCCGCCACGGATACGTTCGCGGACTGGCCGGGTACACCGCTGGCCGCACTCGTGCGCTCGGGACTCGGCGCGCATCTGCTCCCCGACGCTCCCGTCGCCGTGCAGAACGACGTCGACGCGCACGCGGCAGGAGAGCATCGACACGGTGCCGCGGCCGGGGCGGCGAGTGCGCTCGTCGTCGCGGTCGGCACCGGTGTCGGTGCAGGAGTCGTGCTCGACGACAGGGCCGTGCGGGGTGCGCATCACGTCGCGGGGGAGATCGCGCACCTGCCCGTGCCGGGAGCCGCACACCTGCGCTGCCCCTGCGGGCGCTTCGGGCACCTCGAGGCCATCGGCTCCGGCATCGGGATGCATCGGCACTTCCGGTCTCTCGGAGGCGATCCCGGCATCACCGATGCGCGGGGGGTCGCGATGGCGGCTGCGGCCGCGGACCCCATCGCCCGCCGGGCCCTCGACGAGTCGGCCGCGGCGGTGGGGCGGGCCCTCGCGGGGGCGGCGACGCTTCTCGACCCTGAGCGCATCGTGGTCACCGGGGGCGTGCCGAACATCGGTGAGTCCTGGTGGCTTCCGATGCGCGCCGCCTTCCACGCCGAGGCGATCGATGCGCTGCAGAACACCCCCATCCTGCCGGGCGCGCTCGGCGACGACGCACCGCTGCGCGGAGCCGCGGCATACGCCTGGAGGCGACCATGAGATTCACCGACACCCTCGAACGACTGCGGGGAGGACTGATCGTCTCGTGCCAGGCCTACCCGGGTGAGGCCATGCGCGACCCCCGCACGATGGCGCAGGTCGCGGCGTCCGCCCTGGCCGGAGGAGCAGCCGGAATCCGCGTGCAGGGGCTCGATGACATCCGCGCGACGGCACACCTCCCTGTTCCGATCGTGGGGCTGTGGAAGGACGGCGACGCCGAGGTCTTCATCACTCCGACGCTCCGGCACGCTCGGGCCGTGGCCGACGCGGGCGCCGACATCGTCGCGATCGACGGGACGCGGCGCCCGCGCCTGGACGGGCTGACGCTCGCGGAGACGATCGCGGGCCTTCGCGCGCACACCGACGCGCTGATCATGGCCGACTGCGGCTCCCTCGACGACGCGATCGCCGCCGAGGCCGCCGGCGCCGATATCCTCGGCACCACCCTGTCGGGATACACCGGCGAGCGCCCGAAGACCACCGGGCCCGACCTGGAGCTCATCGCGCTGATCGCCGCCCGTTGCCGCCGCCCGATCGTCGCCGAGGGGCGCGTCCACACACCCGAGCACGCCGCGGCCGCGATCGCCGCCGGGGCGTTCTCGGTGTGCGTCGGCACCGCCATCACGCATCCGTCCACGATCACCACCTGGTTCGCCGATGCCGTCGCGGGCGCACGCGCATGACCGCGCCCATCCTCGTCAGCGCCTACCCGGCCTCTCCCGCCCACGCGCACTGGGATCCGGTGCTCGAAGGCGCGCTGCTGCCCGCATTGTGCGCGCTTCCCGGGATCGCCGGGCTCGAGGTGCCGTGGATGGGGCGCCTGCATCCGCACGATGACGCCTGGTTCCTCGCGAACGTGCCGGCCGTGCCGCTCGCCGTCACTCCGATCCCGTTTGTCATGGGACGCGTCGGGGCACACCCCGGGTATGGCCTCGCCTCGGCCGATGAGGAGGGGCGCGCGGCGGCGGTCGCCGATCTTCGGAGGGTCGCCGCCGACGTCGCGCGCATCGACGGCGAGAGCGCCGCATCCGTCGCGGTGGTGACGGTGCACTCCGCGCCGCGAGCGACGGCCGCCATGGAGCCGCTCGTGCGCTCGCTGGGGGAGGTCGCCGCGCTCGACTGGTCCGGCGCGCGCCTGGTCATCGAACACTGCGATGCGTTCGTGCCCGGCCGGGTCCCTGAGAAGGGTTTCCTGCCCTTGGACGCCGAGATCGCCGCGATCCGCTCGTCGGGACTGCCGATCGGAGTGTGGCTCAATTGGGGGCGTTCCGCGATCGAGCTGCGCGATGCGGATGCCGTCACCGCGCAGATCGCGGCGGCGGCGGCGTCCGGCCTCCTCGTCGGCCTGGCGTTCTCAGGGGCCGCTCCGGTGCAGAGTCCGTATGGCCACCCGTGGAGCGATGCGCACCTGCCGATCGCCTCGACCCACCCGGAATCCGCTTCGCTCCTCGACGACGCGCACGTCGCCGCAGCGCTCGCCGCTGCGGGCGACGTCGAGTGGCTGGGGTTGAAGACGGCCTGCCGCCCCGACGACACCACCGCGGCGGATGCCCTGCGCACGGTCGCGCGGAACCTCGAGGTGGTGCGCGCCGCAGGCTGACCGGAGGGAACGGCGGCAGCCGTCGGCGCGGTGTCGTCGACGGCTCGCCGAGTGAGCCCGGGGAGTCGAACGCCGCTCGCGGGACGACGAGATCCGGCCTTGTCCGTGGGGAGACCCCTCGCTAGAGTGACTTGAAATCTGACATCAGACGTCATATTTCCGCACGAACAGAAAGGTCTGTCCATGCACGTTCCTCCCTCGCCCCCTTCCCGGAGCCGCCGCCTGCTGCGATGCGGCACGATCGGAGCGCTGGTCCTCGCGCTCAGCCTCCCCGCCGCCGCTGCCTCGGCGGCCCCGGCGCCCGGGTATCTGACCGATCCGAACGCCGACCCCGGCGACTACCTCGAACTGAACATCGGCGCCGACCGCACGGCCTCGAACTACTTCTACCGGATCCCCGCGCTCACCCACCTCGGCGACGGCGTGGTCCTCTCGGCGTGGGATGCCCGGCCGGGAAGCGCCGCTGACGCCCCCAACCCCAACTCGATCATCCAGCGCCGCTCGACGGACAACGGTCGTACCTGGGGTCCGCTGCAGATCATCGCCGCGGGGAAGACCGGGAGCGGCCAGTACGGCTACTCCGACCCGAGCTACGTCGTCGATCGGCAGAGCGGTCGGGTCTTCGCGTTCTTCGTGCGCTCCCAGGACCAGGGGTTCCAGGGGAGTGCCTACGGCGACGACGACGCGAACCGGCAGGTTCTGGGAGCGGCCGTGATCCATTCCGACGATGGCGGCGCGACCTGGAGTGCGCCGCGGCTCATCACCGACGTCGCCAAGACCTCCAACGGCACGACCAGCGGGGGCGTGTACACGCCCGTCGCGGGCGATGTGAAGGGCACGTTCGCCACTTCGGGCGAGGGGATCCAGCTGCGCTACGGCGCGCATGCCGGGCGGCTCATCCAGCAGTACGCTGGCACCGTGCGTCAGGCCGACGGATCCACCGCGATCCAGGCGTACTCGGTGTATTCCGACGACGGCGGCGACACCTGGCAGCGTGGCGAGTACGTCGGCACCGGCATGGACGAGAACAAGGTCGTCGAGCTCTCCGACGGACGCGTCATGCTCAACTCGCGAGACAGCTCCGACGGGCGTCTTCGCAAGGTCGCGATCTCGACCGACGGCGGTCACAGCTATGGTCCGGTCACCCGCGACGCCGAGCTGCCCGACCCCACGAACAACGCCTCGATCACCCGCCTGCATCCGGATGCCGCCGCGGGCAGCGCCGACGCGAAGAAGCTGATCTTCACGAATGCCGCCAACGGGGCGAACAGCAACCGTGTGAACGGAGCGGTGCGCCTCTCCTGCGACGACGGCGAGACCTGGCCCGGTCTGCGCACGCTCGAGACGGGGACCTTCGCCTACTCCAGCGCGACGGCGATCGATGACGGCAGGGTGGGGGTGCTGTGGGAGGCGGGCTACACGAACACGATGCAGTTCTCCTCGTTCGACGACGCGTGGCTGAACGCGGCGTGTGCGCCACTGTCGGTGCCGAAGACCGCTCTGACCGCCGGCGTCGCCACCACGGTCCCGGTCACGATCACGAATCAGGAGGCGGCCGCGCTCAGCGGCGCCGTGACCTTCCACACCGCCACCGGATGGACCGCGACCACCGCGCAGATCACCGGTCTCGCACCGGGAGCGAGCGCCACCGTGAATGTGCAGGTCACCGCCCCGCAGGGCGTCTCTGGTGAGCAGCGTCTCCAGGCCGCCTTCACCGCCGCCGACGGACGCCTCAGTCAGACCACCGCGACGCTCACCCTTCGGCAGTCCTCCGCGCTCGGAGCGACCCTCACGGCGACGAACACCTCGGCCCCGCGCGACGTCGCGACGAATCCGTACACGGTGGGGGAGCAGCTGAGCTTCCGAGTGCGGGTCGTGAGCACGGCGGGCGTCACGACGGTCGTCACTCCGGCGACGAACACCTTCACCGCCGGCTTCGCTCCCACCGCGTGCCGATGGCTGAATCTCCCGGCCTACGACGCCTACAACTGCAGCACTCCTCGACGCACGCTCACGCAGGCCGACATCGACCGCGGATGGTACACGCCGGAGTTCGCGTTCACCGTGGCACCGGCCGACGGCTCGGCGCCGGCGGTCACCGTGACCCACGCGGGCGCGCCGGTGGCTCTGCGCGGCTGACGAGCATCCGTCATCCCCCGACGAGCGGTCCGTGGAACCCCCATCCCGCAGAAACTCCCCGCCCGCAGAAACTCACAGCCCGTTCTCAGGGCCGCGGGACCAAAACGGGCCGCTCGTCGGTTCTCCTCTATGACGGCGCAGCCAGCGACGTCGGACAAGGAGTCAGATCATGTCGAACGACTACGGCACGACCCCCGAGGCCGTCAGCGGCCTCACCCCTCTGCAGTATCAGGTGACCCAGCAGGACGCGACCGAGCCGCCCTTCCGCAACGCGTACTGGGACAACCACGACGACGGCATCTACGTCGACGTCGTCTCGGGCGAGCCTCTGTTCTCGTCGACCGACAAGTTCGACAGCGGCACCGGATGGCCGAGCTTCACGAAGCCCATCGACGCGGATGCCGTGACCACGCGCACCGACCGCTCGCTGTGGATGAAGCGCACCGAGGCGCGCTCGGCCGTCGCCGACAGCCATCTCGGTCACGTATTCGACGACGGCCCGCGCGCCGAGGGCGGCCTGCGCTACTGCATGAACTCGGCGGCTCTCCGCTTCATCCCGGCCGAAAGCCTGGAGGAAGAGGGGTACGGTCGCTACAGCGCCCTCTTCGCACGCCCCACCACCGACACCCCCGCACCTTCCGACACCACCGAGGAGCAGTCATGACCGACACCGGAACCATCACCCGCACGCCCGGGACCGAGACGGCCGTTCTCGCCGGCGGCTGTTTCTGGGGGATGGAAGACCTGATCCGCCGCCAGCCCGGTGTGCTCGACACCCGGGTCGGCTACACCGGCGGCTCGAACGAGCACGCGACCTACCGCAACCACCCCGGCCATGCCGAGGCCGTGGAGATCGTGTTCGACCCGACGAAGACGACCTACCGCGACATCCTGGCGTTCTTCTTCCAGATCCACGACCCGTCGACGCTGAACCGTCAGGGCAACGACATCGGTTCGAGCTACCGCTCGGCGATCTTCCCGCTCACCCCCGAGCAGGAGGCGATCGCGCGCGACACCATCGCCGATGTCGACGCTTCGGGCCTGTGGCCGGCGAAGGCCGTCACCACGATCGAGCCGGCAGGGCCGTTCTGGCAGGCCGAGGAAGAGCACCAGGACTACCTGATCAAGTACCCGAACGGCTACACGTGCCACTTCCCGCGTGCGGGTTGGGTGCTGCCGAAGCGCGACGAGGCCGCCGCCACCGTCTGACGCGGAACCCGAGAATGGCCCGGTCGTATCCGACCGGGCCATTCCTCGTGAGCGGGCTACGCCTCGCCGAGGAACGCCACGGCCGCGTCCTTGAAGTCGCGCGAGCCCGGGGCGTTGAAGTGGTTCCGGTTCGGGATCTCGAAGAACCGTCCGTCGGGGGCGGCTGCGGCCAGCGCCCGCGAACCCTCGATGATCGCGTCCTTCGAGCCGGTGGCGAAGAGGATCGGCCGCGTCGGCGCATCCGAGGGATCGGGGTCGATCATGCCCGACGCCCGCATGCCCTCCGCGAGCGCGACGAGTGCCTGCAGGTCGTTTCCCGGCACCCGTTCGGTCAGCGCGATGTAGTTCTGCGTGGTCCGATCGGCCACCGGGGTGCCGTCGGCGATGTACTTCCGGACCTGTTCGAGATCGAGTCGCGCCAGGGGGATGCCGTCCGGCACCCCTCCCAGCACTGCACGCCCGATGCGGTGTGGAAGCTCGCGAACGACCTCCCAGCCCACGCGTGCGCCGAGCGAGTAGCCGACGTAGAGGGCGTCGTCGACGAGGTACGTGTCCATCACGGTCTCGACATCGGTCACGAGTGTGCGGATCCGGTAACCGTCGGGGTCATGTGGCTTCTCGCTGAGGCCGTGGCCGCGCTGATCCAGTGCCAGCACGCGATAACCCGCGCGCGTCAGCTCGCGTACCCATCCGGTGAGCACCCAGTTGTCGCGCGCGCTCGACGCGAAGCCGTGCACGATCACCACGACGGGTGCGTCGAACTCGCCCCAGGTGTAGGTCGCCAGTCGTGTGCCGTCGGCGGCGTACACCTGCTGGGGTTCGGGCATGCTGGTCAGGTCGGAGAGAGGGACGGCCACCTCTCCATCTTGGCCCTGTTCCTGGACGGCGGCGTCGGGTGCGGGATCAGCGCGTCGACCTGATCGGCCACACCGCGAACGCGCCGAGCACCGACAGGACTATGCCCACGGGGAAGAGCCCGGCGAAGCCGAATGCGATCACGATCAGACCCGAGACTCCGGGGGCCAGCGTCTGGGGCAGGGTGGCCGCGATGTTCACGACCCCGAGGTCTTTCGCGAACGACTGCGCCGAGGGGAGCACCTCGCTCATCAGTGCGGTGTCGACGGCCTGGAACATGCCGAACCCGAGCCCGGCGATGAACGACATGATCATCCACGCCTCGATCGTCGGTGAGATCCACGGCAGCAGCAGTGCAAGACCGGTGACCACCGACGAGGCGAACACGAACGGCTTGCGTCGCCCGACCCTGTCGGAGAGCGGACCGGAGATGATCGTGGAGATCAGGATGCCGGCGAGGCTGAGGAGCCCGACCAGCGGGATGACCGTCTCGGGCTTCTCGATGTGCAGATAGTCGGTCATGATGTAGAGCTGATATCCGGTCACGGAGAAGTAGCCCGTGAACAGCAGCAGGCGGCCGAGGAACGCCCAGAAGAAGTCGGGGTGCTTGATCGGGCTGACCCAGAAGGTGCGCAGGAACGCGCTGAGGTCGAACGGCTCGGGCGTGATCCGTTCGCTCGAGTAGTCCGGGTTGAACACGACGAACAGTGTGATGACGACGAGGGCGAAGACCGCGAAGACCACGTAGCCCGCGGCGATGCTGTTGAAGAACAGGGAGCCGACGATCTGACCGCCGAGCGAGCCGACCATGAGGCCGATGCCGGAGAGGGCGGCGAAGGTTCCCCGGCGCTTGAGGGGCACGCGGTCGGGCATCACGGCGGAGAGCGGGCCCTGGGCGAAGTTGTACGCGATCTGCACCAGAGTCCACGCGATGGCGATGCCGACCAGGGAGTCCGCGAAGGCGAGGCCGACCAGGGCCAGCCCTCCGGCGAGGACGCCGACGATCATCCACGGTGCACGCCGACCGAAGCGGGAACGCGTCCGGTCGGAGATCTGCCCGGCGATCGGCTGCGCGATCATCGCCGCGAACGCACCGATCGTCGCGATGATCGCGAGGTTGGCGACCTTGTTCTCCTCGCCGAGCGCGACCGTGACCTGCTGGGGGAGGAGGATGCCGGGGACCGCGCCCCAGATCAGGAAGATGCCGAGGTTGGCGGGGATGATCCAGCCGAGCAGGCGCCGGATCCCCTTGAGGGGCGGGGGCGGGTCGTCGTTGCCGGCGGCGGTGCGGATGAACGTCGTCTCCGTGATCGGGACGGTGCTCTCGGGGACGGTGCTCTCGGGGGTTGCGGGCGTTCCAGACATCGTCGTCGTGGTCCTCTCGGGTCGGGCAGAACGGGGGTCAGGCGGGGAGCGCCACCAGGCGGGAGCGCAGCGTGTCGATCGTCTCGGCCGGCAGGGTGGCGCCGGCGAAGCCGAGGACGGTGTCGAGCGGCATGTTCTGCGCCGCGGCGAGCATGGGGTTGCCCGGCAGTTCCGGGACGAGCTCGGTGATGATCGCGAGCGCCTCGGCGTCGGCGAGCACCTGGGCGACGGTCGCGCTGGTGAGGTCGAAGCGTCCGCCGGGTGCGGCGACATCCGCCATCTCGATCGTCGTGGACGCGGGGTCGGGCCGTGCGGCAGGCGACCAGTCGAGGTACCGGAGGCCGTGGCCGAACGCGAACGACGGGTCGACCGTGTCCGACGGCACGTCGGGGCGGCTCACCGCCACGGCTTCCATCGACGACGGCACCTCGAAGGGCAGCGACCCCTGGGGCTCCACCGCGCCGAACAGCACATTCACGAGCGCGGTGTCGGAGGCGCCGTAGTTCGCGATGATCGTCGAGGCGACGTCGAGAAGCGGGGCGAGGATCGCCGGACGATCGAGGTAGACGTCGAGCACGAGCGGCACGCGGGCGGCCAGATCGCGCAGGTGCGCGAGTTCGTCGTCGTGGAACTCGAGGGATCCGGCGCGGAAGAACGATTCGATGTCGGCCCCGTTGCCGCGCGGCTCCCACGGGGCGTCGGTGCGCACGATCGCGACGTCGGCGCGGTCGGGGTCGGTGACCACATCGGCCCAGCCGGCGAGCTCGACGGGGTCGAGGCCTTCGACGTAGACGGTCGGGCGCCCCTGCAGCGGCAGATGCGCCGCCCCGCCGCCGTTCGTGAGCAACGTGAGTGAACGTGCCTGGGCCTCGAGTCCGGCGGCGCGGGCGTCTTCCCGACCGACGATCGCATCCGCAGCTTCGACATCGACGAACCGTGCGTCGTCGAACAGCCCGAGACGGAACTTCTCACGCAGCAGCCGGCGCACCGAGGTGTCGAGCCGGGACTCGGGCACCGAGCCCGCCCGCACGAGCCCGATCAGAGCCTTCGGGTTGAACTCACCGCCGAATTGGTCCACACCGGCATCGAGCGACTTCATCATCCGCTCGTCGTAGGTGAGCGACTCCACACCCCAGAAGGTGCGGGACAGGATGCCCCAGTCGGTGCACACGATCCCGTCGAAGCCCAGCTCGTCACGCAGCAGGCCTTGGATGATCTGCTTGTTGAAGCCGAAGCCGACCTCTTCGTACTCGGTGCCGATCGGCATGCCGTAGTAGGGCATGATCTGCGAGACGCCGGCGGCCAGCAGGTCGCGGAACGGTTGCAGGTGCAGGTCGAATCGTCCGCCCGGGTACACCTGCTCGCGGCCGTATGAGAAGTGCGGATCCTCGCCGTCGAGCTGGGGGCCGCCCCCGGGGAAGTGCTTGGCCATGGCCGAGACCGATTCGGCTCCGAGCTCGTCGCCCTGCAACCCGAGCGTGTAGGCGACGCCGAGACGCCCGGTCACCTCCGCGCTCTGGCCGAACGTGCCGGAAGCCCGCGCCCAGCGCGGCTCGGTGGCGAGGTCGATCTGCGGGTGCAGGGCGGTGCGGATGCCGACGGCCAGGTACTCGCGACGCACGACCTCGGCGAAGCGGCGGGTGAGCTCGGGGTCGTCGATGGCGCCGAAACCGAGGAACTCCGGCCACTGCGAGAAGGGGCCGGCGATGAGCGCGGCGGCCGGGTTGTTCGAGAACGAATGACGCGGATCGCTCGACAGAGAGAACGGGATGCCGAGGCCGCGTCGCCGGGCCTCCTCCTGCAGGGCGTTGTGCCATGCGGCGATCTCCCGCGCCGACGGGGCCTGCAGGATGTTCACGTGCGTGATGCCACGGTCGATGATGGTGCGCATCGAAGGGGAGCCGAACAGGCCGGGGGCGTCGAGGTCGTCGCCGAGGGTCGCCATCGGCTGGAACATCTGCCCCGCCTTGTCCTCGAGCGTCATTCGGGTGAGCAGGTCCTCGACACGCTGATCCACGGTCAGGGTGCGGTCCTGGTACGGGTGCGCGATCGCGCTCACGGGAACTCCTTCGTTCGGGTACGGCGGGTCTTTCGGGTACGGCGGGCGGTGCGGGTGCGGCGGGTGGTTCGGTTAAATATCTACACTTGTGTCGGTTTTGTCAAGAGCGGTGCTACGGTTTCCCCCATGGCTGATGCGACGACGCTGCGAGGGCGCGGATACGCGAACGGCCGAGCGCGCCGCGAGGAGATCATCCGCGTGGCCTCGGACCACTTCGCCGAACGCGGCTTCCTCTCGGCGACGATCCTCGAGATCGCCGCGGTGTGCGGCATCTCGCGCGCGGGACTGCTGCACCACTTCGCCGACAAGGAAGCCCTGCTCGAAGCCGTGCTCGAAGCCCGCGACATCGAGGATCGCGACCGCTTCCGTCCCTACGCCCGCGGCTACGGCGGTATGGGCGTGCTGCGCGGAATGGTCGACCTCGCCGACCACAACCGTCTCGTGCCGGGTCTGATCGAGCTCTTCGTGCGGTTGTCGTCCGAGGCGTCGGCTGCCGATCACCCGGCGCACGAGTACTTCCGGCGCCGCTACGAGAGGATCCGTTCGAGCACCGGACAGGCGATCGCGCTCGCCATCGCGTCCGGTCAGCTGCGACCCGACATCGATCCGCACGACGCGGCTTTGCGCCTGACCGCGACCATGGACGGTCTGCAGACCCAGTGGCTGTTCGACCGGTCGATCGACATGGCCGGCGCCATCCGCGCGATGCTGCGGGCGTGGATGACCCCGGCGGGCGAGGTGGCGTTCGAGGCGATCGTCCCCGAACCGGAGCCGGTCGGCGCCTGACGCGCCCGGCAGTGCCGGGGACGACGAAACGGCCTCCCGGAGACCGAAGTCTCCGGGAGGCCGTTTCCGTTCCGGTGATCGCGAGGATCAGACGCGGTCGCGCAGCGCGGCGCCGAGTGCGGCGTCGACGTTCGTCCAGTACTGGAAGAAGCGCTCGCGGATGGCGTCGACGGTGATCGAACGCCCCTGGCCGGTGAGCGTCTCCAGGAAACGTGCCCGCTGCTCGGCGTCGAACACCTCGCGGTAGAGCGTGCCGGGCTGCCCGAAGTCGTCGTCCTCGGGGTGCAGGGTCGCGGCGGAGCGCTGGATCTCGCCGTCGGCCTCCCAGTTCACCTCGATGCCCTTCGACGGGTCGGCCTCCGGGCCTCCTGCCGCTCCATAGGAGTTCGGCTGGTAGGTGCGGTGCGCGGCGTCGTTGAACTGGTAGCGCATCGAGCCCTCGTGCTGGTAGTTGCGCGCCTCGCTCGCGTGCGGCTGGTTCACCGGCAGCTGGTTGTAGTTCGGGCCGATGCGGTGGCGCTGCGCGTCCGGGTAGGCGAAGATGCGCCCCATCAGCATCTTGTCCGGGGAGATGCCGGTGCCCGGCACCTGGTTCCCCGGCGAGAAGGCGGCCTGCTCGATCTGTGCGAAGAAGTTCTCCGGGTTGCGGTTCAGCGTCAGCGTGCCGACCTTGATGCGCGGGTAGTCCTTCTTCGAGATGGTCTTGGTGAGGTCGAACGGGTTGAACCGGTAAGCCTTGGCCTCGTCGTAGGGCATGATCTGCACGTACAGGTCCCACTTCGGGAACTCGCCGTCGGCGATCGACCGGAAGAGGTCGCGCCGGTAGTGGTCGGCGTCCGACCCGGCGAGCTGCTCGGCCTCTTCGTTGCTCATCGCCTCGACGCCCTGCTGCGAGATGAAGTGGTACTTCACCCAGAACACCTCGCCTGCGGCGTTGACCCACGAGTAGGTGTGCGAGCCGTAGCCGTTCATGTGCCGCCAGCTGAGGGGCAGGCCGCGGTCTCCCATCAGATACGTGACCTGGTGGGCGCTCTCCGGCGACAGCGTCCAGAAGTCCCACTGCATGTCGGGGTCGCGCAGACCCGAGTCGCCGAGGCGCTTCTGCGAGTGGATGAAGTCCGGGAACTTGATCGCGTCGCGAAGGAAGAACGTCGGGGTGTTGTTGCCGACGATGTCGAGGTTGCCCTCGTCGGAGTACATGCGGAGCGAGAACCCGCGCACGTCACGCCAGGTGTCGGGCGAGCCCTGCTCCCCGGCGACGGAGGAGAAGCGGATGAGGGTCTCGCTGGCCGCACCCGGCTGGAAGACGGCCGCGCGCGTGTAGGCCGACACGTCTTCGGTGACGACGAACTCGCCGAACGCGCCGCCGCCCTTCGCGTGCGGGTTGCGCTCCGGCACCCGCTCGCGGTTGAAGGCCGCGATCTTCTCGACCAGGTAGTGATCGTGCAGGACGGTGGGGCCGTCGGCGCCGACCGTGAGCGAATGCGTGTCGCTCGCGATCGGGGCTCCGGCCTGCGTGGTGGTGGCAGGTTTCGTCATGGTGTTCTCCTTCTCCGCGCAGGCGCAACGATTACCCCCATCCGGGGACGGGCGATCGGCGGACTGCTATTGCGCGGCGTTCTGGCAACTGGGGCAGAGGCCCCAGAAGGTGACTTCGGCTGTCTGGACGGTGAATCCCCCCGTCGAGGACGGGGTGAGACACGGCGCTTCGCCGACGACGCAGTCCACATCGCCGATGGCACCGCAGGAGGTGCAGACGACGTGGTGGTGGTTGTCGTTGATGCGCCGCTCGTAGAGCGCCGCGGAGCCTGCCGGTTCGATCCGGCGGATGAGGCCCGCCGTCGTCAGGTCCGCGAGGATGTTGTGCACCGACTGGATCGACGTGGTCGGCAGCACCTCAGACACGGCACGGTAGAGCCGCTCCGCGTCTGAATGGGCCATGGAGTCGAGAGCCTCGAGAACGGCGACGCGGCCCGCGGTCGCGCGCAACCCGGCAACGCGAAGCGCCGAGTCGAGTTCTGTCTCCATCCATCGAGCATACCTCTTCATTTGAATAACTCAAAAGAAAGTATTCCGGCATGCCGCGGAGGGATCGAGGTGGGTCGAGGTGATTTCACCGAGGTCGCAGCATAAAAAAAGGGGTTGGACCCAGGGGATTCGTCGGCTACTGTGAGCAAAGTCTCAGCTTCCGGTGACGCTGAGAAAACGGAGGGCGACCCCATGCGGAATCCAGCCACTCATCATGGTCGTACGAGCCGTGACCGTCGCAAGCCCTGGGCCGTCGCCGCACTGCTGACGCTCGTGCTCACCGCGCTGATCGTGCCCGCGTCGCCCGCCACGGCGGCTCCGGGCGATGCCGCCCAGCTGTATCTCGGACCCTCCACGGAAGCGGCCACGGTCGGATCCGACAAAGACCTCGTCGCGCCGACGGAGTGTCCGTCGAACTCGGTGCTCACCGGCGTGCAGACGGAGAACCGCACGGCCGACTCTCCGTCCAACGCCAACTCGATCCTCGTGCGTTTCAGCATCCAGTGCTCCACGATCACCGTGAGCAACGCCGGGACCGTCACGGGAACCGTGAACCCCGCGTGGATCGCCGGTCCCGTCTACAACGAGAGCCGTGGCAACGTGCAGACCGGCGTGTGCCCCGCCAACACCTTCGTGCACCGCATCACCGGGACCACCTTCGTCGGCGACGGCACGAACCGCTGGCCCTCATCGGTGCAGATCACCTGCCGGCCGATGACCTTCAGCGCGGCGGGCGAGCTGCGGATCGATCTCGCCGCCACGCCCACCGTCCTCACCATCGGTGAGAACTTCAACACGACCGGCGGCTTGGATACCCCGACGCCACGTTGCGGGCCTGCGGCCACCACCGGGACCAGCGACATCCTCGTGCGCGGCTACCGTGCGCAGGGAGGCGGCGAGGGCATCGACGGCTTCGCGCCCTCCTGCGCCACCATCCCCGACGACTACGGCGATGCCCCGGCCGGCTACGGGGCCGTGTCCCACGAGCTGAATGCCGCCACCTACCTCGGGTGGTCAGCCGACACCGAGGCGGCGATGCAGTACAGCGCGAACGCGACCGGAGACGATCAGGTCGGCGGCACCGCGCCGAACCAGTTCATCGACGACGAGAACGGCGTCGCGACGTTCGGGCCGATCACCGCAGGGATCACCAGCAGCTACTCGGTGTCGGTGCTGGCGTCGAACAAGGTGCCGGGTCAGCCGGCGACACTGGTCGGCTGGGTCGACTTCAACCGCAACGGCGTCTTCGACGCGAACGAGGGGGCATCCGCGGTGGTCCCGGCGGGAACGCCCGACGGATCCTCGGTCACGCTCACCTGGCCGGGAATCATCGCACAGACCGTCGCGGGACCGACCTTCGCGCGGTTCCGGATCTCCAGCGGCACCGCCCTGACCACCTCCATGCCCACGGGCGCGGGAGGGGTGGGCGAGGTGGAGGACTATGCCCTCACCATCGCCGCGGCGAACCCGGGGATCTCGCTGTTCAAGTCCGCATCGCCGTCGGGGCCCGATGACTTCACGGTCGGACAGGTCATCGACTACTCCTTCGTGGTCACCAACACCGGTGACGTGCCCCTCGCCGACATCAGCGTCGACGAGACCGCCTTCACCGGCTCGGGGAGCATGACCACCCCGGTGTGTCCGACGACACCGCTGGCTCCCGGGGCGCAGGCGACCTGCACCGCGAGCTACACCCTCACCCAGGCCGACATCGACAGCGGGACCCTCACCAACACGGCCACCGCGACGGGTGTCCCGCCGGGCATCCTCGTGCCTCCCGTCTCCCCGCCCTCCACCGTCAACGTGCCGTCGACGGCGACATCCGCGATCACCCTCGTGAAGAGCGCCGACACCTCCGAGATCACGGCAGCGGGTCAGGCGGTCGGCTACTCCTTCGTGGTCACCAACACCGGCAACGTGACCCTCACGAACGTCACGGTCGATGAGACGGCGTTCTCCGGAACCGGTGCCTCTCCGGCGATCACGTGCCCCGCGGGTGCCGGGTCGATGATCCCGGGTGCACAGATCACGTGCACCGCGTCGTACACGACGACCGCTGCGGACTACACCGCCGATTCCCTCGACAACACCGCCACCGCGACGGGAACCCCGCCCTCGGGCACTCCGCCCGTGTCGGCGCCGTCCACGGTCGAGATCCCCGTCGTCTCGGCGCCGGCGCTGACCGTGTCCAAGACCGCCGACCGCACGCGGATCACGGCAGCGGGCGAGACGATCAACTACTCGTTCCTGGTGACGAACACCGGAAACGTCACACTCACGGGTGTGACGGTGACGGAGACGGCATTCACCGGAACGGGGACACCCCCCGTGGTCACGTGCCCCGCGGGCGCGGCATCGCTCGCCGCGGGCGCGACCGTCACCTGCACGGCTTCGTATGTCGTGACCCAGGCCGACATCGATGCCGGGGGTGTCACGAACACCGCGACCGGTACGGGCACGCCGCCGACCGGAGAGCCTCCGGTGTCGCCCCCGTCGACCGTCGTCGTCCCGCCGGACCCGGTGCCCGGGATCACGGTCGTGAAATCGGCGAGCCCGAACACGCCGGACGCCTACCAGGTGGGCCAGGAGATCACCTATTCCTTCGTGGTCACGAACACCGGCAACGTCACCCTCGCGAACGTGACGGTGAATGAGGAGAGCTTCTCCGGGACCGGCACACTGTCGCCCGTCGTGTGCCCGGCCGGCGCGGCGTCGCTCGCCCCGAGCGTGCAGATCGTCTGCACCGCCACGTATGTGCTGACCCAAGCCGATGTGAACGCGGGCCGGGTGACGAACAGCGCCACCGCGACCGGAACGCCCCCGGGGACGCTCGTCCCGCCGGTCTCGCCGCCCTCGGAGACCGAGGTTCCCATCGATCCCGCCCCGGGCATCAGCATCGTGAAGTCGGCCACGCCGGCGACCATGACGGCGGTGGGGCAGACCATCGCATACTCCTTCGTGGTCACGAACACCGGAAACGTCACGCTCGAAGACGTGACGGTCGATGAGACCGCCTTCTCCGGGTCGGGATCGCTGTCCGCCATCGAATGCCCTGTGGGTGCCGCGAGCATGTTGCCGGGCCAGATCATCACCTGCACCGCGCAGTACCAGACGACGCAGGCCGACGTGGACTCGGGCCTGCTCGCGAAC
Organism: Microbacterium sp. Cr-K32; assembly: GCF_000708345.1. NCBI lineage: Bacteria > Bacillati > Actinomycetota > Actinomycetes > Micrococcales > Microbacteriaceae > Microbacterium > Microbacterium sp. Cr-K32. Next base: position 19,193 of record NZ_JARD01000029.1, on the reverse strand, counting down.
ACGGCCGTCGCGACCGGAACTCCGCCCTCGGGGCAGCCTCCGGTCTCGCCGCCGTCGACGGTCGAGGTCCCCTTCGACGGGCCCAACGCGCTGACCCTCGAGAAGCGCGCGAATCCGGTCGATGTGAACGGCAACGGCGTCATCGATCCCGGTGACCGCATCGAGTGGACGATCCTCGTGACCAATACCGGTGCACAGACCATCGACGACATCGTCGTGACCGACCCCACCGCGGGGCCGGTCACGTGTCCGTCGACGAGTCTGGGCTCCGGGGTGCAGATGACCTGCACGGTGCCGCCGCACACCGTCACCGCCGCCGACGTCGAGAGGGGTCAGGTGCGGAACGTGGCCACCGCCACAGGCGTCCCGCCCGGGGGAGGGACGATCGTTCCGCCTCCGTCTGAGACGACCACGCGAGTGTTCCCGCCGCCGCCGCCCACACTGGCGGTGACCGGTGGAGTGCTTTCGGCCGGTCTGCTGCTGGGGGGACTGATGCTCTTCGCTGGAGGGATGCTCCTCCCCGCCATCCGCCGTCGTCGACAGCCGCAGGAGTAGCGCAACCGACAGTGCCCCGACGAGCTCTTATGCTCGTCGGGGCACTGTCATGGTCGGCGTAGATCGGCCGAGCGTGCGCGTCAGCTGCGCGTCACGGTGAAGCCGGTACCCCGCACCCGCACCTTCCCGCTCTGCGCCGCGTCGCCGCGCGGCGAGCCGTCTGCGTCGTAGGCGCGCCCGGTGCCCGGCGCGAGCGGTGGGACCCGCTGATCCTGGCGCGTGCCGTTGGCGTAGAGCACGGCAGAGCCCGAGCGCGTCGAATACACCGCGCTCGCGATCCGCGGCTGGATCAGCAGGGCATCGAGGCGCACATCGCCGCGACTCGTGCAGCGCACCGTCACCGCCGCCTCCGGCAGATCGCCACCGAGGAGCTCAGGCACGAGCATCCCGTCGGCCTCGGTGAGGCCGCGGTCTCCGGTCGAACCGGCCGCGGTGCGGGTCTTCCACAGTCGGCGGCGTCCGCGGAGGACCTCCCACTCGGCCTCGCCCGCATCTGCCGCCTGTCGCCACACGACACCGTGCAGGATGCCGCCGGACTCGGTGACGTCGAACTCGACCCACTCACCGCGGGGGATGCGCACGTATGCGCCGCCGGACAGATTTCCCTCGCCCGTCCATGCCCCGCCGTCCGGTCGCTCGACCACACATCCGGGGGAGAGTCGCGCGGTCTCGGCCTCGATGACGCGCAGACCGGTGTTCGCCGTGAGGCCGGTGATCGAGGTTGCCAGGTCGGCCACGTCGCGGTTCGCGTCGAGCAGCTGCATCGTCAACAGGCCATGGATCGTCGACTCTGCGCCCGAGTTGCGGTTCACCCGTCCGTCGGTCTCGACCCCATCGAACGTGACCCCGGTCGTTGCGTCGTACACCGGGATGCCGGCCGTGTTCGCGCCGAAGAACCATCCTGCGGCGAGTCCGGCGAGTACGCCGAGGCCTTCCCCTCCGACCGTGGATGCCTGGAGTGCGCCGGCCACGCGGCCGTGCGCGCCGTACGCGATCTGCGCCTCGGCGGGAAGCGGCGCCCACGCGTTGTGGGGCCCGCCCGAAGCCAGCACCTGCGGCGTGAAGCGTCCGGCGTCCGAGAGCGCCGCGGCCGACCAGTCCCGACGCCGTAGCAGCGCTCCGGCTCTGGCCAGTGCCTCCGGCGCCGCCGCACCCCATGCGTGCCAGAACCCGAGCGAACCCGTCCACGGCAGCACGGCGCCGAACGGCCAGCCCCGCGCGGGGTCGGTCGACATCGCGGCCACGCCCTCGCCGTACGACTGCAGAGCTGTCCTGCTGCGGGAGTCCCCGGCCTCGGTGGCGGCAGCGAGACCGAGCATGGCCTCGGCCGTCGCATCCGCTCCTCCGGCGATCAGCCAGGCGGGGAGCCTCTGCCCATCGCTTCTCACCCACTGGCCGGCGCGGGAGAGCGACTCGAGACCCAGCGCATCGAGGCACAGGTGCAGCCTTGCGAGGAGGAACGCCGCGAACTCCGGGTCATCGCGACGGAAGGCCGCATAGCCCTCGCCGAAGGCCCAGACCGAGCGGGCGAGCCAGTACGACTCCGCCGAGTCCGAGGGGTCGGGCAGCTCGACAGGGACGGCGCTGGGGGTCAGGGTGCCGTCCTCCTGCTGCCACAGCACCACGCGTCCGGCATTCGGCCCGGAAGTCGTCTGCAGGAAGGCGAGCGAACGAAGCACGTCTCTGGCCTCGTCGCGGCTCTGCGCGTCGCCCGTGGCCTTCCACTCGCGGACGAACACGACGGCGGCGCGGGCGATGTCGTCGGCGTTGTACGCGCCCTGCGACCAGTATCCGGTCAGCGCATCGCGGGTGCCGCCGCCCACGGGTCGATAGCCGCCGGAACCGTCGGTGTCGGCGTAGGTCCAGGGCGCACGGACCGCTGGTTTCGTCTCGATCCCGAACGTCGTGTGGGTCGCGCTCGCGACGACGGGAACATCGGCGAGGAGGAATCGCAGGTGGGCGAGGTTCGTCAGCCGTGGCCGGCGCGCGGTCTCGAGCGGCGGCGGCGTCGCCGTGCCGGTCGCAGTGTTCGTCGTGCCCATGGCGGCGTCGACGGGGAGGAGGGCGAGCGCGGAGGCTGCTGCCGTGAACGTCAGGAACGTGCGTCGGGAGGCGTCCACGTCATCACGCCTCTCCGCCGTCGCGCAGTGCGCGACCCCACGGCTCGGCCGGATCGTGGATCGCGACCGCCAGCGTCGTGTCGGACTGCCCGTAGTACGCGAACCACTTCCCGTGGAACTTCACGAGCCCCTCCACGAAGGTCACGTTAGAGACGAGTCCGTGCATGTCCTCGAAGGTCTGCGGGCGCAGCCACGGCTCCTGCAGGCGGGCGATGACCTTCGTCGGCTCGTCCGGGTCGATCGCGATCTGCCCGCAGCGGTAGTCGACGTCGACGGTGCCGTCGTCGTGCACGGTGCGGGTGGCGCCGTTCGTGAGGAACAGGAGCAATCCGTTGTCGGTGACCACAGGGGAGGCGCCGATCTCGACGAGCGCCTCGTCCCAGGTGCCGGGGGTCGGAGAGTACATCGGCTCGGTGTCGGGCGTGCCCGGCCTCCAGTGGATGAGGTCGTCGCTGGTCGCCCAGTAGATCGCGCCCTCGCCGAAGTACATCCACCATTTCCCGTGCATCCGCTGCGGAACGATGACCCCGGCCTTCGACCAGTTGAACCCGCGCGGGTCCATGGTCTTGAACGTGTCGAAGTCGTCGAACAGCGGACCGTGCTTGGTCCAGGTGCGCAGGTCGGTCGAGGTCGCCAGGCACAGCTGCGCGCTGCGGCGGTCCCAGCCCGTATAGGTGAGGTAGTAGGTGCCGTCGATCAGCGCGATGCGCGGGTCTTCGCATCCGTAGGTCTCGTAGTCCTCGGAGGGGGAGAGGATCGGCGCGTCCTCGCGGGTGAAGGTCACCCCGTCCCGGGAGCGGGCGATGCCGATGTGGGAGATGATGTCGTCGGCGTGCGCCCGGTAGAGCAGCACGACCTCATCGCCGTCGACGATGGCCGCCGGGTTGTAGAGGTTGGCCGACTCCCAGCTGTCGCCGCGCGGACGCAGGATGGGGTTGCCTTCAAAGGGCGTGAACGGACCGAGGGGGAAGGAGGCTCCGGAGAACATGGGGGCCCTTTCTGACTGGGGGATGGGGGCTAGCCTTTGACGGCCGCGCCGAGGTCGGTGGCCTTGAAGAAGCGCTGGAAGACGACGAACAGGATGACGACGGGGAACGCGAGCGCCGTGGCGCCGGCGAGGATCGCGCCGTTCGGGTTGGCCGTGGACTGCGCCACGTTGGAGATGTAGTTCGCGAGTGAGACGGCCAGAGGCTGCAGACTCGCATCCTTCGTGATGAGGAAGGGCCAGAGGAATTCGTTCCAGGGGCCGATGAAGGTGACCAGCACGACCGTCACCAGCACGGGGCGGATGAGCGGGATCGCGACGGATGTCAGCAGGCGGATCTCGCCCGCACCGTCGATCCGCGCCGCTTCGAAGATCTCCACCGGCAGCGCCTTGAAGAACTGTACGAAGATGAACACTGCCGTGGTGTTGATCAGGAACGGCAGGATCATGCCCATGTACGAGTCGCCGAGGCCGTAGTTGCGGGTGATCTGCACGTAGAGGGGGATCATCAGCAGCTGGAACGGCACCATCTGCACGAGCAGCATCAGCACCCAGATCACGCCTCGGCCGCGGAAGTCGAGGCGGGCGATCGCGTAGCCGGCGAGCAGCCCGAACACGACGGTTCCCAGCAGCACGCCCGCCGTGAAGATCAGCGAGTTCAGCAGCGAGCCGACCAGGTCGATGCGCGAGTCGATCGCGACGAAGTTGTCGACAGTCCACCCGCTCGTCGGGAACAGTTCGCTCGGGGAGTTCGTCGGACTCTCCTGGAACGCCCCCACGATCATGAAGTAGAAGGGGAAGGCGAATCCGATGGCCGCGATCGTGAGCAGGATGATGCTCAGGATGCGGGGCAGTGAACGCTTCTTTCGCATCATCGCTCCCTGGTCGCGCGGTTGGCCGCCAGCGAGAGCATGCCGACGAGGATCACGAGGATCATGCCGATGGCCGCTGCGGTGTCGGGGTTCTGCTGCTGGATGCCCAGTTGGTAGATCAGCAGGACCGGGGTGGTCGAGGCGCCGTCAGGGCCGCCGCCGTTGGTGAGCAGGTACGGCTCGGTGAAGAGGTTCGCGCCGGTGATGATCGACAGGATCAGCACGAGGGTCGTGGCGCTTCGCACGCCGGGGATCGTGACGTGTCGGAAGCGCGAGAGCACTCCGGCACCGTCGGTCTCGGCCGACTCGTACAGCTCCTTCGGCACGTTCTGCAGCGCGGCCAGATACAGCAGGATGTAGAACCCGAGCTGCTTCCAGGTCACGTAGAACGCGATCATCGGCATCGCGAGTCCGCTGTTCACGAGCCACGACGGATCGGGGGCGAGCGGGCCGAGGATCGTGTTGATCAGCCCGTTGCCCGAGAACAGCAGCATCCACACGCCCACGAGCGAGACGCTCGCGGTCAGATACGGCACATAGAACGCGACCCGGTACGCCGCGACCCACCGGATGCCGGTGTTCAGGGCCGCCGCGAGCACGAGGGAGAGCACGGCCGTGAGGGGCACGTTGATGACCAGGAAGATCAGGGTGTTGCGGAAGGACCCGAGCACCCGCGGGTCGGTGAGCACCGTGACGAAGTTGTCGAAGCCCACGAACGGGCGATCGACCTCGGTGCCCGGAGCCGTGAAGAAGTAGTCGTGGAAGGCGATGTAGACCGCGAACGCAAGGGGATACGCGAAGATCGCGATCACGAACACGAAGTACGGGAGCGCGAACAGCCCGCCGATCGGTTGCGCACCCAGCCAGCGGGTGCGGGGCCGCATCTCATCGGTCACGGTGTCACTCGGCGACGAGCGCGTCGATCTTCTTCGCCGCGTTCCCGAGGAAGTCGTCGATCGACTCCTTGTCGAAGATCACGGCGGAGGAGTACTCGTCGCGGAACGCCTGCCACGCCTCGACGGAGTTGGGGATGCTGGGCACGTCGGCGGTCTTCTCAGCCTGCTCGGCGAAGGCCACGTAGTTCGGGTTCGCAGCGAAGTAGTCGCCGTAGGTGTCGGTGAGTCCGGTGCGCATCGGCATCTGCCCCGTGGCCTCGAGCAGCTGGCCGTCGCTGTCCTCGCTGGTGGAGAACTTCAGGAACTCCCACGCGGTGCCCTGGTTCTTGCAGGCCGTGAACATCGACACGCTCTTCGAGTCGGCGAAGGTCGTCGGAGTCTCTCGGCCGTCGCTGGTGGGCACCGGCATGAAGCCTACGTCGACGGTGTCGGCGTAGGAGGGGATCGCCCAGGGGCCGGCGAGCTGCATGGCAGTGGTACCTGCCGACATCGCGTCGTCGGTCGACGCCTCGTTCGGCGACAGCTTCTCGTCGTAGAAGGTCTTCCAGAACTCCGAGACGGTGCGCCCGGCATCCGAGTCGAACGTGGACTTGCCGTCTTCGACGAGCATCGTGCCGTCGGTCTCGGCCAGGTACAGCGGATAGAAGTCGAACCACGGCTGGTAGAACTCGCTCGTCGGCGCCGGCCAGATCGCACTCTGCACGCCGGAGGCGACGATCGCGCGCGACCCCTCGAGGAACGCGTCGTACGTGTTCATCTGCGGGTCTTCTGGGGCGATCCCTGCGGCCTGGAAGAGCGCCTTGTTGTACATGACCATCACGGGGTTCGACTTCCACGGGAGCTGGTAGAAGCTGCCGTCGCTCGCGTAGGCGTCGACCTCTCCACCGCGCTCGGTGATGTAGTCGCTGCCGCCGTCGATCTTGCTGAGGTCGACGAGTCCGCCCTGCTTGACCCAGCCCGAGACCGCGGCCGGGGCCACGTTGTAGACGAGGCAGGGAGCCGTGCCGGCGGTGATCGCGGCGGTGATCGCCTCTTCCGAAGAGGAGCCGGCGGGGATCTCCTGCGCCTTGACCTTCTCGTCGGGGTGCTCGTCGTTCCAGGCCTTGGCCACGGCGGTGCCCCAGGCGAGTTCCTGTTCGTTGTTGGAGAGCCAGATGCTGATGGGGCCGGTGCCGTCGGCTGAGCTTTCGCCGCCGCCTCCGGCCGAGCATCCGGTGGCGATGAGAGCGGTGGCGCCGATCAAGGCGATTGCGCGGAGCTTCTTCATGGTGTCCTCCTTGACACTGCGGGTGGTGACGCTGCGGGTGGTGACGCTGCGGTGGTGATGCTGCGGTGGTGATGCTGCGGTGATACGGATGTCTACTAGCTGGTGCTCTCCCGGAAGTGCACGACGTTGCAGTCGACGATCTCGGTGCGCGGCCGCGCCCCGAGGATGTCTGCCCGCAGGAGGCGGGCGGCGGCGCGGCCTCGGGCCGCGGGGTCGGATGAGACGCTGGTCAGCGCCGGAGACAGGTGGGCGGAGAGGTGGTCGTCGTCGAAGCCCGAGATCGCGAGGTCCTGCGGGATCGAGAGGCCCTGGGAACGGGCGTAGGAGAGCCCGGCGATGGCCATGGTGTCGTTCGAGTAGAGGATCGCAGTCGGGCGGTCGGGCAGGGCGAGGAGCTCGGCGGTGCGGGTGCGCCCGCTCGCGGCGGTGAAGTCGCCCTCGCGGAGCAGCTCGTCGTCGCCGATCGCCGCGACATAGGCGTCTGCACGCGCTTTCGAGTGCACGTATTCGAGCGGCCCGGAGATGTGGGCGATGCGCTCGTGCCCGGCGGCCCGGAGGTGCGCGATGATCTCGCGGACCGGGGCGGTGTCGTCGGTTCGCACACACGAGAACCCGGTCGGCTGGTCATAGGCGCCCACCAGCACGGTGGGCAGTCCGAGGTCGTCTAGGAAGGGCACACGCCAGTCGTCGGTGCGCAGGTCGAGCAGGAGGGCGCCGTCGGCGCGGCCGTGGGTGAGCGTGCGGTAGGCCCGTTCCTCGGCGTCGCGGTCGGGGACGACCTGGAGCAGGAGTGCCGTCTCGGTCTCGGCGAGCACCGACTCGACGCCGGCGATGAAGGCCGGGAAGAAGGAATCGTTCGCGATGACCTGGGGGTCGCGGGCCAGCACCACGGCGACCGCGTTGGCTCGACGGGTGGCGAGTGCCCGTGCGCTCTGGCTCGGCGCCCAGTTCAGCTTCTCGGCCGCTGCGAGGACCTTCGCCTTCGTCTCGTCGGAGATCGGGCGGTTGCCGCTCAGGGCGTGCGAGACCGTGGCCTTCGTGACGCCTGCTTCGCGAGCGACATCGGCGATGGTCGTGCGGCTCATGCCACCTCCTCGTGGATTCCGGACGCTCCGATGCGCTCATCGGTGAACCGGTTTGATGAGTGTAAACCGGTTTGATTTCGGAAGTCAACGGTACGACCGCGGTGCGACGACGCTCGGCGAGCGCGGGCTCAGACGAAGCGGACGGTCTGCTGCAGGCGGGTGCGCACGTCGAAGAGCTCGTTGCCCCCGATCGCCCGCGCCTGCGGCACACCCTGACGCAGCACCATCGCGAGAGCGCTGCGTCGCACCACGACGACCGGAATTCCGCGGCTCGTGCCGAGCGGCGTGACGGCTTGGGCGAGGTCGTCGTCGGGCAGCACGATGATCGCCCCGCCGAAGCGCACGCGCGCGGCCTTCGCGACGGTGCGCATCCGACGCAGAGCAGCGGTGACCGGCGCGCGGGTGCCCAGACTCGGGCCGGTGATCTCGCCGCGGCGGAAGCCCACGACACCCCCGAAGTCTTCCGACATCACGCCGTACAGTCCGGACGGGCCGAGCACCACATGGTCGAGTTTGTCGTCGGCATCCGCTCCCACCGCGACGTCGTGCCACACCGTGAAGCCCATGCCGAGGTCGGAGACCGTGCGGGCCGTGGCCTCCTCCGCCAGCGCGTCGGCGAGCATCCGCCGCAGGTCACGCGGAGCCGAGCGCACGAGCGCGGGGTCATACGGATCGGGGACCTCGACGCCGCGGCCGGCCCATTCGCGAATGAGCACGAGGTAGCGTTCACGGCGCCAGCCGCCGGGGTGCCCGTAGGACCGGGCGCGGGGACGGGTGTCGGTGCGGGCGGCGGGCGGGCGCCATCCGCTCCACTCGGTCCCGGGCTCGGCGGCCGTCGCTCCTGCCACACCGGAGCGGCGGTCGTAGGCGGCGCGGCTCTCGACGGTGCCGACCAGCTCCCACGCGCGCTGCACCTGGATGAACATCGCCGCATCTCCACCGGTATCGGGGTGCGTCTGCCGGAGGCGGAGGCGATAGGCGCGGCGCAACTCGACGTCGTCGACCGTGGGGTCGACGTCGAGGATCTCGTAGGCCGAAGCCGAGAGCGGACTGTCGAACATCGCTCTCCCTCCGCGACCGCGGCATCCAGGATATCCGGCGGCCGTTGTGGTTCTCCCGATGCCGGGGGGGTCAGGCGGGCACGTCGACGATGCGCTCCACGCCGAGAACGGGTGCGATCCCGCCGCCCGATGCGGCGGCGAGGTCGTCCGCGAGGTGCGCGAGCTCCGGCTCCGGTGCCCACAGCTCGAGCGTGGCTGTCGCCGCGTAGGTCGGCTCGCCGAGCGTCGCGCCGTGATGCGCCGCCCATTCGCGCAGCAGGTTGTCGTAGCGGCCGGCGTCGGCGTGCGGAACCTCGAACGTCACCTGGCGCAATGCCGCCCGCCGCACGAGCGCGGCCAGGTCGAGTGCCTCCGACACCGCTGACGAGTAGGCACGCACCAGGCCACCCGCTCCGAGCTTCACCCCGCCGAAGTACCGTGTCACGACCGCGACCACGTCGGTCAGTCCGCGCCGACGCAGCACCTCGAGCATCGGGATGCCCGCGGTGCCGGACGGTTCGCCGTCATCCGACGACCGCGCCTGCTCGCCGAGCAGACCCGTCACCATCGCCGTGCAGTTGTGGTTGGCATCCCACGCCTTCTTGCGGATGCCGGCGATCACGGCCTCGGCCTGCTCGACCGAGGTGACGGGCTCGATCCGCGTGAGGAAGCGTGACTTGCGGATGACGGTCTCATGCTCGACGGCAGACGCGATGGTCGCGGGGTAGCTGCGGGCGGCGGTCACCCGCCTCACGATACCGATGCCGCGGGAGGCTCAACCATCGACGAACGCCATCTGCTGCGGGTTGTAGCGGTCACCGCTCACGCCGATGCGTGTCGCGAGGGCAGTGAGGTCGGCGACCTCGTCGGCCGAGAGTGCGACGGCCGTGCTCGCGGCGTTCTCCGCGATGCGGGTGGTGCGCCGGGTGCCGGGGATCGGCACGATCCACGGCTGCTGGGCGAGCAGCCAGGCCAGCGCGATCTGGCCGGCCGTGGCGTCCTTGGCGGCGGCCAACTGCGCGACATGCGCCACGAGCGCCTGGTTCGCGGCCCGGTTCTCTGCCGTGAAGCGCGGAATCGTGGCGCGGATGTCGCCGGCCGCGAAGTCGGACGCGGTGTCGACGGTGCCGGTCAGGAAACCTTTGCCGAGCGGGCTGAACGGCACGAATCCGATGCCGAGTTCGGCGAGCACCGGCAGGATCTCCGCCTCGGGGTCGCGGGTCCACAGGGAGTATTCGCTCTGCAGCGCGGTGACGGGATGTACGGCGTGCGCGCGGCGGATCGTCTCGGCCGACGCCTCGGAGAGCCCGAAGTGGCGCACCTTCCCCTCGGCGATCAGCTCGCCGACCGTGCCGGCGACGTCCTCGATCGGCACATCGGGATCGACACGGTGCTGGTAGAAGAGGTCGATCACATCGGAGCGCAGACTCCGCAGCGATGCCTCGGCCACCCGGCGGATCTGCTCGGGTCGACTGTTCAGGCCGACGCTCTTGCCGTCCTGGATATCCCACCCGAACTTCGTCGCGAGCACGACCCGGTCGCGGATGGGCTCGAGTGCCTCGCCCACGAGCTCCTCGTTCACATACGGTCCGTACACCTCGGCGGTGTCGAAGAAGTCGACGCCGTGATCGACCGCCGAGCGCAGCACCGCGATCATGTCGTCGCGGGTACCCGGATTGGGGCCGTAGCTCTGTGACATGCCCATGCAGCCGAGTCCGACCGCCGAGACCTGAAGGCCCTGTCCGAGAGTGCGCGTGTGCATGAGTGGTCCTTTCGTCGCGGCCGCGGACGGATCGGCGGCCTGGACCCGACGCTACGCGCACGTGCGGCGACGGGGGAGGGTCTGGTGGAACCCCGTTGACGGGAGCCCCTCTCTCGGCAGGAGGCCGCTGCCGGACCCTCCTGCGCGCCGCGCGGATCCATCGAAGGGTGGAGACCCGTCTCCGCCCCCTGCGCGATCCGGTCGAGGATGAGGGCGGCTGGACTGGAGTCATGCTCCGCACCCTCCGCTCCCTTCCGCTGTGGCTCACCTCTCGTCGCGGGGGATGGATCTCCCTGCTGATCGCGGCGGTCGCGTTCACCGCCCTCCTCGGCGCGCTCGGACGGGCATCGGTCCCGGCAGGCAACGACGTGGCTCCGCCGGATTCCGAATCCGCGCAGGCCGCGCTCCTCGCCGAGCAGTTCCCCGACGCGGACGAGCACACGGTACTGCTGGTCGCCTCCCGTGACGACGACGCGCAGCTCAGCGATGCCGACCTCGCCGCCCTCGGTGCGCTCTCGGGCGAAGTCGAAGCGGAGACCGGGCACGCACCCCACGGTCCGATCGTCAGCGACGACGGCGAGGCCGCGGTGATCCAGGCGACGCTGACGGTGGACGACGACGCCGCCGCTGAGGCCGTGCACGGTCTGCGCGACACCGTGGCCGAGCACCCCCTCGACGGGATGCACGTGCAGGTCACGGGCGGGCCCGCGTTCGGTGTGGACGTCGCCTCCGCGTTCGACGGCGCAGACTTCACGCTGTTGATGGTGACCCTCGGGATCGTGGCCCTGCTGCTCATCGTCACGTACCGCTCGCCCGTGCTGTGGATGATCCCCCTCATCGTGGTCGCCCTCGCCGATCAGCTGGCCAACAAGGCGACCGCGGCGATCGGCGCCGGGCTCGGGCTGCAGTTCGACTCCGGGATCGTGAGCGTGCTCGTCTTCGGTGCCGGAACGAACTACGCCCTCCTGCTCATCTCGCGCTACCGCGAAGAACTCGCCCGCGAGACCGATCATCGCCGCGCCCTGGTCGCCGCCTGGCGTGCCACCGCCCCCGCGATCGTCGCCTCGAACGTCACCGTGGTCCTGGCGCTGTCGACTCTCGCCCTCGCGGTGATCCCGGGAACGCGCGGGCTCGGCATCGCCTCTGCCGTGGGCCTGCTGATCGCGCTCGCCGCCGTGCTCCTGGTGCTGCCACCGGCGCTCGCCGTGTGCGGCCGTCGACTGTTCTGGCCGTTCGCGCCGCGCGTGGGCGATGTCGCGGCCACGGGCCGCGTGTGGGGTGCGGTGGCTCACCGCGTCTCCCGGCGCCCGTGGGTGCCGCTGGTCGGCGGACTCGCGCTGCTCGGCGTTCTCGCCGGTGGGCTCGCCGGAGCGTCCGTCGGGCTCACCCAGGTCGAGAAGTTCCGTGTCGTGTCCGAGTCGGCCGCAGGTCTCACGGTGCTCGGCGATCACTTCCCGGCCGGGGAGGCGCAGCCGATGATCGTGATCGGCGATACGGCGGAGGCCGATGCGCTGGTCGCCGCGATCGACGACGTGCCGGGTGTGCTCCGGGTATCGGCGACCGGGGAGAGCAGCGACGGAGCGCTCACCCGTCTGCTCGTCGTCGGTGAGCCGGCGCCCGGAACGCCCGCGAGCCTCGACCTGGTGAGCGCGGTACGAGAGGCCGTGCAGACGGTGCCGGATGCCGACGCCGTGGTGGGCGGCCCGGTGGCGGCGGATCTCGATGCGCGCGAAGGCAATCGGCGCGACCTGCTGCTGGTCGTCCCGCTCGTCCTCGCCGTCAGTCTGCTCGTGCTGATCGTGCTGCTGCGCTCCCTGGTGGCGCCGGTGCTGCTGCTCGCGGTGAACATCCTCAGCGCGGTCGCGGCCATCGGTGCCGGCACGTGGCTGAGCAGGGTCGTGTTCGGGTGGGACGCGCTCGACCTCCAGGTGCCCCTGTTGTCGTTCCTGTTCCTGGTCGCGCTCGGGATCGACTACACGATCTTCCTCGTCCATCGCGCGCGCACTGAGGCACGGACGGTCGGCACGCGGCAGGGGATGGTGCGCGCCCTCACCGCGACGGGCGGCGTGATCACGAGCGCCGGTGTCGTGCTCGCGGCCGTGTTCGCCGCGCTGGGCTTGCTGCCCCTCGTCACGCTCGGGCAGATCGGCCTCATCGTCGGGATCGGCGTGCTCGTCGACACCTTCGTCGTGCGCACCCTGGTGGTCCCGGCGATCTTCGCGATCGTCGGCGAGCGGATGTGGTGGCCGCGGAAGGCCGGGGGTGCGGGATCCCGCGGGGATCGACACGCGGATCGACACGGAGACCGGCCGCACGGGGGAGAATACGAAGATGCCGCAGTCGCCATCTCCGCAGACGCGGACTGAGCGTTCCGGCCGCGTCGATTCCGCGGCCGGGATCCGCGCGCCGCGCACGTGGGCGAGCCTGGTCGGTTCCATCCGGATCGGTCAGGCCGTCATCACGGTCGTGCTGCTCGTGGTCGGTGCGTGGCGCGCCGCGGCGGACGGTGTGCCGCTGCCGTGGGTCCTCGCCCTCTCGCTCGTCTTCCTCGGCTGGTACGGCGGCGGTCTGCTGCTCGGCGAACGCACCGCCGACCGTCGCCTCGCGACCTGGTGGCTGCTCGGGCTGACCCTCATCTGGCTCGGCGCGGTCGTGGTCTCGCCGGAGTTCGTGTGGCTCGCCTTCCCGCTGTGGCTGCTCGCCGGATTCGTGATGCGCCTGCGGTGGGCGCTGCTGCTCAGCGTCGTGGTCCTCGCCGTGGTGGTGACCGCTCCGCTGCTGCACACCGGCACCACGACCTATGCGAACGTGATCGGTCCCCTCGTGGGCGGCGTCTTCGCGCTGGGGATCTCGCGCGGGTACCTCGAGCTCGTCCGCGACGGGCGCGAGCGCCGTCGGCTGATCGCCTCGCTGGTTGCGACCCAGGAGGAGATGGCAGCCCTGCAGGACGAGCTCGCCCGCACCCAGCGCGAGTCGGGGGCGACGGCCGAGCGCACCCGGGTGTCGCGCGACATCCACGACACCGTCGCGCAGAGCGTGTCGTCGATCGGGATGCTCGCGCGTTCGGCCCTGGAGGTCGACGATCCGTCGCAGCGCACGCGCGCTCTCGAGCAGATCGGCGCCCTGGCTGCGGAGGGGATGGCGGATGCTCGGCGCATCGTGAACGCCCTGGCGCCGGCGGAGCTGGAGTCGACGGCGCTCGGCGACGCCCTCGCCCGGATGCTGGAGCGCCTCACCGAGGAGACCGGGATCGAGGCCGCTCTGCACGCCGACGACGACCTGCCGTCGCTCGGCATCGATGCCGAGGTGGCCCTGCTGCGGACGGCGCAGTCGGCCCTCGCGAACGTCCGCTCCCACGCATCGGCCTCCCGTGTCGTGGTCACCCTGGCCGATGCCGGCGATGCGGTGCGCCTCGACATCGTCGACGACGGGATCGGGTTCGACGCCCGGCACTGGGACGCCCAGGGCGGCGTCGGCAGCCGCGGCGGCGGCTACGGACTGCGTTCGATGCGCGCGCGCCTGCGGGAGCTCGGCGGAGGGCTCGATGTGGAGAGCGCCCCGGGCGACGGCACCGCGCTCTCGGCGCACATCCCTCTGGGCCGCGCCGCTCAGGGGCGACGGAACGGAGAACAGGGATGACCCCGGTGCGCGTGCTGCTCGTCGATGACCATCCCATCGTCCGCGCCGGTGTGCGCTCGCTGTTCGACCATCGTGACGACGTCGAGGTGGTCGGTGAGGCGGCGTCCGGAGAAGAGGCGCTCGCTCTCGCTCGGCACCTGCATCCCGATGTCGTGCTGTGCGACCTGCGGCTCGGTGAGGGCATGGACGGCGTGCAGACGACCGCCGCCCTGCGCACGCAGGATCCGGCCCCGGCCGTCCTGATCCTCACGACATTCGATCGCGACGCCGAGATCCTCGGTGCGATCGAGGCGGGAGCGGCGGGGTACCTGCTCAAGGATGTCGCCCCCGACGAGATCGTGCGTGCGATCCGGCAGGCCGCATCCGGCGGACTCGTGCTCAGCCCGGAGCTCAGTGAGCGGGTGGTGCAGGTCATGCGCGCGCCGCGGGTGCGGCTGACGGGCCGTGAGCTGGAGGTGCTCCGGCTGCTCGACACCGGGGCGTCGAACCGCGAGATCGCCAAGACGCTGTTCGTGACGGAGGCCACCGTCAAGACCCACCTCGTGCACGTGTTCGAGAAGCTCGGCGCCGACAACCGGGCGCGTGCCATCGCCATCGCACGCGAGTCCGGTCTGCTCTGAGTCCGGTCTGCTCCGAGTCCGGTCTGCTCCGAGTCGCCCGCTGGCGCGGGCCGCGTGTGCGGGGCCGGACCCTGTCAACCGTTCGATGGATCCCCGGAACGGCCGCGACGCCGAGGCTGGAATCAGACCGAAAGGATTCCCGATGCGCAGACTCTTCACCGCCGCGTTCGCCTCCATGATCGCGGGCGTCGCCTCCGGACTCTTCTACCGAGAGTTCACCAAGATCAACGGCTTCCCGGAGGGGGAGGCGACGCAGCTCGGGCTCGTGCACACGCACCTGCTCGTGCTGGGCTTCATCGTGCTGTTGATCGTCCTGCTCCTCGAGAAGGCGTTCGCGCTCTCCGAGAGCCGCCTGTTCGGCTGGTTCTTCTGGCTGTACAACGCGGGCCTGGTGCTCACGTCGGCCATGATGATCTGGCACGGCTGCCTCACGGTGCTCGGGCAGGAGTCGTCGAGCATGATCGCGGGCATCGCGGGGCTGGGCCACATCCTGCTCAGCGCCGGTATGGTGCTGCTGTTCCTCGCCTTGCGGAAGCGTCTGTTCGCGACGAAGCCCGCCGCCCCGGCCGCCGCCGCCCCGGCCGCCGCCGCCCCGGCCGTCTCGGCCTGACGGCGTTCACCACTCAGGAACGTCAGGGCCGGACAGCCGTGTCCCCGTGATCCGGTCCGGTGCCCGACGAAGTTCCTGAGTGGTGAACAGGAAGACCGCCCGAGGCCGGAGTCAGTCCGCCTCGACCGAGTCGTCGCGGAGGTGCGCGATGTGCGCCGCGTGCCGGGCCAGGTGGTTCGGGGAGCGGCGCACGAACAGCCAGGCCACGAGCAGCACGACGAACCAGATCGGCGTCACGAGCAGCGCGGTCAGCGTGTCGGGCTGGGTCGTGAGCGCCCACAGGATGAACACGAAGAACGCCAGCACCACGTAGACCATGAACACACCGCCGGGCAGCCGGAAGGTCGACGCGGCGACCTTGTCCTTGCGGGTGCGGCGGTACACGAGGTAGCTGCACAGGAAGATCGTCCAGACGAACATGAAGCACAGGGCCGAGACCGTGGTCACCATGTCGAACGCGGTGCCGATGTCCTTGCCCGCGTAGAGCAGCACGACGCCGGAGAGCAGCAGGATGCACGACAGGAACAGTGCGTTCTGCGGCACCCGGCGGCGCGAGAGGCGGGCGAACATGCGCGGGGCGTCGCCGTCCTGTGCGAGACCGAACACCATGCGCGAGGTCGAGTAGATGCCGGAGTTCGCGCTCGACATGGCGGAGGTCAGCACCACGAGGTTCACCACCGTCGCGGCGATGCCGAGTCCGGCGAGGGCGAACATCGCGATGAAGGGGCTCTCGCCGGCGACGTACTCGGTCCACGGGGTGACCGCCATCAGCACGATGAGCGCGCCCACGTAGAACAGCAGCACACGGATCGGGATCGCATTGATGGCCTTGGGCAGGTTGCGCTTCGGGTCCTTGGTCTCCGCCGCTGCGGTGCCCACGAGCTCGATGCCGACGAACGCGAACACCGCGATCTGGAAGCCCGCGACGAAACCCATGAATCCGTGCGGGAACATGCCGCCCTTGTCCCACAGGTTCGAGAAGCTCGCGGTGCCGGCGTCGTGTTGGAATCCGGTGAAGATCATCACGAGTCCGGTGATGATGAGCGCCACGATCGCGACGATCTTGATCAGCGCGAACCAGAACTCCATCTCGCCGAACGCGGCGACGGTCGGGAGATTCAGGGCGAGCAGGATGACGATCACCAGCACGCCGGGGATCCACAGGGGGATTCCGGGGATGAGCGCATCCGTGTATCCCGCGATCGCGATCACGTCGGCGACGCCGGTGACCACCCAGCAGAACCAGTAGGTCCACCCCGTGAAGAAGCCCGCCCACGGGCCGAGCAGGTCGCTCGCGAAGTCGCTGAACGACTTGTACTTCAGGTTCGACAGCAGCAGCTCGCCCATCGCCCTCATGACGAAGAACAGCATGAAGCCGATGATCATGTAGACGAAGATCACCGAGGGGCCCGCGACCGAGATGGTCTTGCCGCTGCCCATGAACAGCCCGGTGCCGATGGCCCCGCCGATCGCGAGCAGTTGGATGTGGCGGTTGCTCAGCGCTCGCCGCAGATGCTGTTCCTCTCCGTCCGCGGCGGTGTCGCGCTCGCGTCCGGTTCCCCCCGTGTGCTGCTTCGTCACTTTCTTCCTCCGGTCCTCGTCGACGGTTGCCGTCCGACGGTACCTGGAGGAGGGGCCCAGTCCAGAATCGAGTTCCGGTCTTCCGGCCCGCCGAATCGATTCGATAAGCTGGTGGCACCCCCGATCATCCCCTCAGTTCTGCGAGCCGCTCCTTCATGGCCACCTCCCTCACCACGGGCCGTCCGTGGCGCGTCATCCTTGCCTTCTCCATCCCGCTCCTGCTCGGCAACGTGGTGCAGCAGCTGTACCAGTTCGCCGACGCCATCGTCGTCGGCCGGCATCTCGGCGTCACCTCGCTCGCCGCCGTCGGAGCGACCGGCAGCCTGCTGTTCCTGCTGCTCGGGTTCGCCTGGGGGCTGACGAGCGGTTTCGCGATCCCGATCGCCCAGGCATTCGGCGCGAGGAACGACGCGGCCGTGCGCCGATCGGTCGCGACCGGCGTACTGCTCAGCGCCATCACGAGCGTCATCCTGACCGTGGGCGCGCCCCTCCTCGCCGGCCCGATCCTGTCGCTGCTGCAGACGCCGCCCGAGCTGATGGCCGAGGCGACGATCTTCACGCAGATCAGCTTCCTCGGCGCGAGCGCGACGATGTTCTTCAACTACCTGTCCGCGATCATCCGTGCGATCGGCGACTCGAAGACGCCGCTGGTGTTCCTGACCGTGTCGTGTGCGCTCAACGTCGGCCTCGTCGTGCTGATGGTCGGGCCCCTCGAATGGGGAGTGGGGGGAGCTGCGCTCGCCACGGTCGTCGCTCAGGCCGTCTCGGTGGCGCTGTGCCTGGAGTTCGTGCGTCGGCGCCTGCCGATGCTGCACCTGCGCCGAGCCGACTGGCGCATCACCCGTGACGACATCGCCGAGCACCTGCGACTCGGCCTGCCGATGGGGTTCCAGGCGTCGATCATCGCGATCGGCACGCTCACGGTGCAGGTCGCGTTGAACACCCTCGGCGCCGACGCGGTCGCGGCCTACACCACGGGCTCGCGCGTCGACAGCCTCGCGGTCGCGCTGCTGTCTTCTCTCGGCCTCGCCGTCTCGATGTACGCGGCGCAGAACCACGGCGGTCGTCGGCCCGACCGCATCCGTCGCGGTGTGGTCGAGGCGACCTGGATGGCGGTCGCCGCCGGTGTGGTCCTCGGTGCCCTGCTGGTCGCATTCGGCGCCCCGATGGTGCGCCTGTTCATCGGCGAAGGATCCGACGTCGTCGTCGACGACGCGCATCGGATGCTCATCATCAACGGCTGCGGGTACTGGGCGCTCGGCATGCTGTTCGTGCTGCGCGGCGCTCTTCAGGGACTCGGTCACACGCTCGTGCCCACCGTGACCGGCGTGATCGAGCTCGTGATGCGC
Organism: Microbacterium sp. Cr-K32; assembly: GCF_000708345.1. Taxonomy (NCBI): domain Bacteria; kingdom Bacillati; phylum Actinomycetota; class Actinomycetes; order Micrococcales; family Microbacteriaceae; genus Microbacterium; species Microbacterium sp. Cr-K32. The sequence continues at coordinate 812 of NZ_JARD01000029.1, read as the reverse complement.
GTGGGCGCGGCGATCGTGCTGGGGGCATGGATCGGATTCGACGGTGTCGCGTTGAGCAACCCGCTCGCCTGGCTCGGAGCGATCGTGCTGCTCGTCCCCGCGTACATCCGCGCCCACCGCGCTCTCGGACGGCTGCCCATCGACCCCGCGGAGGCGACGGAGACCTCGGCCATCGCGATCGTCGGACCGACCGACGGGTCGATGGTCGTGGACGCGGTCGTCACCCAGCCGGTGCGGGTCGTGCGGGCGCGCCGCCTGCGGTGGCCACGTCGTCGCTGACAGCCGCGCCGCTGTCTTTCCGACTGTGCCGGTCCGTACAGATATCCGCCTTCAGGATGATGCGAGTCGCACTTGAGGCGGATGCCCATTCCGGGGGACACTTCTAATGTCGAATGAGTGGAGTAACCACTGACGGGGGGTCGTCATGACGACATTGAGAATGGCCAGTGATCTGGCTGCGGTGATGGTGCCGATCGGTTACGTGGGTGCGGCGCTCGCCGTCATCTTCGCGATCGTCGCGGCGGTCGCGATCGTCCGGGGTTCCGGTGGGCTCGCCGGGGGCGCGGTGGGTCTGTGGATCGTGGGCGCGCTGATGAGCTTCGCGGCGTCCTTCGCGCGCGAGTGGACGCCGCTGATCGTGGCATGCGCGGCGCTGGCGGCGATGCTGATCGTCGGGAGCGTCGTGCGCGCGATCGTGAATGCGGCCGGGGTGGAACGTGCCGACCGCGCGGTCGAGGAGCTGCCGAAGGCGGTTCCCGCGTCGAAGACGCCCGTCACGGCGACGTCGAAGACGCCCGTCGCAGCGACGTCGA